>JAQXIX010000053.1 GCA_029008005.1 Bacillota bacterium | reverse complement strand
ACCCCCTGCTTGTAAGGCAGGTGCTCTCCCAGCTGAGCTAAGCGCCCACATTTGGTAGCGGCGAGTGGAGTCGAACCACCGACCTTCCGGGTATGAACCGGACGCTCTAGCCAACTAAGCTACACCGCCACACTCGCGACTTTGAAGTATTCTTTCGCGCCGCCGCAAGAAATATATTAACAGTTATCGCTATATATGTCAACAGGTTTTTTATTTTTTTCTTAAAAAAACCGTTATTTTTTAATCTTGTTTTCCGGAGTGATTGTGAATCCTTTCGCTTTCGTTTATGCTGTCGATAAACAGCTGATTCAGCTTGCAGAATCCCTCATAAAGAACTTTTTTCTCGCTGTCTGTGAGACCGTCGCTTATTTTGTCGGCGATTCTCTCACGATATCTTCTCTGGTATGTCGAAAACAGCCTTCCCTTTCTGGTAAGCCTCACGAGTGTGTTCCTGTCGTTCCCGGACTGAGAAATTTTCTCGACAAGATTATATTTTTCAAGCTTCTTAATCAGCGTTGTTGCCGACGGTCTGCTGATTTTGAGATAATCGGCAACTACACTGATTTTCACGCCTTCCGGATGTTTTTTTAAGTAAGATATAGCATTACGATCCCTGATGGAAAACCCGCCGCTGCTGTATTTGCGCTTTGTTTCCTCCATGAGCAATGCATTGTGATATGTTTCTATCAGGATTCCGTTAAAACTCTGAGAGAAATCTTTCATACCGTTCTCCTTATTACTTATATTCTCCGACGATAATGCTCGAGTTCTGTCCGCCGAACCCAAATGCGTTTGACATGGCATATCTGATGCTGCATCCTTCTGTCAGCTTCGAAACATAATTAAGGTCGCACTCAGGATCCTTGTTAACAAGATTAAGGGTAGGCGAAACAATACCTGTCTCGATAGTCTTGATGCAGGTGATTACTTCCGTTATGCCTCCTGCGCCCATCATATGCCCTGTAGAAGCCTTTGTTGAGTTTATCAGGAGTGAATCTGCATAATCCCCAAACACACTTCTTACAGCGGCGTTTTCTACGATGTCGCCTTTAATTGTAGCTGTTCCGTGAGTGTTGATGTATCCGATGTCTTCCGGTCTGATGCCTGCCGCTCCGATAGCCTGTTTCATAGCGAGAATCTCTCCTTCGCCGTCAGGTCTCGGTGTTACGGGATGGTAAGCATCCGTATTGTTTCCGCATCCGCAGAGTTCTGCATATATTCTGGCGCCTCTTGCCTTGGCATGCTCCTCTGTTTCGATTACAAGAGCTCCTGCACCTTCGCCCAGCACGAACCCATCGCGATCACGGTCAAAAGGCCTGCATGCATGTGTCGGATCGTCATTGTTTGCCGAAAGAGCCTGAGCGCCTGCCAGCGACTGAATGAGAATAGGCTCCGTAGCCGACTCGGCACCTACTACAACCATAGCTTCAGCCATGCCTGTTCTAATGAACATCGATGCCAGTGTGATGGCATCTCCTCCCGACGCACATGCTGTATTGAGCGTCATGCTCGGTCCGTGGATGTCATTGGCAATAGCAATCTGTGATGCACAGACATTGCCCAGTGATTTCGGCAGAAATCTCGGGCTTACTCTCTTGAATGCCGACTTGCTGTATGTCCTCTCGGTATCTGTAATGGCTTTCAGGCCGTTCAGAGCCGTTCCTACCGTGATACCTGTGCCGTAAGGATCTGTGATACCTCCGGCGTTTTCTACAGCCTGAGAAGCGGCCACATAAGCCATCTGCATAAATCTGTCCATTTCTCCCGACAGCTTCCTCGGCATGAAATCCGATGCCTTGAAGTCACGTACTTCACCAGCGAACTTCACAGGCAATTCTTCTGTATCTATCGATGTGATAAAATCAATTCCCGTCTTTCCGGCAATAAGGTTTTCCCAATAGGAATCAACTCCGATTCCTATTGGTGTAACTGCACCCATTCCCGTAATAACAAGTTTACTGCTCATTCTGTATTCCTCTTTATTTTGTCTTAATAAGTGCGAATGAAAATTCTGCTTTCACAGCAAGTTTACCGTCAACGTATCCCTGCCCTTTGGCAAAGTAGAACGGCGGTTTGCTGCTTATGATTTCGCACTTTGATTCAAATGTATCTCCGGGCTTGACAGGGTTCTTGAATTTGACTTCCTTAAGTCCGGTGAACAGTGATGACATTCCCTCTTCCATGGCGTCCTGCAAAAGCACACATGTTGACTGTGCCATCATCTCACAGAGAATAACGCCGGGAACGATAGGATTTCCCGGAAAATGTCCCTGAAGGAAAAACTCGTCGCCGCGAACATGGTATTTGCCATGGGACATTTTCTTCATTTCACCGTTTTTATCTTCAACTTCCACTACTTCCGCTTCTTCTACGAGAAGCATATTGTCTCTGTGTGGAAGTATCTCCATAATTTCCTGTTTATTCATTTCATTCCTCCCGGAAAATTATCTGTACTTTCTGAAGCCTACGCATGCATTGTGTCCGCCGAATCCCAGGGATGTTGACAGAGCACATTCAACTTCGGCTTTCTTGGCTGTATTAGGAGTGTAGTCCAGGTCGCATTCAGGATCCGGCTCATCAAGACCGATTGTCGGCGGGATGATTCCCTCGGTGATTGCCAGAATTGAAGCAATGCTTTCTACTGCGCCTGTTCCTCCCAGCATATGGCCTGTCATTGACTTGGTTGAGCTTATCATAAGCTTGTATGCATCATCTCCGAACACCTGCTTGAGAGCCTTTGTCTCGCAGACGTCGTTAAGAGGAGTTCCTGTTCCGTGAGCGTTCACGTATACCTTAGATGCGTCAACGCTACCGCTTTCCAGCCATGCGTTTCTGATTGCTGCTGCTCCTGCCTTTGCTTCAGGATCCGGTGCTGTCATGTGATGAGCATCGCATGTTGAGCCGTAGCCTGAAAGTTCTGCGTAAATCTTAGCTCCGCGAGCTTTGGCGTGTTCTTCCGATTCCAGAACGAGAGCACCTGCGCCTTCGCCGATTACGAATCCGCCGCGGTTCTTGTTGAACGGCAGACTTGCACGTTCAGGGTCGTCGGTAATGTTGAGAGCCTGCATCTTGATAAAGCCTGCAACGCTGCTTCTTGTGAGAGCCGCTTCAGTTCCTCCTGTAATCATTACATCACAGTATCCGTGCTTGATCGCTCTGTAGGCTTCACCTATTGCGTTAGTTCCCGATGCGCATGCCGAAACAGCCGGAAGAGCCGGTCCCTGCATGCCGTATCTGATTGCGATTGTTCCCGCAGCCATGTTCGGAATCATCATCGGAATGAAGTAAGGTGACACGAATCTCGGTCCCTTCTTCAGCAGATTTTCGTAAGTGTTCTCGAAGGTTTCGATTCCGCCGATTCCCGAGCCGAAGTAAACCCCTGCTCTCTCAGGGTCGAAATTACCTTCGATTCCGCTGTCTTCAACAGCCTGAGCAGCTGCCGCCACAGCCATGTGAACGTTGTGATCCGATTTTCTCACATCGCCCTTTTCCATGTAATCCTTCGGGTCGAAGTCTTTTACTTCCGCACCGATTTTAACTGCATAATCTGTTGTATCGAATCTTGTAATAGGGCCGATTCCCAGAACACCGTTAGTGATGTTGTTCCAGAAAGTGTTTACGTCATTACCTACAGGAGTAATGAGTCCCATGCCTGTTACAACTACTTTTCTTTCCATATGTTTTTCTCCTTTCAGGGGAATTACATTGCGATTCCGCCGTCAACCTTAACTACTTCGCCTGTAATGTAAGATGCCTTATCTGATGCCAGGAAGCAGATAAGATCTGCAACTTCCTCAGCAGTTCCCATTCTCTTCATAGGAATTGAATCAGCCAGCTTGTTGTTCTTGCTCAGGTTGGCAGTCATGTCTGTTGCAATGAATCCCGGAGCAACAGCGTTACATCTGACACCTCTGGCAACAAGCTCCTTGGCAGTTGACTTAGTCAGTCCGATAACGCCTGCCTTCGATGTGCTGTAGTTTGCCTGTCCCGCATTACCCATAATGCCGGAAACTGATGAAACGTTTACGACAGCGCCTGATCTCTGCTTGATGAAATGCGGAGTGCAGTGCTTGATCATGTTGAATGTTCCCTTAAGGTTAACATTGATTACTGCATCGAAAGCATCTTCCTTCATCATAGCGATAAGTCCGTCGCGAGTGATTCCCGCACAGTTTACGAGAATGTCGATTGAACCGAATTCTGCAATAATTTCTGCAACTGCTTCCTTAACTGCATTAAAGTCGGAAACGTCCATTCTTATTGCCTTTGATTTAACACCGAAAGCCTCAAATTCTGCGCATGCAGCCTTTGCGTCTTCTTCCGATCCCATATGAATGATAACGATGTCGGCTCCGCCTTCTGCCAGCTTCAGTGCTGTAGCCTTGCCTATTCCCTGACTTCCTCCCGTAACAACGGCTGTTTTATTCTTAAACATATTAACCGATCCTTTCTACCGCTTCCTTAAATGATTCAACGCTGTTAACGCTGATCATTGTAACATCCTTGGAAATTCTGGTAACCATCTTGGCCAGAGCTGTTCCCGGGCCAACTTCAACGAATGTGTCCACGCCTGCCTCGATCATGGCGAGAATCTCATTCTTCCATCTTACAGGGTTGATAATCTGTTTTACCAGCATATCTCTGTAATCGCCTTTATATACTCCTGCAGTGTAGTTTGAGTAAGCAGGAATCTCTGTTTCTCCGATTTCTGCCTTCTCAAGGACTCCTGCGAAGCCTTCGGCTGCTGAATTCATAAATGGTGAGTGGAATGCTCCGCTTACCTGAAGTACACGCGGAAGTCCACCCTCAGCCTTAACGGCCTGGTTGAAATCTGTCAGCTCATCCTTGGCGCCTGCTACGGAAACCTGTCCGTCGCAGTTGAAGTTTACAGGATAAACTTCATTGTATCTTCCGCAGATTTCCTCTACCTTCTCGTCTGAAAGCTTGAGAACAGCTGACATTCCTGTCTCGCATGCCTCTGATGCCGTCTGCATGAGAGCTCCACGCTCGCTTACGATTCTGAGACCTTCTTCGAAGGTGAATGCACCTGCAAAAGCCAGAGCCGCAAGCTCACCCAGTGAATAACCTGCCACTACATCCGGCTTGATACCTTCTGCTCTGAGAGCTTCGGCAACGGCGTAGTCAACAGTATAGATACACGGCTGAGTGTTCTTGGTTTCCTTAAGCTCGGCTTCATCAGCCTCGAAGCACTGCCATGAAGTTTTCTCTCTTACTTTATCTGCTCTGTCAAAGATTTCTTTCGCAGCCGGGAAGCTGTCAAAAAGATCCTTTCCCATGCCCGGCTTCTGTGCGCCCTGACCTGCGAAAATAAATGCTGTCTTTCCCATATTTACCTCCATTTGTCCAGACCGTTCAGTACTCTGTCGGCATCCTGCATTAAATCTTCAATGATTTCTCTGCAGTTTTCTTCTTTGTTTACGAGAGCGGCAATCTGTCCTGCCAGGAAGCAGCCTTCCTTCTCGTCACCTTCTACCACTGCTCTGCGCAGTCTTCCTGCGGCAAACTGATCAAGCTCCTCCGGTGAAATATCGGTATATTCGATTTTACCGTATTCTCTGGCGAACTGATTCTTGATGCTTCTTACAGGATGACCCAGTCTTCTGCCTGTTACGACTGTAGCCGTGTCCCCTGCCTTGATAACTTTTTTCTTGTAGTTCTCGTGAATGTTACATTCAGTGGCTGAGAGGAATCTCGTTCCAATCTGAACGGCATCTGCGCCCAGTGAAAGTGCTGCGGCAATTCCTCTGCCGTCGGCGATTCCGCCGGCTGCAATTACAGGAATGTTTACAGCATCACATACCTGCGGCACGAGAGCCATAGTAGTCAGCTCTCCGATATGTCCGCCGCTTTCTCCGCCTTCGGCGATTACTGCTGCCGCTCCGTTTCTTTCGGCAAGCTTCGCAAAGGCAACAGACGGAACTACAGGAATTACAGTAACTCCCGCTTCCTTCCACATCTTCATGTATTTAGCCGGATTACCTGCTCCGGTTGTCACTACCTTAACTTTCTCTTCTGCAGCAATCTGTGCAACTTCATCTGCAAATGGGCTGAGAAGCATAATGTTAAGGCCAAAGGGTTTGTCTGTTAACTCTTTGGCCTTGATAATCTGCTCTCTTACATAATTGCCATCTGCATTGCCTGCTGCAATGATTCCAAGGCCGCCTGCGTTTGATACTGCCGCAACAAGCTGCGCATCTGCAATCCAGGCCATTCCACCTTGAAATATCGGATGCTCGATTCCGAGCATTTCAGCAATTATTCCTTTTTTCATTTTTCCTTAGTTCATCTTTTCTTCTACAAATTTAACGAGTTCGTCGATTGTCTGGAGCTCTCTGTCAAGATCAAGCTGTACGTCCAGGCTTTCTTCTAATTTCATAACCAGTTCAACAGCGTCCAGTGAATCGATTCCCAGTGATTCGAAAGTTGAATCGCTCTTGATTTCTTCCTTGTCACAATCCAGGTGTTCTGCTACGATTTCTGCAATCTGATCAAATAACATAGTTTTTCTCCTTTTCATTTCGTTTTTTTCAATATATTTAACTTAATATTGTTAGCTTATCTAACTGTTAGACAGTATAATATGTTTTTTCTCTGCTGTCAATAGTCTTTCTGATATATTCACAGACCTCGTTTTCTCCCATGTGCATCACGCATGCTATCTCGTCTTCCAGAAGTTTTTCTGCTGTTTTCAAGGCATTTGAATCGGTTACCGGCAGGTTCTTGCCCTCGTCCAAAAGATGTTCCTTCCTTCTGTGAATACAGCATATCATGCTCAGCAGTCTGCCGCTCACGCCCTCTACGATAATGCTGTGAAATTCATCGCTTCTTGCTCTCCTGTCATTGTTCCATGTAATGTCCTCGAGATCTGTTGTTTTAAGCATATGCTCCACCTGTTCCTCGTTCATGATGTTCCTCATTCTGGAAACAAGGCCTGTATTGTCAACCGGCACAAACACTTTCGATGCTTCATCTCTGACAGTATGAAGTATATAATACATTTCCGCCGGCATGTCCGGTAAAAGGCTCATTTTCTTAATCTCATCTACAACACAGACTCCGTTGGAGCCGTATGCTATCAGCTGCCCCTTTTTGAACTGCAGCTTTTCCATTACTATTCCTTCTTTCTCTTTACTATAAATATGCGAACAGCTCTTCGCGCTCCTCTTCGCTGAGGTTCATTCTGTCACATATGATTTCAAGTTTCTCCTTTGAAAGTACATAATCACTGTCAATGCAAAGTCTTGTGAAGTCGTCCTTATTTATTCCTGAACGGGAAAATGTGATTTCTCCGCTTAAGATTTTGCGATCGTAAATTCTGAGAAGTTTCTGTGCAAATGTCATTTTTTCTCTCCCCATATGGCCATTACTGTTACCGATAACATTATTATTAAACCGCCGGCAATCTGAATTCCCGAAAGCATGTTCCCGAAAATAATAAGTGAGAACACAACTGCCGTTACCGGAAGCACGTTTTCGAATATGGAAACCATCGTTACCGACAGCATTCCTATCGAATAGATATATCCGAATTCGCCGATAATAATACAGACTACGGATGTGGCGATTATTATGGCTATACATGTTATATTCAGATTGATGGTGCCCGGCTGCGTTGTAAACACCGCTATGGGAATTGACACGATGGCTCCCGACGAGAACATGCCTGCCAGCAGTGTCGGCAGATCGTATTTGTCATAAAGGGGTTTCACAATAATAATGTAAAGAGCCCACAGAAGTGCCGCCACCAGCATTAATGCCGTTCCCTTAAAATTAATACCCATTGGTTCTCCGGAAACAAGCAGATATACGCCTGCTATCGAAGCGATTACGCAGATTACTTTAGTAACGGTAATCCTGTTGCCGTAAAACAGCCTGTCGCCTATCATGCCGAAAATTGGAACTGTTGCCATTATCAGAGATGAGAAGGATGCCGATGTCATTCCCGTTCCCATGCTCTCGATGGAAAAATAAATTGAGAAACCCACAGCTCCCGAGAAAAACACTCTCGGCCAGTCTTCCCGTTTTATTTTAAGTCCGCCTTTGCTTACGAGGCACCAGACAAGCATTACTGCAGCGCCGATCATTGTTCTGGTCATTGTCAGCACCTGGGCCGGCATATAATTCATAAGATATTCTATGGCAATGAAGTCGAATCCCCAGGCGAAGTTGACAGCAATTATCGCGAGCAAAGGCTTTATTTTGGATGTATTATCCAATATTTCCACTCTCCTCGATTATTATATCTGTCGTAACTCCGTATTTCTCCTTAAGAGGTCCCATTTCAAGAAAATGCTCTGTAGTGCAGTGTATTTTCTGGTGTTCTCTTGTCTCCCACTGTTCCCAGAGGAAAAGCTGTGTGTCGGATTCTGCAGGGAAGAAAAATTCGTATTTGTAACATCCGTTTTCTTCTCTGGATTTTCTGTCAATTTCCCTTTCATGGACCTCTCTGTAGTATCCGTCTCTGCTTGCCTTGTCCGGCATGTTATACGTTACGAAAAAGTTAGTCATCTTTTCCCTCCTCAATTTTTTTAAGCTCTTCATCTTCAAGTTGTTTGTATGCCACCTTACCTACAAGAGTCTTCGGCAGCGTCTCTCTGAATTCTATATCATAAGGCATAGCATACTTGGCGACGCGCTTGCATGCGTAGTCAAGAAGCTCGCTTTTGAGAGCATCTTCTTCGATTTTTGTCTTCGGCATTCCGTTCTTAGGCATTACGAAGACCTTAACCTTCTGCATTTTGTAGTCATCGGGAACTCCGATTACGCAGCTCATCTGAACCTTCTCGTGAGCATCGAATATGTTCTCCATCTGCGCCGGATAAATGTTGTATCCCGACGAGATAATCATTCTCTTGATACGTCCCTTGAAAAACAGGAAGCCGTCGCTGTCCATCTTTCCCAAGTCTCCCGTATAAACCCACGTCAGACCGTCATCGTGTTTTCTGAGTGTAGCAGCAGTTTCTTCCGGCATATCAAGATAGCCTGTCATAACTGTAGGCCCCGCTATAAGAACTTCTCCTTCTTCTCCCGGAGCAAGCTCCCGGTCTGTTCCTGGCTCCACTATTTTATAATAAGTGTCCGGGAAAGGTACTCCTATGCTGCCTTCCTTGTGCATAGCCGGCGGTGTCAGACATGAAGCCGTAACACACTCTGTTGTACCATATCCTTCTCTTATCTGCACAACAGACTTATGGTCATAGAGAAAGGCATCGCATTTTTTCTTAAGCTCAATTGACAGAGAATCGCCGCCGGAAAAAACTCCCTTAAGGCAGGACAAATCTGCCGATTCCATTTTTTTCAGTCTGAGCAAAGCCTCATACAGTGTCGGAACTCCCGCAATAAAGTTGCAGCGATTCTTCACGAGCACTTTGCCGTAGCTTTTAGGTGTGAAACGTGGAACTAGAATACATCGTCCGCCCTGAGACAGCATAGTATGAATGCATACGCCCAGGCCGAATCCGTGAAACAGCGGCATTGCCGCCAGCATTTTATCTCCCGGTCTGAACATAGGATTCGCAGCGATTACCTGCTCGCTCAGTGCATTGAAATTCAGGTTCGACAGCACTATGCCTTTAGTCTTCCCCGTCGTTCCTCCCGAATAGAGAATAACCGCCGGATCCTCTGCCCGTCTTTTAACCGTGAATCTGTAGGAGCATGCTGTTCCCAGCTTTATGAAGCTGTCCCACTGAATTACAGGTGCATCCTTAGGGATTTTCTCAATCTTCCTTCCCTCTGTCAGCATATATCCTGTCCTGATTTTTCTGCTCAGTTCGTCTTTGATGCTCGCCAGGATAATGTTGATTACGCATGTGTTTTCCCTGATGGCTTCGAATTTGTGATAAAACTGATCCAGTGTCACAACGGAAATGCTATTAGACATGTTCAGATATTCTTCAATCTCTTTTTCTGCGGAAAGAGGATGAATCATATTGGCCACAGCTCCTACTGCGTTTGTGGCATAAAGCATGTATATTGCCTGAGGGCAGTTCGGCATGGCGATTGTAATTCTGTCTCCTTCGCGGACTCCCGTCGTCCTGAGAGATCTGGCGCATCTGTCGATCTGCTCCTTCATTTTCTTGTATGTTACTTTCTTGCCCATGAAATCAAAGGCTATGTAATTAGGGTATTTCGCAGCTGTCTCCGAAATCTTCTCATAGATTGTGCCGCCGAAATACTCCAGTGTTCTTGGGATTTCTCCCAGGTTTTCGAACCAGGGTGTCCTGACGCCTTCCGGTATGTCGAAGGTGATTCTGTTCCCTGCTTCGTTATATCTCATAAATTCATTCATACCTGTTACCTCTAATCAATCGTCTCGTCGAGAGGCCTGTCGAGAAGCCACGGATTCTCGAGAAGTTTCTTAATGATTTTAACGGATTTAGAATAATAGTATCCGTCTGCGATTCTCTCGTCTACTGTGATTCCCAGATCGACAAACTCTCGCATTTCGTACGTTCCGTCCTCCTTGAAGGCGGGTCTTGTGCTTTTCTCTCCTATTACAACAAACAGAGAATTCGTTCCCCAGTTTGTCAGATGGTGATATCCGCTCCTCAGTTTTATGGAGCCCAGGTTCGAAAGAACGGCTGTACAGTAAAAAGGATCGCTCTTTATTACAGCTTTGGGAACTTTGCCGTATCTGTCCAGTATTCTGCATATCCACACTACGAATCTGACAATAAAAAACGGCAGCTTGCTTACTATGTCCATTGCCTTTGTGGAATCGTCAAGCACATCACTTCTGCAGCTGTACACCTGTTTCCTGATTTTCTCGTGAATGCTGTCTATTGTGTCACTGCCCTCGCCCTTAAGTACTGCCAGCGCTTCGTCGGAGGAATCGCTGAACTTTTTCTTCACAACAAAGGCCGCCGTAACATCGTGTCTCTGGTAGATTCTGTTGTTTGCAATAAATCTGTTGAGCTTAGGTCTGAGTCTTACGGTTTTGAGAATGGCTGTCACTATTAAATGAAAAATCGTATATTTGAATACATCGCCGTTCTCCTTCTCAAGTGACGCGTTTTTTTCTTCAAGATATCTGTTTATGTTCGTAAGATCGATTTTTTCTGATATATATGCCTCATTATCGCATCTGTTCGGATAAAGCAAAGGCGTAATAATGTGCATCGGGTCCAAACCCTTAACCGGTTCAGCGTCCCATCTTCCCATAAAAAGCTCCTTTCTTAACCACTCAGTCAATTTATATTATATCACAAAGGGTTGTTTTCTGCATGTTTGCAGAGGCGGCTCACCAGAAGGATACTGCATATCCCGCTTACGAATTTGGAAACGACGAAAACCGCCACTGTATATCCGTCCGCCACGCTGGACATGAATCCCAAAGATCCGCCCAGAACAAAACATCCGCTTATTGCAAAGGCCGAATTAATAAGCTTGCCTTTTTCGTCCATTCTGCTGTACAGGGGAATTACTGCCAGCGATGTGGCGCAATTCATCAGAAGCGCAATAATTGATACTTCGTTTACTCCTATTTTCTCACCGAGCTTACGGATTTTGCTCCTGAAAAATCTGAGAATCACCTGGGACATTACGAGTGCTCCGGAAATTACAACTGCCGATTTGAACACAATGAATACAGCCGATTCCACTGTATCTGCCGATACGTAATCGGCACCCGGAACAAAAACACATGCGCATGCAATGAAGAACAGTATATTAAGCGATGCCTGGACAATCCTCCCGAAAATTGTGAAGACCTTTATCAGGTGGCTCGGGCAGAATGCCAGTCCCACTGCAATAAGGCCGCACAAAATCAGTATCGGTACGAACTGCCTGATGAACATCAGGATTTCCATTCTTATCATTATCTCTGCGGCAATAATTCCTGTCGGAATCATAATCATTCCCGCTATGAATCCTTTTATTGCCGAAGCGTGTTCCGCCCTGTCGAGTCCCGCCAGAAAAACAGGCAGCTGGAATGTCATTGCCTGTCCCAGAAGTGTTGCCACCACAACTCCGTTTAATACGAGAATCTCCGGCGAGGAGGTTATTGTCTTCGCTATGAAATATCCGCCCATATCCGGTGCCAGCAAAGCGCCGGCAATAAGTGACGGATCAAAGAACAGGTACTCGCCTGCTCTTGAAATTGCCTCCTGGTGCCTTTGCATGAATTCAACAGCCACCGTGCACACACTTACTATCGGAATTATCATCGGGCCCATTGTAGCCAGCCCCTTGTCAAAAGAATCAGTAAGCCCAAGCTTAAGGGAAAATGTCTTGTCCGCCAGACCTGCAACTGCGAAAACCAGCATGATGCCGGTGAAAATGTTCATAGGATGCGTCGTTTCTCCTTCATAAATGTCTGATATCTGTCTCGTATCCGTCTGATATCTGTATTCATTATACTTCGAATCTCCCGATATTTCAAAGTGATGCAGCCGGGGGACTGTGTCAAGTTGTTGCGGAGTTTTTTTCAAAAGCCACCAAGTTTCACCGTCGCAAAGGCTGTAATGATTGAATTTTCGTGGATTGCGGTGAAAATCAGTCATGGAAGTGAGACATTGCCATAACAAGCATTAACGGATTCGTAAATGGCAAAAATTATACATAATGATATACTTTTTAACGCATATGGCAATTTAAGGCCTAAAACTGCCATATACACTTTTTTAAATTCATATGTGGCAAAATCTTCAAAAAAACCGGCTATTTCAGCACGAAACTGCCATATAGCAGAAATTTCCTTTATAATTGTATAATTTTTGCCAGAATCAAACCTGAAACATCCGCCTGTGGCAGTTCCGACGGCATGACATGTCCAAGGCAAATCCGCAACTGCTCTGCACTGACAATAGCCTTCCCTACCTGATATAAAGAGAAGTGTGCAGGTATATATTGTGTGCGCTTTCCGCAGGAGCAGCTGCAGATATCAGCGAAGCGCCCCGCGGAAAAAATGTCCTCAGCAATGTCCGAGCGCATAGATATGCGCGAGTTTTGCTGAGGACATTTTTCCCGCAGGGTGCCGGCTGTAATATCTGCCTGCGACGAAGACCGAGCACACAATATATAACCTGCGCACCTTTTCTTAAAAATCAGATAGCGGCAGGCGGCCATCGGTAGAGGGCAGGCGGCCGGGGCATAGCATGCAGCCGGGGGGTAAGTAGAGAATGGTCGTCGGTAAATAACAGATGCCCATTGATTAATGCCCCATAAGGGTATATTATAAAAGCATGTTTATCACAATTTTACTTAAAATATCAAGCATTTTCATTATTGTTGCCATGGGCATTATCGCGTCGAAGCTGCGTCTTGTTCCCCCTGATTGTCTGGGAACTCTGAACAGCTTCGTACTTAATGTTGCCACTCCCTGCATGGTTTTGCAGAGTATGCAGAGAGATGAGATAAAGTCATATATGAAGGAGGACATTTTATGGTCTCTGGCGATTTTTGCCATTATTACCGTGGCGCTCCTTCTGATTTCAGGTTTTGTATTAAAATACGTGAAATCCATTAAGGAACAGGACAAAGGTCTGTACAGACTGCAGGTGGCTTTTACAAACAGCGGGTTTATGGGCTATCCTCTTGTTACTGTTATTTTCGGTAAATATGCCCTTTTCCTGGCTATTATTATGAATATTGTTTTCACGACCTTAATTTATTCCATCGGAATCATTTCCCTGGAGCATCAGCGTGGTGACAAGGTTGTGATTATGAAGATAATCGGACAGATGCTGACACTTCCTTTCATGTCTTCCATTATCGGTATAGTAATTTTCGCAACGGGTTTCCATTTCCCGTCTTTTCTTAACGACAGCTTAAGCCTTATGGCGGCAACACTTTCTCCTGTTGCCATGTTTATCGTTGGCGTTAATTTAAGTCGCGCGAAAATCAGAGAGATTTTCACTCTCAGAAATCTCATTCTCTGCATTATTTCCCTTGTTGCAGTGCCGGCAGTAACACTGGGCTTCGATCTACTTATGCCTGTCAGCAATATCGTAATGGTAACCCACGTGTTCCTTATGGCAATGCCGTCTGCTGCAGTAACGACTATTCTTGCTCACAGATATAACAAAAACGCCCTCCTCGCGTCGGAAGGCGTTGCTGCTACTACTTTCATTTCCCTGGGAACTCTGTCTCTGTGGGCATTATTCCTGACGAAATTTTTCCTCTAAAATTCTCGAACCTATATTTTATTCTTTATTATCATCCGAAAATCTCTTGATTTTGTGGGATGTTGTTTTGTCGAATTCTCTGAATCTGACTACGACCTTGCTTATCTGCTTGAAGTGAGGCAGTTCCTCATTTATCAGATCTATTTCGTGAGCAATCACCTTCTCCACATCGTCAGTCCGGTACTCATCTCCGAGACGCCTTACGAGTTCTTCCTCGTCAGGCTTGATTGTAGCCGCAATCTGTTTGTTCTGTTCGTTCTCGTCGTTTACCGGCCATACGAAACACTCTTCAACAAGATCGCTTAATCCAATCAAATATTCCAGTTCCTCCGGATATACGTTTTTACCGTTCGGTGTAATGATTACGTTTTTCTTTCTTCCTGTAATATAAACGTAATCGTCGTCATCAACGTATCACAGGTCACCTGTGTGGAACCATCCGTCAACTATTGTTTCTGCAGTTTCTTCCGGCATATTGTAATATCCCAGCATTACATTGTCACCTTTAATGCAGATTTCGCCGACTCCGTCACTTCCCGCATCAGCGATTTTTACCTGCTGATTAGGCAGCACGTGACCGACCGAACTGTTTCTGACGTACTTTTTCTTTCCGGGATTAAGGGCAGCCATAGGTGCGCACTCCGTAAGTCCGTAACCCTGAACGGCCAGATATCCCAGATCGCTGAAGAAATCCAGAATCTGAGGATCTATCGCAGCGCCCCCTGAAATTACAACACGTAGCCTTCCTCCGAAAACGGCTTTAATATCCTTGAGAAGGAATCCCAGAGGATTCTTACCTCCGAAGGAAAGCACCTTTCCGGCCTTAAGTATATTGTTTACTGCCTTCTCCTTATTCTGCTTGCGGATGTTTTTCCAGATGGCAGAATAGAGCTTCTCGAAAATCAGCGGCACACCGAGGAAAAACGTAGGCTGAATTTCCCGGAGATTTTTCTGGATGTATTTAAGTCCCTGGCAGTATCCGATTGAAGCACCTCTGTACAAAGGCATCAGGAAGCCGCATGTACATTCGTATGTGTGATGCATAGGCAGAACGCTGAAGAAAATATCATCCTGCTGCACCTTAATGTAATGAGGTGCACCCATAAGGTCACAGCATATGTTTTTGTTTGACAGCATTACTCCCTTGGAAACTCCCGTGGTTCCTGATGTAAACAAAAGCACAGCCATTTCATCAACGTCTATCTCGGCATCAAGGTACTCTCTGTTTCCTTCTGCGAGAAGCGCCTTTCCCTCTTCAACGAGCATATCCGTCGAAAGCACATTCTCATCGGAGCCCGGTTCTCCCATTCTGACAAGCGTCAGTTCTCTTTCCTCTGAAAGCCTTTTGAACATATCCTCGAATTTAGGTGAGAAAAACACGCACTTCGCGTCGGAACTCTCTATGTACCCTCTGATTTCCTGTTCGCCCAGTTCCTTATCTATCGGTACGACAACTCCCGCACCTCCGATTACAGCCAAATATGAAATTGCCCAGAAGTAGCTGTTCTCGCCGATTACGGCAATGCAGTCACCCTTGTGCCCTCTCGAAATCAGGCTCGTTCCCAGTGCATTCACGTCCTCGAGAACCTGCTTGTATTTTATCTGTGAATATTCTTTGTCGCCCTTGAATTTTTGCCAGAAGGCCGTATTGTTCTCAAAAGCGGCAGCCGATGTTTCCAGCATTTCCTTAACGCTGCTTATCGGTCTGATACCGGTATCAACGATATACTTTTCGCCTGACGTTCTGATCTTTCTGATATATTCGTCTGCGTATGCCGATGTCTTTTTCATAATTTCTGTTACCTTTCTAATGTACCTTCCTGACAAACTCTGTACATGCCAGTTCTCTGAGCCACTCCTGCGCTTCCTCCGAAAGATAATGTCCGACAGTCTCATAAACTTTCTTATGGTAGCTTATTATATATTCTTTTTCGTCTTCTGTGAGCATTTCACTGTCTACAGCATCCATTTCGTAAGGACACAGAGTTAGCGGTTCGAAAGCAAAATGCCCATCTTTTTCGACGCATAAAAGCTCGTTTTCGATTCGTATTCCGAAATCACCTTCAATATATATTCCCGGTTCGTCTGTAGTTATCATTCCCGGCAGAATTTTAGTCCCCTTGCCTCTGGGACTGATAACATTCGGACCTTCGTGAACACTGAGAAGATGCCCCACTCCGTGACCTGTTCCGTGTCTGTAATCGTATCCCAGGTCATTTATCGGTCTTCGGGCAATCGTATCGAGCATTGCCCCGTCTGTATTTTCGTCGAACTCGGCTTTTGCCAGGGCTATATGCCCCTTCAGTACTGCCGTATACGCTTCTTTTCTCTCCTGAGGCACTTCACCCAATGCCACGGTTCTTGTGATATCCGTCGTCCCGTCAGGATACTGGCCTCCCGAGTCCACCAGCAAAAAACCTTCTCCCTCAACAGGTATATCGGTTTCTTCCGTAGGCGAGTAATGAATAATGGCGCCGTGCTCCTCCCATGCGGCAATAGTGGAAAAGCTCAAATCGACAGCCCCCTGCTTTCGCCTGAGTTCTTCGGTTAAATCGCAGACTGACAATTCAGTCGTCACCTCATCCCTGTCACGATGCTTCATGCGGTATATGAATTCCGTCATTGCTGCGCCGTCTCTAATGTGGGCAGCCTTTGTTGCACGGATTTCAACTGAGTTTTTTACGGCTTTCAGCTTCTCCACAGGGCTGTCCGCATATATTTTTCTTACGGATACATGAAGAGAGTCCGAGACAGCACATGATGCCGAGCCTTTGCACAGCATTACCGTGCAGTTTCGCAGCCATGATATTCTCTCGTATATATCCATGTATTCCTTCTGAAAAAAGATTTCATCATTTTCCCGGGAAATAAGTGCAAAACCGTAAAACACAGGTGTGTTCGGTATATCGCTGCCTCGAAGGTTATAAAGCCACGCCAGATCCTCAAGTCTGCTTACCACCAGATAGTCTGCTCCCTGTCGCTCCATTTCCTCCCGGACACGGGCCAGCTTCGATTCCGATGACTCTCCCGTTACGTGTAATCCGACCGGATATATTTCGGTGAATTTTACAGGCGGCCTGTCTTCCCAGATTCTGCCTACGAGATCGATGCCTGTGATTGTAATAAACCGCCTTCTGAGCCGCGTTGCCAGCTGTGCGTCCACTGCCTTACCGTAAAAGCCCAGAACATCTTCCCACGACAGTGTCTCTGCCAGGTATTCTTCAGGCTCCGGCACTCCCGGTTCTCCTGATTTCATTAGAATTATTCCTGTTCCCTCCAGCTGCTTTTGCGCCTGGATAAAGTACCGTCCGTCGGTCCAGAGGCGGGCTGTTTCTTTCTCTACCAGCAGTGTACCTGCGGAACCCGTAAACCCCGACATGTACTCGCGGCACCTGAAATGGGGGCTTACATATTCACTTCCGTTATAGTCAGAAGAGGGTATCAGATAAGCATCTATACCCTCTCTAATCATTTCATTTCTTAATTTAGAGATCATAATACATCTGAAATTCCATAGGAGTCGGCATTTCCGTATGACGCTTGTTGTCTGCTCTCTTGTTTTCGAGCCACAGTTCAATGAGTCTTTCAGGGAATACGCCGCCTTCTGTAAGGAACGCGTGATCTTTCTCAAGTTCGTCAAGAGCTTCGCCCAGGTTCTTAGGCAGGCTCTTTATCTTTTTCTTATCCTCGTCACTGAGTGAGTAAAGGTTAAAGTCGTATGGTCCGAAGCCTTCAGCTACAGGGTCAATACCCTTCTTGATTCCGTCGATTCCGGCCATGAGAATAGCCGCAAAGGCATAATAAGGATTACATGTTCCGTCAGGGTTTCTGATTTCGAATCTCTTCTTGTCCGGATCCTTCGCGTATGCAGGTATTCTTATTACCGAGCTTCTGTTGGCAGTTGCAAAGCCTATTGTAACAGGAGCTTCGTATCCCGGAACCAGTCTCTTAAATGAGTTAGTGCTCGGATTTGTAAATGCGCAAAGTGCTTTAATATGGCTGAGAATTCCTCCCATGAAATTCATCGCTGTTTCCGAAAGCTGTGAATAGCCGTTTTCATCATAGAAAAGCGGCTTGCCGTCCTTAAAGAGATGCATGTGCACATGCATTCCGTTTCCTGCTTCGTCGTAAACCGGCTTAGGCATAAATGTCGCTGTTCTTCCTTCTGCAATCGCCTCGTTTTTAATGAGATACTTGGTCATCATAGTTTTGTCGGCCATTTCCGTAACTCCGCCGAATTCAACTTCGATTTCAAGCTGTCCCGGTCCGCCGACTTCGTGATGATGGTATTTAACCTTTATTCCCATGTCTTCCATGAGCATAGCTACTCTGCTTCTGTAGTCATAAAGCACATCCTGAGGCGGTGCCATATGGTATCCGCCTTTGTGAGCCATTTTATAGCCGAGATTGAAATCATCACAGCCTGTATTCCATTCCGCCTGTTCTGTATCTATTCTGAAACCTGACTTCTGAGGATCATTTGAATAGCTTACATGGTCGAATACGTGAAACTCATATTCAGGTCCTATTCTCATTTCGTCGGCTATTCCTGTAGCCTTCAGATATTCTTCGGCATGCTTGGCAACGTTTCTCGGGTCCTGGTCGAATCTGGTGTTTTCCGGAACACCTATTACATAAACGTCACCGATCATTGCCAGAGTCGGAATCTCCATGAACGGGTCGATGTACGCAGTTGTTATGTCCGGAATAAATACCATGTCGCTCTTCTCAACCGGTGCGAATCCGTAGTTGCTTCCGTCAAATCCGATTCCGTCCTTCATGGTGTCTTCCGTAAATCTGTCTGCCGGAACGGTGAGATGTCTCCATCTGCCGTTGATGTCGATCATCATGAAATCGACCATCTGAATATCTTTGACGCTGATAAAAGCTTTTACTTCCTTAAATGACTGGAACATACTTGCCTCCTTTGTGTCATACTGCAAAATAGTGTATAAATTTTACCATAGAATCATTAAAAATAAAATAGCAAACCGGTTCGCGGTTTTATCGTCTGAACAAGCTTCTCAGCAGGCCTTTGCCTATTTCTTTTCCCAGGTTTTTGCCTGTTTCCGGCACTTTGCTCCGAATGCTCTGTGAAAAAGTCGAATTTCCGCCTCCTCCCGGGGCGTCACCGATATTCCGCGCCATTGACATGTTCAGTTTATTCGTGTTCTTAATCAGCTCTCGCGGGTCTTTTCTTATGCCCGGTTTCCCGTATTTTTCGAAGTACCTGATATTGCTGTTAAGTTCCCCGGCAATCTCCTCGTATTCCCTGTTGATTTCAGGATGTCTTACTGAATCCACTGCCTCGAAATAAGGATACGGCTGAGGTGTCAGCAGTATTTCCTCCATGCTTCTGTCAGAAAGGATTTCTTCAAAGAGCATGTACCTCATCGCCTTGATATTGTCAGGATGCATTATTTTCTTAATTCTCCACAACTCATCCATTCCCTGAGGATTTAAAAGAGATATTCTGAAAAACGGTGTATTCTCCATGACATCGAAGGTGATTCCCATATCTTCGCTGAGGAATCTGTAGTAGTCTCTGGTTTTCTTTCTGGTGACAACCATAGCCCTGACACCTGCCGCCACATCTACCGTTCCTTCGCGAAGCTGTCTTTTCGTATGGGCCCAGGCATTCAAAAGCGACATAAATGTCAGCATCATCTCGACTTTAAGCTGCAGCTGAACAGCCAGGTCATCGCAGGTCGCTTTCGCCAGTTCACCCATGTATGTGATTTCCTCAAGGCACCCGGCGCCGGCGTACGTTCCGATCGATGCCTTTACGGCTGCCGAAGTAATTTCGTAATTAGGGTCTGCCGCTTCAATAAATTCTTCGGCTATAGCTTTATAATCGGCTGTCACTGTGTTGAGTACCAGATGTTCACGCTCAATAATAAGCTGTGCTTCTATAAGGTCATCTGTTCTGTTCTCAACATCAAACAGTTTCATGTATGCTTCTTCCGTCAGCTTGCGGTCATACGGTTTCACGCTGTTTTCGTATACCTGTCTGTAGGTTTCGAGAAATTCATGTACAGTAGGAAGCTGCTGTTTGTGAGCTTGGGCTGATGCCTTTGCTTCACTGCTTTCTCCGCTTACTGCCGCCATATACAGTCTGTTGTATTCGTCTCTGAGTCCGCTTTCACCCATTATATCTGCCGCTCCCGGATTTTTTTCTGCAAAATCCACAAGCTGCTGTTCCAGCTGCCGGGCTCTTTCGAGAAGGCTGCCCTGAGGATTGGCGCCGTAAAGTGCATTCATGTATGCCTCTATTGCGTACTTGTGTACCATTTCCATCAGTCCTTCACCTCCTTGAGCCCTATGAAATCATATGGTCCGGGATTATCGGAGGGAACTGCCAGGCAGCATGCATCAGCCCATTTCTCAGTTTTTCCCGCGGCTTCTATTCCGGCTTTGTTTCCTGCTGCCCAACGGGTCAGTCTTTCCTGCTCTTCTCTCAGTCCACTTATGTCTTCATCTGATGTATATCTGCCTTCTGAAAAGTTGCGGACAAATTCAGCGAAATTACTGATTCCCTTGTCGGTCATCATTGTCAGTTTCATGTATGCTCTCTGAGATATCAGCTGATCAAAGGTCAGACCTCTGCTGTTAAGTTCTCTGAGTGCTTCGTTAATTTCCTTCTCGGCACTTCTCCTGTGGTCACTTTGAGGGTTTCCCGTAATCTCTATGTATCCGCTTAGAATTCTGCCGAACAATTCTTTTCTCTCTGCATACTTTGCCGACTTCTCGGCGGCTCTGTTGAAATCGTCAATCCATTCCTGAGAAAAGGCATATGAGTTGCCGCCTTTTTCCAGCTTTATCTTTCGCTCTCTGTGGATTTCCGCCACATCGTCATATCCTGCTTCTTCCGCCGCCTTGATTCTCAGTAAAGTGTCGTCTGCCAGCTTGGCTGTTCCCGCACCTTCGTAATATTCGGTGTTTCTCATTGCTCCAATGGCTTCCTCCGGAGAATCAAACCGGTTTTCCTCCAGCCATTTCGCTGCTTTCTGATAGTAGTCCTTCTGGTTAGGCGCCAGCTCCTCACTGAATGCGGAGGCTTTTAATTTGTATAGTTCAATTATCTTAGAATGGTCATATGCCACAGGTATCACCTCTCTTTTCCTTGTGCTGTTACTTGTTTTCACCATTTTATTGCCTTTGCGTATAAAAGTAAATGGTGATGTTGTTTTGCCGTTGTGCTATCCTTAAAAATCTGTTAAAATGAATATGGATATTAAGGGGATGCACTGGTTTCGACGGGGGTGTGGAAACCGGGTAAGCGAGCCGCAGTTTGTCCGGTCTGCGTTAAAAAGGACACGTTAAATATAAACGCTAAAAAGAACAATAATTTCGCACCAATGGCTATGGCTGCGTAGTCAGTCATAAGCTGTGCGTGCCGGCTTCCGCTCACCTGCAGGCGGATTTACCGGCATCGACCATGCAGGAAAACTTCATGTGAATTCCCGGCAGCATGAGGGAACAACGGGATAGCTGATTCAGAAGCCTGCTTCCGGGCGTCTGATGAAGCGAAATAACTAAAACAGAAGATGCGCTCGGAGAAAACACGGTGAAAGTGCTTTCGGACATGGGTTCAATTCCCATCATCTCCACCAGATTTACGGCTCCGGTCAGAAATGGCCGGAGTTTTTTATTGCTGTGTTTTTTTCAGGCGTTTCCAGGTGTTTTCAGGCCTCAAATTGCCATATAAAAAACTATACGGCCGGTTTTGGCAAAAATTATACAAAC
>JAQXIX010000052.1 GCA_029008005.1 Bacillota bacterium | reverse complement strand
TTCAGGAGCCTTGTCGATTTCATCGAACTTAACTTCTTCACCGAGACCCAGTCTCTTCTGAAGAGTGATTGTGATAGCTGCTGTAAGAGTTGTCTTACCATGGTCTACGTGACCGATTGTACCGATGTTAATATGCGGTTTATTTCTTTCAAATTTTTCTTTTGCCATTTTATTTCCTCTTTCTTATTTGTTTATAGACTCAACTAAACTGTCAGGTAACTTTTCGAAGTGGTCAAACTGCATTACGTAAACGCCTCTGCCCTGTGTCTTCGAACGCAGGTCAGTAGCATATCCGAACATTTCGGAAAGCGGAACATATCCTCTTACCGCTACTGCTCCGTTATTCATGTCTGAACCTTCGATTCTTCCTCTTCTTGAGCTGATATCTCCGATTACATCTCCCATGTATTCATCAGGAACTGTAACTTCAACCTTGAATATAGGCTCGAGAAGAATCGGGTTAGCCTTTCTGACCGCTTCTCTGAAAGCCATTGACGCTGCAATCTTGAAGGCCATTTCCGAAGAGTCGACTTCGTGATATGAACCATCATAGAGTTCAACGCCTACGTCAACAACCTGATAACCTGCAACAGGTCCGGTCTCCATAGCTTCCTTGATACCTTCTTCAATCTTAGGAATATATTCCTTAGGAATAGCTCCTCCGACGATTGAATTTTTAAATTCAAAGCCTTCGCCCGGTTCACGAGAGTAAACTTTGATTTTAACATGTCCGTACTGACCCTTACCGCCTGACTGCTTAGCATATTTGTGATCCACGTCTGCGTCGCCGGTAATAGTTTCTTTGTATGAAACCTGAGGCTTACCTACATTCGCTTCAACCTTAAATTCTCTAAGAAGTCTGTCTACGATAATCTCCAGGTGAAGCTCACCCATTCCGGCAATAATTGTCTGTCCGGTATCATCATTTGTATAAGTCTTAAAAGTAGGGTCTTCCTCTGCAAGTTTAGCAAGAGCAATTCCCATTTTTTCCTGTCCGGCCTTTGTTTTAGGCTCAATTGCGATTTCAATTACCGGATCAGGGAAATCCATTGACTCTAATATTACAGGATGCTTCTCATCACAGAGAGTATCCCCCGTAGTAGTGACTTTCAGTCCTACTGCTGCTGCAATATCACCAGAGTATACCATTTCGATATCCTCTCGCTTGTTAGCATGCATCTGGAGTATTCTTCCGACTCTTTCCTTCTTCTCTTTAACTGAATTGTAAACATACGACCCCGAAGAAAGAGTTCCCGAATATACTCTGAAAAATGCTAATTTGCCCACAAACGGGTCAGCCATAATCTTGAATGCAAGGGCTGAAAATGGGCCTTTATCGTCCGCAGGTCGTTCTACTTCTTCGCCTGTCCTTGATGACACTCCCTTAATTGCAGGGATGTCGAGAGGCGATGGCATGAAGTCCACAACTGCGTCGAGCATCATCTGTACTCCCTTATTTTTGTATGCAGATCCACAGGTCACAGGAACCATTTTACCGCCGATAGTAGCCGTTCTGATTACCTTTCTGATTTCCTTTTCTGTGATTTCCTCACCTTCGAGGTACTTCATCATAAGGTCTTCATCAAGTTCAGATACCGCTTCAAGAAGCTGCTCTCTCCACAGCTGCGCATCATCCATGAGATCTTCCGGGATTTCAGTCTTTTCGTACTCGCGTCCCAGGTCATCCTTATAGATTTCTGCCTTCATTTCAATAAGGTCGATTATTCCTTCAAAATTTTCTTCCTTGCCGATAGGCAGCTGAATAGGCACTGCATTAGCTTTGAGTCTCTCCTTAACCATGTCCACGACCCTGTAGAAGTCAGCACCCATGATATCCATTTTATTAACGAAAATCATTCTTGGTACATGATACTTCTCTGCCTGTCTCCAGACTGTTTCTGACTGAGGCTCAACTCCACCCTTGGCACACAGAACTGTTACCGCTCCGTCGAGAACTCTGAGAGATCTCTCAACTTCTACAGTAAAGTCCACGTGTCCCGGAGTATCGATGATATTAATTCTGGTGTCTTTCCATTGGGCTGTAGTAGCAGCAGAGGTGATTGTAATACCACGTTCCTGTTCCTGCTCCATCCAGTCCATAACTGCTGCACCCTCGTGGGTTTCACCTAATTTATGAGTTCTTCCTGTATAGAAAAGGATTCTTTCCGTTGTAGTAGTCTTACCGGCGTCAATGTGAGCCTTAATACCGATATTTCTTGTCTTCTCCAAGGAAAACTGTCTGTTTGGCATCTTCTCCTCCTTTCTGCTTTCTTAGTCCATTCACTAGAATCTGTAGTGTGCAAAAGCCTTGTTGGCTTCTGCCATCTTGTGTGTATCTTCCTTTTTCTTTACGGATGCTCCTGTATTTTCAGCTGCATCCATAAGTTCCTTTGCCAGTCTTTCTGACATTGTCTTCTCGCCTCTGGCTCTTGTGTACTTAGTAAGCCATCTGAGTCCCAAAGTCTGACGTCTTTCCGGTCTGACTTCCATAGGAACCTGATAGTTAGCACCACCTACACGTCTTGCCTTAACTTCGAGAACTGGCATAATGTTGTTCATAGCCTTGTCGAATACTTCCAGTGGTTCTTCGCCGGTTGCTTCTTTAATCTGTTCGAAAGCGTCATAAACGATTTTCTGGGCTGTACCCTTCTTACCGTCTAACATTACGCTGTTAATCAGCTTGGCAACTACAACGCTGCCGTATACCGGATCAGGAAGTACTTCGCGTTTAGGTACATTTCCTTTTCTTGGCACTTCACTTTCCTCCTTGATAAAAATTTACAATTCGGTACTCGTTGACCGCCTGCGAACTTTCTTCGAAGCCTTTACAAAGGCTCCTACTCCGCCTGCGACCCCCGTGGCGCCCTTCATATATATCTGCAGGTCCTCGGGACCTTCGCAGCAAAGGGCACTTCAATTCTACCGATTACTACTTCTTAGGCCTTTTGGCTCCATACTTGGATCTAGCCTGTTTTCTGTCTGCCACGCCTGCAGTATCGAGAGTTCCTCTTACGATGTGATATCTTACACCCGGGAGGTCCTTAACTCTTCCGCCTCTGATAAGTACAACACTGTGTTCCTGAAGGTTGTGACCGATTCCAGGGATATATGCTGTTACTTCAATACCGTTAGTGAGACGTACTCTGGCTACTTTTCTCAGAGCCGAATTAGGCTTCTTAGGTGTAACCGTCTTTACTGAAGTACATACTCCACGCTTCTGAGGTGAGCTAACGTTAGTGGCAACTCTTCTCAGTGAGTTCATACCCTTGTTAAGAGCCGGAGCAGTTGACTTCTTTTCACTGCTGGTTCTGCCCTGACGTACTAATTGGTTAATTGTAGGCATCCTTTTTCTCCTTTCATAATTATTTTTCGGAAATGGGCACAAAAAACCCATAGCCAACGCATATTATACAATAAAAAAAGCTGTAATGTCAATAAAAATCAACGATTACAGCTTTTTACTTTTAATTAGAGTTCAGTTATATCTTCACCTTCGGTCATGCTGGCAAAATCATTGTTAGCCGCATACTCTTCAGCAGCAGCAAAGTCATCGCTTGTTGCCATCTGAGGTACTACTTCTTCCATCTCATCCTCTGAAATGTAAAGTTCTTCCTCTTCTGCTTCCATCTTCATTCTTCTGAATTCTTCAATGTAAGCTTCGTTTACACCGTAGTCAAGTTCAATATTCCTGTACTTTCTCATACCTGTTCCGGCAGGAATCAGCTTACCGATAATAACGTTTTCCTTGAGTCCTTCCAGATAATCTGTCTTTCCCTTGATTGCAGCGTCTGTGAGAACCTTCGTAGTTTCCTGGAATGAGGCAGCTGAAAGGAATGAATTCGTTGCCAGGGATGCCTTTGTGATACCAAGAAGCAGTCTCTCTGTTTCAGCAGGCTGTCCGCCCTTTTCGATGGCAGCATTGTTAGCATCCTCAACTTCAAACTTACCGTACTGTCCTCCCGGAAGAAGGTCTGTATCTCCCGGATTGTTGACTTTAATCTTCGACAGCATCTGTCCTACGATTACCTCGATGTGCTTGTCATTGATATCTACACCCTGGTTCTTATATACACGCTGAACTTCCTTGAGGAGGTACTGATATACGCCTTCAACACCCTTAAGTCTCAGTAGATCCTTAGGATCGAGAGGTCCTGATGTAATATTGTCACCGGCCTCAACATAGTCTCCCTCTGCAACGCATATTCTTGCGCCGTAAGGAATGTCGTATACTGTTTCCTCTTCACCTCTGACTTTGATTTCTGTCTTGTTGTCCATTGTAGGCACAATAGATACAACTGTACCGTCAGCTTCACATACCTGAGCAAGTCCTTTAGGTTTTCTGGCTTCGAAGAGTTCTTCAACTCTCGGCAGACCCTGTGTGATATCCGAACCTGCGACACCGCCTGTATGGAACGTTCTCATTGTAAGCTGTGTACCCGGTTCACCGATTGACTGTGCAGCCTGAATACCGACAGCTTCTCCGATATTAACGCTTTCTCCTGTTGCCAGGTTTCTGCCGTAGCACTTAGCACATACGCCTGTTCTCGAGCAGCATGTCATTACCGATCTGATTGCAACAGCGTCTATTCCCGCATCTTCTATTGCCTGAGCCGCTGATTCCGAAATCTCATAGTCAGCTTCTACGATCACTTCTCCCGTTTCAGGATGACATATGTCATCAAGAGCTGTTCTTCCTACAATTCTGTCTTTAAGCTTCTCGATTACTTCCTTGCCGTCGGTAAACGCTCTTACTACGATACCTTCTTCTGTACCGCAGTCGTCTTCTCTGACGATTACGTTATGTGATACGTCAACAAGTCTTCTTGTAAGGTATCCAGAGTCGGCAGTTCTCAGTGCTGTATCGGCAAGACCCTTACGGGCTCCGTTTGATGAAAGGAAGTATTCCAGTACGGAAAGTCCTTCACGGAAGTTTGCCTTGATTGGTATTTCTATTGTTTTACCTGTTGCATTTGCCATCAGACCACGCATTCCGCCTATCTGTCTGATCTGGTTCTTGGAACCTCTTGCTCCCGAATGTGCCATGATGTACAGGTTATTCAGTGATCCGAGTGAATCCATAAGCGCATCAGCAACATCATCTGTTGTCTTGTTCCAGATTTCGATTACCTTGTCGTATCTTTCCTTATCGGATACGAGACCTCTCCTGTATGCCTTGTCGTACTTATCAACTTCTGCTTCTGACTTGGCAATGATTGTAGCCTTTGCTTCCGGAATTTCCATGTCAGAGATACCGATTGTAATCGCTGCCTTTGTGGAATAGTGATATCCCATATCCTTGATGTAGTCAAGCATCAGCACTGTATCTGTATTTCCGTGGATACGATAGCATCTGTCGATAATATCCCCGAGTTTCTTCTTGGTGCAGAGGAAGTCAACTTCCAGTGAATACGGATCCGCTTCTCTGTCTTCGATATATCCAAGATCTTGTGGAATCTGCTGGTTGAAAATGAATCTTCCTACAGTTGACTCAACGAGTCTTCCTCTTTCGTCATCTTCGCCGGCATACATTCTTACCTTTACTCTCGCATGTATACTTACCTGGTTAGTTTCATATGCCATAAGCATTTCCGACATGTCTGTGAAGAACTTGCCGTCGCCCTGTTCCGGCGGAAGTGTCTCATCCTCTTCCTTAGGGTCGAATGTCAGATAGTATGATCCGAGAATCATATCCTGTGTAGGTGTAGTAATAGGAGATCCGTCCTTCGGCGCCAGGATGTTGTTTACTGACAGCATAAGGAATCTCGCTTCTGCCTGTGCCTCTACTGAAAGAGGTACGTGTACGGCCATCTGGTCTCCGTCAAAGTCAGCATTAAATGCTGTACATGCCAGCGGGTGAAGCTTTATTGCCTTACCCTCAACAAGGACAGGTTCAAATGCCTGAATTCCCAGTCTGTGAAGGGTCGGGGCACGGTTAAGCATTACAGGATGTTCTTTGATTACTCCTTCGAGAACGTCCCATACTTCCGGACTTACTCTCTCGACCATCTTCTTGGCGCTTCTTATATTGTGTGCCTTTCCGTTTGACACGAGCTTTTTCATTATAAACGGCTTGAATAATTCAAGAGCCATTTTTTTAGGAAGACCGCACTGATAGAATTTAAGTTCAGGTCCGACAACGATTACCGAACGTCCTGAGTAGTCAACTCTCTTGCCCAGCAGGTTCTGTCTGAATCTGCCCTGCTTACCCTTAAGCATATCGGACAGTGACTTGAGCGGTCTTGATCCAGGACCGGTTACAGGCCTTCCTCTTCTGCCGTTGTCTATAAGGGCATCAACTGCTTCCTGAAGCATTCTTTTCTCGTTTCTGACAATTATGTCAGGGGCATTGAGTTCGAGGAGTCTGTTCAGTCTGTTGTTTCTGTTGATTACTCTTCTGTATAAGTCGTTAAGGTCAGATGTTGCGAATCTTCCGCCGTCCAGCTGTACCATCGGTCTGAGATCAGGAGGGATTACAGGAATTACATCGAGAACCATCCATTCAGGTCTGTTGCCTGATACTCTGAGAGCCTCGATTACTTCCAGTCTTCTGACAACTCTGATTTTCTTCTGGCCGGTAGCTTTCTCGAGAGATGCTTTAAGGGATGCCGATTCTTCATCAAGGTCGACATTTGCCAGCAGTTCTCTGACTGCTTCTGCTCCCATTCCGGCTCTGAATCTTATTGTCGGGTCATCCTTCGCTTCTCTGTACTGATTTTCTGTAAGAATTTCCTTGTATGCGAAATTACTTGTTCCCGGATCGGTAACGATAAAATTCGCGAAATAAAGTACTTTTTCAAGTGTTCTAGGCGAAATGTCCAGAACCAGTCCCATTCTTGAAGGAATGCCTTTGAAATACCATATGTGAGAAACAGGTGATGCCAGCTTAATGTGGCCCATACGTTCTCTTCTGACTTTGGCCTTTGTTACTTCAACACCGCATTTATCGCATACTATGCCCTTGTATCTGATCTTTTTGTATTTACCGCAATGACACTCCCAGTCCTTAGTCGGTCCGAAAATTCTTTCGCAGTAAAGACCGTCTTTTTCAGGCTTAAGTGTTCTGTAGTTTATTGTTTCAGGCTTTGTTACCTCTCCGTGAGACCAGCTGAGAATTTTTTCGGGTGATGCCAGCCCGATCTGCAGGGCTTCAAAGTTTTTCATTTCATAATTTGCGTTATCACTCATTACGTTTACCCCCTTACTCTTCTTCTGTCTCTAATGTAACAATTTCTTCAGCTTCCGGTTCGAATTCGTCATCATATTCTTCAACGTATTCTTCCCTCTCGCTATTTGACTCTATTTCTCTGTCAACCATTCTCTC
Source organism: Bacillota bacterium (assembly GCA_029008005.1). Lineage (GTDB taxonomy): Bacteria > Bacillota > Clostridia > Peptostreptococcales > Anaerovoracaceae > Lentihominibacter. The sequence continues at coordinate 29,867 of JAQXIX010000052.1, read as the reverse complement.
GATTGCAGCGATTCCGTCTGTCTCTGTATCTTCCTTCAACTCGATTTCCTCGCCCTCCTCACTGAGAACTTTAACATCCAGGCAAAGGCTCTGCATTTCCTTAATGAGAACCTTGAATGATTCAGGGATTCCCGGCTCAGGAATATTTTCGCCCTTGACAATTGACTCGTATGTCTTGACTCTGCCTACGATATCGTCTGACTTGACAGTGAGTATTTCCTGAAGTGTATATGCTGCGCCGTATGCTTCAAGTGCCCATACTTCCATCTCTCCGAAACGCTGTCCGCCGAACTGTGCTTTACCGCCGAGAGGCTGCTGCGTTACAAGTGAGTACGGACCTGTAGATCTGGCGTGAATCTTATCATCAACCAGATGGTGAAGCTTGAGCATGTACATGTACCCTACTGTTACAGGATTATCGAAGAATTCACCTGTTCTTCCGTCTCTGAGCTTCAGCTTACCGGTTTCATCAAATCCCGACTCCTTAAGAAGCTCTATGATGTCTTTCTCGTTTGCGCCGTCAAATACAGGCGTTGCTATATACCAGTCTTTGCTCTTTGCCGCAAGTCCGAGATGCACTTCGAGAACCTGGCCTACGTTCATTCGCGACGGAACACCCAGCGGGTTAAGCATTACCTGCAGAGGCTGCCCGTTTTCCATGAACGGCATATCCTCTTCAGGAAGGATTCTTGAAATAACACCCTTGTTTCCGTGACGTCCGGCCATCTTGTCGCCGACTTGAATTTTTCTCTTGGTTGCTATATAAACTCTGACAAGCTTATTTACTCCAGGAGGAAGCTCATCTCCGTTATCCCTTGAGAAAATCTTCACATCTACTATAATTCCCGTTTCACCGTGAGGAACCTTAAGTGATGTATCTCTTACTTCTCTTGCCTTTTCACCGAAAATAGCTCTGAGAAGTCTTTCTTCTGCTGTCAGCTCTGTCTCTCCCTTAGGTGTAACCTTACCTACAAGGATATCGCCTGAGTTGACTTCGGCACCGATTCTGATGATACCTTCTTCATCAAGATTCTTAAGGGCATCTTCACCTACGTTAGGAATGTCTCTTGTTATTTCTTCAGGTCCAAGCTTAGTGTCTCTCGCTTCTGACTCATACTTTTCAATATGTATTGATGTAAGCACATCTTCCATGATGAGTCTTTCATTAAGGATGATAGCATCCTCGTAGTTATATCCTTCCCATGTCATGAAGCCGATGAGAAGGTTTTTACCGAGTGCCACTTCACCATTTGAAGTCGAAGGTCCGTCTGCAATGACCTCACCCTTGTCAACATGCTCTCCTCTGAAAACAATAGGTCTCTGGTTAATGCATGTTCCCTGGTTTGATCTCTTGAATTTAAGAAGCTTATGAACCTCTTCACCTTCGCCGTCATCTCTTGTAATAACAATTCTGTCTGCGTCAACGTATGACACTGTACCGGAATTAGCTGCAAGCTGAACTACGCCTGAATCTCTTGCGGCTTTGTATTCCATTCCTGTTCCTACCATAGGAGCTTCTGTTACAAGAAGAGGAACTGCCTGACGCTGCATGTTGGAACCCATCAGGGCACGGTTGGCGTCGTCGTTTTCCAGGAACGGAATCATTGCCGTAGCAACCGATACAACCTGCTTAGGAGAAACGTCCATATAATCGACAACTTCTCTCGGTACCAGGTCGATATCTCCGCCCTTACCTCTTGCTGCAACTTTAAGGTTAGCAAAGTGTCCCTCTGAATCCAGAGGCTCATTTGCCTGTGCTACTATCTTATCTTCTTCATCATCTGCAGTCAGATAATGAATTTCGTCTGAAACTATTCCTGTTTCTTTATCTACAACTCTGTATGGTGTTTCGATAAATCCGTACTGATTTATAACGCCGTAAGTAGTCAGTGAACCTATAAGACCGATGTTCGGACCTTCCGGAGTTTCAATAGGACACATTCTTCCGTAATGTGAATGGTGAACGTCTCTTACTTCGAATCCGGCTCTTTCTCTTGAAAGTCCTCCCGGTCCGAGTGCACTGAGTCTTCTCTTGTGTGTCAGCTCTGCCAGCGGATTTGTCTGGTCCATAAACTGAGACAGCTGTGAACTGCCGAAGAATTCCTTAACGGCAGCCGTAACCGGTCTGATGTTCATAAGTCCCTGCGGAGTAACTTCCGAAAGATCCTGAGTGGTCATTCTTTCTTTGATTGTTCTCTCCATTCTGGACAGACCGATTCTAATCTGGTTCTGCAGAAGTTCACCGACTGTTCTGAGTCTTCTGTTGCCCAGGTGGTCGATGTCGTCTGTATCACCGATGCCGTAATTGAGGTTGAGTATGTAACTTACCGATGCAATTACGTCATCTACTAATATATGTTTAGGAGAAAGCTCTGATTTTCTCATTCTGAGAGCTTCTCTGAGTTCTTCTCTGCCAGCGTCAGCATACTCTTCCAGAATCTCCATGAGAACAGGGTAATATACCTTGTCGGCAATCTTAAGATCTGAAATATCAAATTCAATATACTGATCGATATCAACGAAGTTGTTTCCTATTACCTTCGTTGACTTTTTCTCGTCATAGTTACTCTGAACCATAACGAATTTAATACCTGAGTTTTCAATCTGTCTCGCTACATCCTTGCTGATTTTCTGCCCTGCCTCGGCAAGAATTTCACCTGTATTCGGATCAAAAACATCCTCGGATACAATGTTTCCGACAACACGGTTGTAAAGTCCGAGTTTCTTGTTATATTTATATCTGCCTACCTTGGCAAGATCGTATCTCTTCGGATCAAAAAACATAGAGTTAAACAGTGAACTTGCACTTTCCAGTGTAGGAGGTTCACCCGGTCTCAGTTTTTTGTATATTTCCTTGATACCTTCTTCGTAATTTGTGGTTGTATCCTTCTCCAGTGTCTTGAGAAGTCTCGGTTCTTCACCGAAAATATCTATTATTTCCTGATTTGTACCGATTCCCAGTGCTCTGAGAAGCGTAGTAACAGGCTGTTTTCTCGTTCTGTCAACTCTTGCCGAGATAATTTCATTTGAATCTGTCTCGTATTCAAGCCATGCCCCTCTGTTAGGGATTACAGTTGTTGAGAAAAGGTTCTTTCCGGATTTATCTATTTCCTTGCCATAGTAAGGTCCCGGTGAACGAACCAGCTGTGTAACAACGACTCTTTCCGCACCATTATAGATAAAGGTACCCTTCTCTGTCATGAGAGGAAAATCTCCCATAAACACTTCCTGTTCCTTTACCTCTCCGGTCTCCTTGTTTACCAGTCTTACTTTTACCTTTAACGGAGCTGCATATGTAACGTCTCTCTCCTTACACTCCTCCTGCTCATACTTCGGAGGGTCTGAAAGTGAATAATCAATAAATTCCAGAATGAGATTTTCTGCGTAATCTTTGATTGGGGAAACGTCCTCAAAAACCTCACGAAGACCTTCTTCAACAAACCACTTATAGGAATCTGTCTGAATCTGAATGAGATTCGGCATTTCCGCCACTTCGTTGATCTTTGAAAAGGTCATTCGTTCTTTTCTACCTAATTTTATAGGATTTGGCATAGTCATCACTCCTTATATAATTAACAAACTACATTCGCAGGGCAATTTAATACTATATCATCATACCGTCAAGATTTCAAGAGGCATACGATAAAATTTCTCATTATTTTTGCAAAGGCAAAAAAAGAAGCCCACGAAGGACTTCTTTCTCTTAACGAAAATCAGAATCTCAGTGAGAGACAGGTCAAACTGCCGTCAATCTTGCTGAATTCGCTGGTATCAACAAGTTTAACAGGATATCCCAGTTCCTCGATGATTTTAAGTGTTTTAGGATATCCCTTAGGAACAAGAACTGTACCGTTAATATACAAACTGTTTATAGCATATAACTCGTCAGGATCAACGATAAAACGGTTGAAGTCTTTGAATGCTTCGAGTTTATCAACAGTTTCGGTTACAAGCATATTGTTGTTTTCAAGATAAATCGCGAAATCCTTCAGATGAAGCCCCTCAGTTACAGGAACTGTAGATGAAGTGTAACCGAACTTTGTTACAATTTCATTAAACTGACGTGCTCCTTCGGCATTTGTTCTGTCACTCTGTCCCACGTAGAAATGATCGCCGACACGCATTACGTCTCCGCCTTCCATTGTTCCCGGTGCTTCAATATGAAAAATTCTGTCTTCAGGATAAAATTTCTGAATCGCCGGAAGAATTTCTTCTTTTTCACCGTTACGTGAATCTCTTGCAGGATTTGTAATTACAGCACAGCGTTCCATTACAACTGCGGGATCTTCTGTAAAGCATGAATCAGGATATCTTTCATCTGCATCGAGGTCCAGCACTTCCAGTCCGAGTGATTCCAGAATTTCCACATATTCATCATGCTGTTTAGCAGCTAACTCGTACACAGGTTTTTCTCCGGGTTCAACAAACTGAGCTGTTGAAATTCCGTTTATTAAAGCTTTGCATGGTTTCTTCGTAATTGCCTTTGTAAACATTATTATCCTCCGTAAACATTCTCTGTTAAAACATTTGACCCTTTCAATGATTTAAGTATAGAATAAAATCATTAATTCGTAAAACGCAAGTTTATCATGTTTTACATGATATTTAGTCATATAAAATACTATTGGAGGTGACATATGAACCTTTCTCAATATGAAGCTTTTGTCAAAGCGGCGGAGGCCGGAACTATGACTAAGGCAGCCGAAGAACTCGGTTACACTCAGTCAGGACTCACCAGAGCATTAAATTCTCTGGAAGAAAAATGCGGTTTTAAGCTTTTGATGAGAGGCCGCAACGGTGTGCAGCTTACAACAGAAGACGAACTGATTTTGCCCTATATCAGAACGGTACTCCACGATCAGCGCAGACTGTCCGAAAGAATGGGAGAAATCAATGGTCTTAGAGAAGGCTTAATCAGAATAGGAACTTTTAACAGTGTATCTGCACAATGGCTTCCGGGAATGATAAAAGAATTCAGACAGGACTTTCCGGGTATAAGATTCCGGCTTCTTCACGGTACCGATGAACAGATTGTAAGCTGGATAGCTGACGGTCAGGTGGATGTGGGATTTGTTGCATATCCTACTTCGCCGGGACTTGAAAGCGATTTTCTGTATCGTGATCCAATCGTGGCAATTTTTTCTGAAGATGACCGCCATGCTCATATGGATAAATTCAGGATTACAGCACTTCCCGATCTGCCCTACATAGCTCTTAACGAAGGCGTCGAAGACGAAATAACAGCAATCCTTAACCAGAACAAAATCACTCCGGATGCTACTTTCGTCGAAAGTGACGACCATGCGGTAATCGCAATGGTAGAACAGGGATTAGGTATAAGCCTCATGTCTGCAATGATGCTGCAGGGATTTAACCGTCGGATAAAACCTGTTTCTCTTGATCCACCCGGCTACAGGGATTTAGGTATCGCCTGCCGAAGCCGCAGTCTTCTATCAGGTGCATCATCCATGTTTTATGAATATGCCTGCAGATGGGTTAAGGAGAATTATCTATCCTGTGATATATGATTCACTGAATTTGTCATGTCCGAAAAAAAGCCACTGCACATCAATATTGAGTGCAGTGGCTTTTTAGTCAAAGTCACTATTTCAGTTCGATAACTGCTCCAACTTCTTCCAGCTGAGCCTTAACTGCTTCAGCTTCTGCCTTTTCAACGCCTTCCTTAATGTTTGAAGGTGCTCCGTCAACAACTTCCTTAGCTTCCTTAAGTCCAAGACCTGTGATTTCTCTTACAGCCTTGATAACCTTGATCTTTTCTGATCCAACTTCCTTAAGAACTACTGTGAATTCTGACTGTTCTTCTTCTGCTGCGCCTGCTGCTCCGTCTGCTGCTACTACTGCAACGCCTGCTGCTGCGCTTACGCCGAATTCTTCTTCACAAGCCTTAACCAGTTCGTTAAGCTCTAAAACTGACATTTCTTTTATTGCTTCAATAATCTGATCTTTGTTCATTTTCTTTCTCCTTTATAAATATTTGTTTACTTCTGCAAATTTACGCTTCTGCGCCATCCTTAGCTTCTGCAATCTGCTTAACAACTCTTGCGAAGCTTGAAATAGGTGACTGGATGCTTCCCATAAACTTGGAAATAAGCACTTCTCTTGAAGGAATTGATGCAACCTGCGCGATTGCGTCCTTGTCATAGTACTCACCTTCAACGATTCCACCCTTGAATGACATTTTCTTAAACTCTTTCATTGAGCCGTCAAGTACTCTTGCAGGAGCTGTTGCATCGTCAAAGCTGAATGCGAAAGCACTTGGTCCTTCAAGAACTTCTGCCAGCGGAGCATAGTCAGTTCCGTCGATAGCTCTCTTAACAAGGGTGTTCTTATATACAGTGAAATCAACGTTAGCTTCACGAAGCTTTTTTCTCATTGCATTTGCCTGTTCTACAGTGATTCCCATGTAGTCAACAACAACTGCAGACTCAGCTCTTTCGAACTTGTCTTTAATCTCGTCGATTATCGCCTGCTTTTCTATATAGGCTTTTTTCATTTCTGCCATTATTGCGTATTCTCCTTTCATAGATTTTTGTACGCTGTAAATAACCTCGCAAAATCCATAGAGTTCTGCGAGGTATGTATGTTTACATTGTACCTCGGCAGGGATAATTAAGGATTTCTCCCCCTGCTGTCTACGGTTTTGTTATATTCAATTCCGTGTTTTTCCGGGCTTATACAATCTTAGTAGGATTGATTTTAACTCCGGGACCCATAGTTGCGGCAACTGTAACACTCTTCATGTACTGACCCTTTGCAGCTGCAGGCTTAGCCTTGATAATTGCTGCTGCCAGAGCATTGAAGTTTTCAGTCAGCTTTTCAGCGCCGAATGAAGCCTTTCCTATAGGTGTGTGAATGATGTTAGTCTTGTCGAGACGATACTCAACCTTACCGGCCTTTGTTTCCTGGATTGCCTTGGCAACGTCCATTGTTACTGTGCCGGATTTAGGGTTTGGCATAAGTCCCTTAGGTCCGAGAATCTTACCAAGTCTACCTACAACGCCCATCATATCAGGTGTTGCGATAACAGCATCAAATTCAAACCAGCCTTCCTTCTGGATTTTCTGAGCCATTTCCTCAGCTCCTACGAAATCAGCACCGGCTTCCTCTGCTTCTGTAGCCTTAGGACCCTTTGCAAATACAAGAACTTTCTTAGTTTTGCCTGTTCCGTGCGGAAGAACGATTGCGCCTCTGATCTGCTGATCTGCGTGTCTTCCGTCAACGCCCATTCTGAAATGAGCTTCGATTGTTTCATCAAATTTTGCCTTAGCTGTCTTAAGAACAACTTCCATGGCATCATTGATTTCAAAAAGCTCTGCCTTATCATATGCTTCTAAAGCAGTCTTATAGTTTTTACCTCTTTTAGGCATTTTCAATTCCTTTCTGCGGTATTAACGACTCCCCGGCAAAAAACCGGTTCCCAGTCTCCCGTCCTGAATTAGTCTTCAATAACGATTCCCATGCTTCTTGCAGTTCCCTTAATCATCTCAGTTGCTGCTTCGAGACTTGCTGCGTTTAAGTCAGGCATTTTAGTCTTAGCGATTTCTTCTGCCTGTGCATAAGTCAGAGTTGCAACCTTAGTCTTGTTAGGTTCACCTGAAGCTGAATCCAGTCCTGCTGCCTTCTTAAGAAGAACTGCTGCAGGCGGAGTCTTTGTAACAAATGAAAAACTGTGATCTGCATAAACAGTGATTACTACCGGAATAATCATTCCAGGCTGATCCTGTGTTCTTGCATTGAACTGTTTACAGAAATCCATAATGTTAACGCCGTGCTGACCGAGTGCAGGTCCTACCGGTGGTGCAGGGTTAGCGTTTCCTGCCGGAATCTGAAGTTTAATATATCCTTCAATCTTCTTAGCCATTTTTATCCTCCTTTCTTCGAGTATTTGTGCAGCAAATGCCGCTATAAAAAGTCATCAAATGACGGCTTTCACTTAGTCAAGTTTATCAACCTGCGCAAAATCCAACTCAACAGGGGTATCTCTTCCGAACATGGAAACTTTAGCTCTTAGAGTCTGCTTTTCCATGTTTACTTCTTCAACGACTCCAATGAAATTTTCAAAAGGACCGTTTATTACCTTTATAGATTCTCCCACGCTGATATCCAGATCGATGTAAATCTTCTCGATTCCCATCCTTCTTACTTCCTCAACTGTGAGAGGTACCGGATCGGAGCCATGACCGACAAATCCCGTAACACCCTGTGTGTTTCTCACAAGATACCATGATTCGTTAGTTACGATCATCTTAACGAGAACATATCCGGGGAACATCTTCTTCGTCTTAATCTTTCTCTGTCCGTTTTTCAGTTCAACTCTGTCTTCTGTAGGCACAACAACGTCGAGAATCAGATTCTGCATTCCTCTGCTCTCTACCAGCTTCTCGATATTAACTTTTACCTTGTTCTCATGACCCGAATATGTATGGATTACATACCACTTAGCTTCTCCATCTCCTCTGAGTCCCTCAAGCTCGTCAAGGTTCAGCTTTTTTACTTCTTTTTCTTCACTCATTGTACCTTAAGCTCCATTCAACTGTATTATTCAAAAGTATTAGAAACAGATAGCCTTAATTGCAGCCAGTGTTCCTGAATCAAGTCCCCAGAACAGAAGCGCAAAAGCAGCACAAGTACACAGTACCACAACTGTGAAGGAACCCAGTTCTTTTCTGGTAGGCCATACGACCTTCTTCATCTCAAGCTTAACGCCCTTGAAGTATTCCTTAATCTTTCCTTTTTCTCTCGGCTTATTCTGCTGCTGAGCTTTTCTCTTCTTGCGATCATTGGCAATCTTCTGGGCTCTGTCCATTGTAGACGTAGTCTTCTTGCCCTTCTTATCATCTGTTTTCGAAGTCGAATACTGAGACGCAGCTTTGTAATCCGAGTTTTTACCCTTAGATTTTGCCATGGTAACTGTCTCCTTATTTTGTTTCCTTGTGTACTGTGTGCTTCTTACAGAATGGGCAGTACTTGTTCATTTCGATTCTGTCCGGATTGTTTTTCTTGTTCTTAATAGTGTTGTAATTTCTCTGCTTACATTCTGTACATGCAAGTGTAACTTTTACTCTCATTATTATTGTCCTCCATTAACTTAAACTAAGAGCAGACACTGCTCTTGTTTTGATTATTTCCATAAAGTCGCTAAATAATTATATATTATACAGGTGTCAACGTCAAGAGCTTTATGAAAAAGGGTGTTGTAAAATACAACACCCTTTGTAAATATTATCAATTAATATTTAGGCGGATTAGTCTACCGACTTCATTTCAAGTGCAACTGCCGGACATGCGCCTACACATGCTTCACATCCAACGCACTTGTCAGCATCCAGAGTCCAGTTGTCAACTTCAGCTGAAATCGCAGCTTCAGGACATGCATTTTCACATGCTGCGCAGTAAACGCATTTTTCCTCGTCAAGTACAGGAATGCTCTTCTTTGCAGGTTCTGCAGCTGCTGCATTACTACCGAATCCGAGACACTTCTTAGGGCACTTTTCAAGGCAAACTCCACACTTGATGCATGCATCCTCGTCAACCTTCCAACTCTTAGCCTTTCTGTCAACTTCAAGTGCATCGGCAGGACAGTTCTTAGCGCAAAGTCCGCAGTAAATGCAAACTTCCAGGTCGCATGAGAGAGGACCGTCTTCAGCTGCAGCTGATTCACCGCCCTCACCAAATGATAAGCTCTTCTTAGGGCACTTGTCTATACAAGCTCCACATTTAATACATGCTTCCTTGTCAACTTCCCAGCTCTTAGCTTTTCTGTCAACCTTAATTGCGTCTTCAGGACATGCTTTAGCGCAGAGTCCGCAGAATACGCATGTATCATTGCAAACGAGATCGCCGTCTGATGAACCGCCGGCAGCTCCCTTTGCAGGAATTGCTACTGTATCAACAGTCTTTGTAACATCCGGAGTTGTGTACTGATTTTCCATTGTCAGACAATTCTTAGGACAATTGTCAACACATCCGCTGCACTGAACGCACTGCATTCTTTCAATAGTCCATGTTCCGTTTGCCTTATCAACTTCGATAGCGTCTGTAGGACATACCTTGGCACAGATGCCGCATCCTATACAATTGTTGCCGTCAATACTTACAGCTCCTCTTGTTCTTTCCTGCCATTCTTTCTGAACAACAGGGTACATCTGGCAGGCTGTGTCCTTGAAGATGCTACCTAAAACAGTTTTCTTAAACTTGAAAAATCCAAGTCTTGTTGTAACAGCTGAAGAAATCAGAGCAGCAACTACCAGTACGATTATAATCACAAGTTTACTCACTACTCACACCTACCTTTCTGTACAGCTGATGCATGGGTCGATTGTGAGTACCAGAATAGGTACATCTGCCAGATCGCAACCCTTGAGCATCTGAACTAATCCAGGAATGTTCATGTTGGTCGGTGTTCTTACTCTCATTCTCTTCAGGAACTTTGTGCCGGCTCCCTTAGCGTAGTAGTATGCTTCACCTCTAGGCTGTTCCATACGAGTGATGCATTCACCGTTAACATTTCCGCTTACCTTTACGTCCACAGGACCTGCAGGAATCTTCTCAACTGCCTTTTCTATCAGTTCGATAGACTGGAACAGTTCTCTGATTCTTACAATAGTTCTTGCCATGCAGTCACCTGCTTCTTCAATGCAAGGTTCGAATCCCAGTTCACCGTAAACACCGTGATCGTCGTTCATTCTGATATCCTGATCGATACCGGATCCTCTTGCAACAGGACCTACTGTACAGAGTTCTTCTGCCTGTTCCTTAGTGAGAACACCAACTCCTACCATTCTGTTCTGTACTGAAGCATCTGCAATAAATACATCTGTAAGTTCCTTGATTTCTGATTTAATTCCGTTAAGAACAGAAGCCATTTCCTTAAGATTTTCATCGCTGATGTCCTTTCTCATTCCGCCGATCTTGCAGATTGAGAAAATTACTCTTCCGCCTGTATTCTTTTCGAACAGGTCAAGTACAGTTTCTCTTACTCTCCAGCAGTGGTTAAACAGACTTTCGAATCCGAAAGCATCTGCCAGGAGTCCCAGCCACAGCAGGTGGCTGTGTATTCTTGAAAGTTCATGTAATATTGTTCTAAGGTATTCTGCTCTTTCAGGAATCTTAACATCCATTGCACCTTCGATTGAAGCACATGCGCCCCAGCCGTGACCGAAGCTGCAGATTCCGCAGATACGTTCGATTACATAAACCATCTTGTTGTAATCCTTTGTCTCACACAGCTTTTCCAGTCCTCTGTGGATGTATCCTATTGAAGGAATAACATCTACAACTGTTTCGTCCTCAACAACAAGGTCAAGGTGAATAGGTTCAGGAAGCACCGGGTGCTGTGGTCCGAAAGGAATTATTGTTCTTTTACCCATTTTCTAACCTTCCTTTCCTATTTCTTCGGCTTCCAAGGAGTTTCTTCGGCAACTTTGAAGAATGTTCCCTGATAGTCTAATGCACTATGATTGAATTTTACACCGAAAAGGTCATGAATTTCGTTTTCATAGATGAAAGCCGGCCAGTAAATGCCTGTTACACTTTCAACCTCTTCGTCGATTCCGATTATAAGTCTTAAGTTCTGCAGAACATGACCTTTATCAAATGAATAGATGATTTCATAAGTATCATCATCAAGGTTTACTGCACAAATCTGACCTAATCTGTAACCGTCTTCCTTCTTATCACTAACTTTCGAGATAAGCTGGGAAAGTTCAACGGTTTCAAAGTTCTGTCCAGCAATAACTCTTTCGCTCATTATTCTTTCCCTCCTTTACTTGCTTACCTTATAGTTTGTTTTAATTTCTGCCATTGTGAAAATTGGCGGAAAGCTTCCCTTAGCAACAGGTTCAGCATCAGCTTTTTCAACAGGAGCTACTGCCTCTGCCGGTGCCGCCACTGCCTTCGCCGGAGCGTTCACCATAGCGTCTCTCTTCGCCTGAAGAACTCCGAGACCCTTGACTACCGCATCAATAATAGCTTCAGGTCTTGCTGCACATCCCGGAACGTATGCATCAACAGGAATAACCTGATCCACTCCTCCGAGTACATTGTAGCAATCCTTGAAAACTCCGCCTGAGCATGCACAGATTCCTACAGCCACAACAACTTTAGGTTCAGGCATCTGCTCATAAATCTGCTTTATTACATCTTTATTCTGTTCGTTTACAGAACCGGTAACCAGAAATACATCTGCGTGCTTAGGGTTACCGCAGTTGATAATACCGAATCTTTCTACGTCGTACATAGGAGTAAGACATGCCAGAACTTCGATATCGCATCCGTTACAGCTTGATCCGTCATAATGAACGACCCAAGGTGATTTTGTTACATATGCTGACATTTCTTCACCTCCTTAGAAACATAAGTATAATACTAATAAATTAACCATGCCTACAACAACACCGATTACCCATGATGATTTGAAGGCAAATTCCCACTTCATTCTCGCGAAGCAGTTGTCGATGAATACTTCGAAGAAGTATGCAACCACAGCAACTACAATACCGAGAATCCAGCCGAGAGCTGTTCCGTTAGCGAAGAACAGGAATACGAAACCGAGCAGGTATACGTTTTCATACCAGTGAGCGATTTCGATGAGACCCATTGTTCCTCCAACGAATTCAGTAGTCATACCTCTAACCAGTTCCTGGTGAGCATGGTGTGACATACTCAGGTCAAACGGTGACTTTCTGAACTTCAGTGTCAGGATGAACATCCAGCCAACGAAGATTCCCAGCATAGGCAGTAATGACATCTGGCCGCCGGCCATAATGTCTCTAACGCAAAAGCTTCCGTGGAACATGTAGAAACCGATGATTGTAATAAGAACCATTGGTTCATAAGCCATCATAGCAAGCAGTTCTCTCTGTGCACCTGCCTGAGCGTAAGGTGAATTTGATGAGTATGCTGCAATGATAAGGAATGCAGTTGCAAGTGTAAGTGTGAATATTACGAGAAGAAGATCTCCGCCTGCGAAGAAAATCACTCCGGAAGCGATGATGAAAATCAGGAATACCAGTACATAGAAATCCTGGAATCTTGTCGGAGTCATCTTTTCCTTCTCGAAGAGCTTCAGTACATCATAAAACGGCTGAAGTACCGGAGGTCCGATTCTTCTCTGCATCTTAGCTGAAAGTTTTCTTTCAAGTCCTGCGAGCAGTCCGCCGAGAAGCGGTGCCAGAACGAGGTATGCGATTATTGATATTACTGTCTTTACTACCATTATGCAACACCTCCCATCATGCTAACGAGTATGGCAACCATGTATCCGATTCCGATGACGAGCATTGCTGTACAGAGTACTCCGCCAAAGAGATTCATCTTGTGCTCACCAAAGTACTTTTCGAGGTGCCAGTTTCTCAATGAGAATTCAACATCCTTCTGCATTGATCCGTGATATGTTCTGTTGTCTCCCGCATTTACACCTGACAGGTAAATAGGAACGATGTTCTTCTTTGTTCTGCCGAAGAACAGAAGTGCCAGCAGTACAATAACTGCAACCATGATAACCATGATAACCATATTGCTCTGTGACATGATTGCTCCTGAAAGTCCTCCGAATACCATTTCCAGATAAGGAACCAGTGAAAGACTTGAAATAACAGGGAACAGCAGACAAGTGAGTATTACAAGAACAACAAGTGTGATGTGTACAAATGTTTCTGTCTTGTGAACTCCTGTTTCGATGCTTTCTTCATTAGCAACAACTGCTGAAAGCTTACCCATCCACTTGAGCCAGTAGAATGCTGTTACAGCACTTCCGAAGCAGATGAATCCAACCAGCAGGATATTTCCTGAGTCAACGAATGATACCATGCAGGCCCACTTGGAAATAAGCATTCCGAAAGGTGCAAGGAACATTCCTGCAATACCGATAATCATACACATTGCCAGTCTAGGCATTCTGCAGAAAAGACCATCCATATCTTCGATCATTCTGCTTCCGATGTGATGTTCTGCAGTACCTACGCAGAGGAACAGCAGTGACTTAGTGATTGCGTGGAATATAATAAGCATGATTCCTGCCCATACAGCTCCGGCAGTACCAACGCCGCCGCAGGCAACAATCAGACCGAGGTTTGCAATTGTTGAATATGCCAGAACTCTCTTGGCATTGTTCTGTGAAATTGCAGCGCATGATGCGAAGAGGAATGTGATACCTCCAACCATCATAACCATAATGCCGGCGAAATTGCTCATTCCGAGAACCGGTGCCAGCTTGATAATCATAAATACGCCAGCCTTAACCATTGTTGATGAATGGAGCAGTGCTGATGTAGGTGTAGGAGCAACCATCGCTCCGAGGAGCCAGCTGTTAAACGGCATCTGAGCAGCCTTCGTAATTCCGGCGAATGCGAAGAATGCTGCAGGAATTGCTACCATATCTCCGTAGATGGCTCCGATTGTAAGCATTGTGCTCAGCTCTACTGTTCCGAATACCATTCCGAGTATTACGATACCTACCGCGAATCCGAGACCACCGAGTAAGTTCATAATCAGTGCTCTGAAAGCGTTGTTTGTAGCTTCTTCTGTCTTTGTGAAACCAATGAGCCAGAATGATGAAAGACTTGTGATTTCCCAGAAGAAGTACATCCAGATCATGTTGTTGGAAGTTACCAGGCCAACCATTGCGCCAAGGAACAGGAACATTACGAAGAAGAACCAAGGTCTTCTGTCCTTACCCTCCGCATGATGCTGATAATCCTTCATGTATCCCAGTGCGTACACTGTAATCAGAGATCCGATAATACCGATAATCAGAATCATGATTACTGACAATTTGTCAATGTACATGTTGCTCTCAATAGCAATGTGATGTCCTTCATTCAGTTCAAACCACACCATAAGCGGAGTCTGAACAGCAGCAAATATTGCAGCAAGCCATTTTCTGTGCTTAACACCAATGACGATAATATAGATACAAAGTACTACTTCTATCGCCATCATAATGTAACTCACAACTTCACCGTCAAATGAGAAATATTCAATTCCTCCTGCGGCGAAAAGAATGGCGACGACAATTGACATGGCTGCTATTACTGCAGCAGCTCCTATGACAATCACGTCTCTTGCTTTGTCAGATTTTGCTACTAAAAGAATAAAGGCAATTACCATCGGGAACAAGATCATAAAAAGTATAGTGCCCATTTAATCCTCCTAATAATAAAATATAACTTAGTCTTGAAAAATAACTTTTCAAATTATTATACATATATTGCGCACAAATAATCAAGTTCCTATGAAAATACATAATGCATTTGTGCCTAAAAGACAAATAAATTCGCAAAAATGTTACACTTTGCTAGTCTTCATATCTCTCGTCAATAACCCTGCTTGTCTTTTTCTCGCTTCTCGGAAGCAGTCCTACCTCAACCGGCTTCACAATCGGAGTGAAACCTATGGCGCTTTTAATTTTCGCTGCAATTCTGATGCTGAGATCAGCGAAATCCACATCTCCTGTTGTTTCAACATATATTCTCATGGTGTCTTTTCCTTCGAGATGTGACATCCTTATCTGATATTCGCTGTTTATTTCGTCAAAAGATTTGAGAACCTCTTCAATCTGCGCAGGGAACACATTGACTCCGTGAATCTTCATCATATCGTCAGTCCTTCCTTTTATTCTGTCAATTCTCGGGTAAGCACTTCCGCATGTGCAGGCTTCCGGAATAATCCTCGACAAATCATGTGTTCTGTAGCGAATCAGAGGTGCCCCTTCCTTCACCAGTGTGGTAATTACTATTTCTCCTTCTTCACCGTCAGGAAGAACTTCACCCGTGACAGGATCTATTATCTCTATATATATGTAGTCATCCCAGTAGTGGATTCCCGAACCTTCAGTACAGTTTATTCCGATACCCGGTCCGTATATTTCTGTCAGTCCGTAAATGTCATATAATTCGATTCCCAGCTTTTGCTGTATCGCTGCACGCATTTTTTCTCCCCAGCGTTCTGAGCCGATAACGCCTTTCTTCAGATATATCTTATCTCTTATACCGAGCTTTTCTATTTCTTCCGCAAGCAAAAGCGCGTATGATGATGTGGCACATATTACGGTGCTCTTCATATCCTGCATCATCTTAAGCTGTTTCTCGGTGTTCCCCGGACCCATCGGGACCGTCATCGCACCCATTTTCTCCGCTCCTGCCTGAAATCCTATTCCCGCAGTCCAAAGACCGTATCCGGGAGTAATCTGAATCCTGTCCATCGGCGTGATACCTGCCATTTCGTAGCAGCGGGCAAACTGTACCGCCCAGTCGTCAACATCCTTTTTAGTATAAGGAATTATTACAGGCAGACCTGTTGTTCCCGAAGAAGAGTGTATTCTAACAATTTCTTCTTCAGGCGCCGTCATGAGTCCCAGGGGATATGCATTTCTGAGATCATCCTTTTCTGAAAACGGTAGCTTCTCAAAGTCTTCAGCACTGCTGATTCCTTCTATTCCTGCTTCCTTCAGTCTCCTTCCGTAGAAATTGTCTGCCTTGAGCAGTGCCTGTATTCTGTCGTTTACCTGAAGTATCTGTTTTTCGTTTATTACCATATCACCCCTCCTTGTTGTTCGAGCGCCTTCATATTCAGTTCAAGAAACTCCGGCTTAACTTTCTGTCTGAGTGCTTCTTTGATTTCATCCATAGTGAATCCCAGCTCACCGCATCTTACTGCTTCTCCCAGCATAATGAGATTCAGCACCTTCGGAGAACCTGCTTTCCTGCAGCGCTCGTTACCGGCCACAACTGTTACCGTCCCGGCTTTCTTCCTTATATAGGTTATCATTTCATCTCCGGAATATGTATTGCCTGTAAGAGATGCCAGTGCCGGCATTACAGGGTCACTGCATACAACCACACTTCCGCCTTCTCTGAGATACGGCATCATTCTCGCCGCTTCGGCAGGTTCAAATCCGATTATTATATCCGCTTCTCCAAGCGAAATCATAGGCGACTCTATTTTATCGCCCACTCTAACGTGACTGAATACGCTTCCGCCCTTCTGTGCCATACCTATTGTTTCGGCACTCAGCACATTCTGTCCTCTGTTCATCGCTGCCGTTGCCAGTATCCTCGAAGCCAGCACTATTCCCTGTCCTCCGACTCCACACAAGAGAATATTCAAACTCATAAGCTGCCCTCCTTTCTGTCAAAGGCATCAAATGCGCATATCTGACTGCAAAGTCCGCAGGCATTGCAAAGTCCCGAGTCAACATATGCCTTTCCGTCAGCAAAACCTATGGCAGGACATCCTATTGTATCAACACACTGTCTGCAGCCTTTGCACTTATCCTCTGTTACTTCAAGATATGCTTTTTTCTTCTCTATTGCTATACAAGGCGACTTGAATATTATCGCTTTCGTACCTTTTATTGAACTTATTCGCTTTACTGTCTCAACTGCTTCATCGAGATTAAGCGGATCTGCTGTTTCCACTGCAGCGAGTCCGATTCCTTCCAGTACTGACGTAATGCTGATCCTGTTTCCCATTTCGCCCATCATGGTCATTCCCGTGCCCGGATGAGGCTGATGACCTGTCATTGCCGTCGTGCTGTTGTCGAGAATGACGAGAGTCATATCTGCGCCGTTATATACACTGTTAATTGCTCCGGATACAGCAGAAGCGAAAAATGTTGAATCTCCTACGAAGGCAAAGCACTTTCTGTCAGGTTCCATGTGCATTATGCCCTGTGCCTGATTTACTCCCGCACCCATACAAAGGCATGTGTCGACCATATCGAGAGGTGCTGCGTTTCCTAAGGTATAACAGCCTATATCTCCACAGAATACGGTCTTCTGCCCTTTCATTGCCTTTTTTACTGCATAAAAGGCGGCTCTGTGAGGGCATCCTGCACATAAGACCGGTGGCCTTGCAGGCATTTGCGGCATATCAATGTCTTCCTGCTGTAAATTAAATCTTTCGTATCCGAGAAATTCTCTTATATCGTCTCTCACGCTGTCTCTTGTATTTTCACCTGCATGTCTTACATCATGTGAAAGCTTACCCTTTATCTCAACAGGAATTTTGTATTTGCCGCATATCTGAAGCAGCTGTCTTTCAATAAAGGGATCCAGTTCCTCAATACAAATCACTTTTTCCTTTCCTTTCAGGAAATCTGCCGCCAGCTTCTCCGGGAATGGGAAAGGTGTTGATATTTTCAGAAGTGAAGGCGCTTCGTTTTTTATTTCATTGTCAGCTTCTAAGGCCTCCTTTACGTAAGTCCAGCTTATGCCGCTGCTGACTATTCCCGTACTTCCGCTGCGCATATCACTTATATTGTATTTATACGAAGAAAACTCTTCGCCGACTGCCTCATTACGGGGTTCTATCATGTTATGAGCCCTGTATGCCAAAGGTGGGAAAATTACCCATTTCGAATCTTTGACAAACCCCTCCGGGCTGTTACGGTAAAAGCTTTCTTTGTCGCGCACATCAATATCGCTGTATCCGTGACATACTCTCGTTGTCGGTCTCATAATAACCGGCGTTGAGTATTTCTCCGAATACTCGAAAGCATCAATCATCATATCATATGCTTCCTGTACTGATGATGGATCGAAGCACGGCAGTTTTGAATACATAGCGAAGGTTCTGGTATCCTGTTCTGTCTGGGAGGAAATAGGACCGGGATCGTCTGCAACAAGTACAACCATCCCTCCTTTAATGCCTACATAGGCCAGACTCATAAGCGGGTCCGAGGCAACATTGAGACCGACCTGTTTCATTGTTACAAGAGCTCTCCCTCCCGCCATTGCTGCACCTGCAGCTACTTCCAAGCCTGCTTTCTCATTTACCGACCATTCTACATAAACATTTCCATCATTGTTTTTCGCTATTGTCTCCAATACTTCCGATGATGGTGTTCCCGGGTACCCCGAAACAGAATTCACTCCTGCTGCGAGAGCACCTAAACCCATGGCTTCATTTCCCATTAGAAATTTCTTTTGCATCTGATATTTCCTTTCAAAACACAAGACTGCCGCATTTCTGCGACAGTCCGTTAATAAGCTTATCAGTACTTGATCTCTTACTCAGCTGCACCTTCAGCTGAATCTTCTGACTTGTATATTTCCTTAAGTTCAAGGTTGTGTCTTGCATTTATGGCAGCACAGCTCTTATCGAAAGCTTCTTTGATTTCAGCCTTGGAAGGCTCTACTTTCTTAGATACAAGGTAGATAATGATGCATGCTACTGCACATACTATTGTTACAACCCAGAGTACAACCTGAATTATTCCTACAATCGTATCAACATTCACTGCCTCAAGTATTCCGTCAAAGTAATCTCCTGAGCCCCATGAATCTTCTGTACCCCAGCCTTCATACCAAGGTTCGAAAATAAGAGCGATTATATTCATGACAGTCATTATGAGAAGCAGGAATGATAATCTTCTTGTATCACCTACTGCCAGACCTGTCTTAGGATTGTTGACAAATGCTACAGGATCCTTCTTTGACAATCCGCCATACATTCTTCTCCAGATGAAGTAAAGTATTGGACCTGTCAAAAGTCCGACCATACCGCCGAGGTAGTAGTCCGAACCATTTACGAAGAATGCGAATATTGCAACGCAGCAAGGTATGACACAGATAACGCCGAGAAGACCTCTGCCTCCCGGAATCTTGAACTTGTATTCCTCTTCCGGAATTCTCTTTCTCAGAATCATAGCTGAAATATAAACCATGATATATGATGAAAGAAGAAGTGCAACGTCCAGTACGATAATAAAACCGAACGGGAACATGCAGAAAATAAGGTTGAATATACCTACTGACAGAACCGAAATGTACGGAACGCCGTATTTCTTGTCGCATTTAACCATTGCCTTCGGAGTGAGATTGTCATCAGCAAGTGCGAAGAATCCTCTCGAACCGGAAGCAATATAAGTATTATAAATTGAACACTGTGCCAGAATGGCAACAACTACGAATATAATTCCCCAAACAGGACCCCAGAAGTGTGAAACAACATCTGCGTATCCTACGCAGCCTGCATCTGTTCCCCAATCTTCCCACTGACCGAGCGAACCGAGTCCTGCCGTAGTCGGAAGAATATAAACCGCCATAATAAGCGGAATCGTAATAAGTGTTCCTTTAGGAATAACCTGAGGGTTTGAAACCTCTCCGGCTATTGTTGACATACTTTCGTATCCCGAATACATCCACATACCGATTGATATACCACCGGCAATATAGAAGAACCAGTCACTGAGTCCTTCTGCAGGTTCAGGTGTGATTCTGAAGGATATCGTTTCGGCTGTAGACGCATCTCCGCCCCAATTAATGAAGCCGCATATTGCAACTACCCCGAAAGCTACCATAACCAGAATAGAAAGAACTGTACTTACAGCACCTACATCCTTTACTCCTCGGATGTTTACGATTGTGAATATTGCAATCATGGCAAACTTCAGCGCAAACTCCGCACCGATATTCATATCCCATACTGTTGCCGCATATCCACCTGCGAGAATTACATATGACGTATTGTCAATGTAAATGGAGATTGTTCTCCACCAACCTGCCTGGAAACCCCAGAATTCTCCTAAGGCTTCCTGTACCCATTTGTAATATCCGCCTTCCTGCGGTCTGACTGAACCAAGCTCAGATGCTACAAGACCAAAAGGCAGTCCCCATACAAAAGGTAATACGCACAGCATGATAATGGTAAGTCCCGGACCGCATTCCGGAATCATTTCTTCTATGCCATAACATCCTGCTGCTACGAGGCAGAAAATCATGAATACAACTGTCGAAACCTTAATCTCATGTTTCTTGAGACCATGTTCCCCAGTCGCAGCTACTGCTGTCTGCTGACTCATTTTTCTTTCCTCCTACAAAAATAAAATATAAACAATTACAAATTGATTATAACACCCTTGTTTCAAGTTGCAACAAAGTTCTGAAAATTTAGATGTCATAAAAAAGTAACTATTTTGCTTTCTGTTTTTCCGAGTCAGCTACTGTACCAAAGTCTGAGAAGGGCCATACTTTCAAAAGTACATTACCCTTTATATCACGCATATTAACTGTTCCCAGCTTACTGTTTCTGCTGTCATTTTTAATCTTCCTGTTATCGCAGAGAATAAAAACATCACTCTCGGGAACAGTTAATTTCAGCTGTCCGCCGGAGCCTTTTATACCATTCGGTGTGACATATTCCTTTCCGTTTACAAGGACCTTGCCGTCGCTTATTTCCACTTCATCTCCCGGAAGTCCGACCACTCGCGCTATCAGGTTGTCTTCTGATACTTCCCTGCACGCGCCCTTTTCCATTATAATTACTTTTCCTCTGTCAGGAAGTCCTCTGTTCTGCGAATAACCCGTTTTGGAAACAACAAGGAACTGTCCTTCCTTTATTGTCGGTTCCATCCCCTTACCTTCGTTAACCTCCGGAGCAACCAGAATAAACATGATTACAGCCAGCGCAAAGGCTATTGCGTATGGAGAACGTCTTCTCCTCTGATTATATCCCTGCATGGTTTCCCTTTCCTTTTTTATAACTCACGTCTTCCTTCGACTGCCTTAAGAAGTGTCACTTCGTCAGCATACTCCAAGTCACCGCCTACCGGTATTCCGTGAGCAATTCTCGATACTTTGATTCCGGTCGGTTTAATAAGTCTGGCTATATACATAGCCGTTGCTTCTCCTTCTATCGTTGGATTTGTAGCAATTATCAGCTCAGTAATCTTATCGTCACCGAGTCTGGAAACAAGACTCTTAAGATTAATATCGTCGGGTCCGATTCCATCCATTGGGGAAATAGTGCCATGAAGCACATGGTAGTACCCGTTGTATTCACGAATTTTTTCCATTGCCACAACATCACGGGGACTTTCAACTACACAGATTGTACTGCCGTCTCTGCTGTCATCGCTGCATATCGCACATGGGTTTTTATCTGTAAGATTGCCGCATACCGAACAGTATCTCATTTCTTTTTTCGCCTGCTTTATCACATCAGACAAAGTGTTGACATCCTTTTCTTCCATTGACAGTATGTGAAATGCAAGACGCTGAGCAGTCTTTCCGCCGATTCCCGGGAGCTTGGACAGCTCCCCTATCAGTCTGTTTAGGGGCTTTGCGTAATAGTTCATGTTCGATTAAAGTCCGGGAATTCCCAGTCCTGCCGTGAATTTGCCCATCTCTGTCTGTGAAATTTCTTCCATCTGTCTGAGGGCTTCGTTTGTTGCTGTGATTATAAGATCCTGAAGCATCTCTACATCATCCGGATCAACAACTTCAGGCTGTATCTGAATATCTACGATTTCCTTTTTTCCCGAAACTGTAACGTTTACGGCACCGCCGCCGGATGTTGCTGAAGTTTCCATCTCATCAATCTGAGCCTGAACTTCTTCCATCTTTCTCTGCATAGCCTGCATCTGAGCCATCTGCTGTGCATTTCCCATCTTCGGCTGCTTAGGTCTCTTACCTGCCTTCATTCCTTTTCCCATGTCATCCTCCTGTTATAATTCTATTCAATATCTATGTGTATGCCTAATGCTTCGGAAGCATTTCTGGCAATTTCCTCCGCTGATGCGGTTTTCTTACTGTTGTTTACAACAACCTTCATGGTACGTCTCTTTCCTGTTTTCTTCTCCATGAGGGTTTCTATAAGTTCCCTGTCTTTTTCAAAGAGATTCTTCTTAATCTCCGTTGCTGCTGTTATGGTAAAGTCATTCTCTCCCACTTTCTCAAGTCGGCCACCTGTTCTTATGAGGAAAAAGCTTCCCTTTATATTCTCTCCTTCCAGAAATATTTCATCCCAAAGTCTGTCGCAGTCAAAGGATTCCTCCGAAGTGTATAACTCTGCGGCAGTATCTTCCTGTTCTACCGTCTTCCGGTGTTCCTGCACGGGTTCGGATTTCGCCGCCTGCTGCTTATTCACTTCCGGCTGATATTTAATATCTTCGGACAAGGACTTATGTCCTTCGGATTTCGGCGCTGACTGCGCATAAGATATTGCTCCCGCACCGCGGCACAGTCTTACTATAGCCAGCTCCAGAAGTATTCTCGGCTGAGTGGACCATCTGGCATCATTTGACGTCTTCGAAAGTTCGAGAATCGCTTCGTTTATTTCTTCCGTTTCAAGTCTCTGGCTCTGCCTTCCTATTCTCTCGATGCTTTCTGCCGAAAGACTGAGAACTGCCGAAGGCTCTCTTATGAACTTTGTCATGAGGAGATTTCTGTAATGAGTTATCCAGTCCCTGATAAACTGCCTTATGTCTTTACCGTCAGCGAGTATTTCTCCCAAAAACTCAATTGCAGCTGCAGTTTCTTTCTTTCTCGTCAGCTCTGTCAGATGAATAAAGTCTTCTTCGCCGGAAGCTCCGAGAAAATCAAGAACATCCTTTTCGCCTATTACCTTATCTCCTCCGGAAATGCACTGATCCAGTATGCTTAGCCCGTCTCTGACAGATCCGTCCGAATTTGCTGCTATTATTCTCAGCGCATCCTCGGAAACTTCTATGCCCATGTCTTCGCATATCCCGGCCATTCCCTCTGCGAGAACCTTTTCCGGTACTCTTTTGAAATCAAGCCTCATGCATCTGGAAAGTATAGTCGCCGGCAACTTATGTATTTCTGTAGTTGCCAGAATAAATGTCACGTATTCCGGCGGTTCCTCAAGAGTTTTAAGTAGGGCATTAAATGCTCCCGACGAAAGCATATGTACTTCGTCAATAATATAAATCTTTTTTCTGCCTACTGCAGGGGGATAATTCACGCTTTCACGAAGATCCCGAATATTGTCGACGCTGTTGTTTGATGCTGCGTCGATTTCAATAACATCGATGAAATTACCGTCTCTTATGGCTCTGCAGTTAGCACACTCTCCGCAAGGCCTTTCACCGTCGCTCAGGCAGTTAAGTCCTTTGGCAAGAAGTCTTGCCGACGTGGTCTTACCTGTTCCTCTCGTTCCGCAGAACAGATAGGCATGACTTGTACTTCCGGTTTTTATCTGGTTTTTAAGTATTCTAACTACGTGTTCCTGCCCGAGAACTTGATCGAAAACTTCCGGTCTGTAGGCACGATATAAAGCCTGATACATTATTTCCTCCCGGATTATTTCTCCGTAAAATTTTTGCCCTTTGATGGTTCCGCCGGCGCAGGAGAAGGCTTGTCTGCGGCACATAAGATCTTCCGCTTATTGCTGCTTCCTTCCGGACCTGACAAGGTTCACGGTGTCCTATTGCGCAGGACCCAAACCAGGCTTGCGGAACCACCAAAGGGCAAATTCGCTTTAACATTATAACATGAAATTCCCCATACTCCAACGGGAATATTCACTTTTTTATTTTTTATTCCATATATCACTCAATGGTTCTGTGTAGGAATAGAATCCGTTATTCGCATCATCCCGTGAAAATCTGTTAATTACCTTCACTGCCGCTATGTACATTATCACTACAAATACAAGAAGCATGATTGTTGCCGTTGAAGTTCCTATCATCGCGAAGGTATCATAAATGCCGTGTATCAGCAAAGGCACCAGAACCGCCTTCACCTTAGCACTTCTGGATTTACCACTGTTACCTCGGATAGCCGCCTTCTTCGCCTCACTGTAAAACACCCCCATGAATACGCCGCAGAAAGCATGAAGCGGTACTGCCAGAACACCTCTCATCAAAGCAACCTGCAAACCTCCGTCCATAACGTACAATATGTTTTCCAGAAGTGCGAACCCTACTGCGACACAGACACCGTACACAATTCCGTCAAATCTGTAATTGAAGTTAACATTATTCCAGGAGCCCAGCCTTAACAGCAAATACTTGCAAACCTCCTCGCAGAGAGCGGCTACAACGAAGGCCTCATACATGGCCAGCGACACATTGTCAACGATAGTCGGAGGCATAACGTATGTCATTGCCTCTTCAAGAATTACAGCAGGGATACATGAAATCGCCCCGAAAAGAACGAGCTTGGCAAGAAGGCCGTAAGGCTCATGTTCCACTTTATCTTTTCTGAATATGAAAATAATTATCAGAATTCCCGGCAGGAGAGCCAGAAACATCAACTGATTCGACATTATTCCTGTCCTTTCTTTATTACCTTATAAAGCTCATCCATATAAGGCGGATCTACAGTTATCGCTATACGCCCGAGGCCATTCGCTCCGCAGGTCTGCACACGTTTCACAAGCTTGACACCATCAGTTTTTTCTTTAATTCTTCCTATTATAGTCGCGCTCACCCCGGCTGATTCCATTGCATCCTGCATTTCATCTTTCTTATCTTCAGGAACAATAATAAGCATCGAACCGCTGGAAATCAGTCTTAGAGGATTTATGTCAAACAAATCGCAGATTTTTTCCGTTACGGCTTCTACAGGAATATTTTCCTCCCATATTTCGGCACCTGTTTCCGATATCTGACACATTTCCCATATTGCACCGAGAATTCCGCCTTCAGTAATATCGTGCATTCCGTGGGTTCCCACTTTTCCTGCTGCCACGCCCTCTCTGACAACGCTGACTCTGTTCAGAAAGCTCTTTGCTTCCTCAATTTCCTCTTGAGCGAATTCCGCTTTAATAAGCTGAGATTCGAAATCGCACGCTATAATTCCGGAGCCCTCAAGACCGGCGGCTTTTGTCATCATTATGTAATCTCCCGGAACCATATCGTTGCCGCTCTGGGAACCTCCCGCAGAACATCTTCCCACAGCTGTCGACACTATGACAGGCTGATTCACAGCTCCGGTAACTTCAGTATGTCCGCCTACTATTTCAACATTCAGGGCCGCTGCCTCTTCTGCAGCCTGCGCCATAATGTGTTCCACATCTTCATCTGTCGTGCCCTCCGGAAGCATTACTGCGAGCATGATTCCCAGTGGTTCCACTCCATTTGATGCAATATCGTTACATGTAATGTGAATTGCCAGCTTTCCTATATCACTTACCGCTGACGAAATAGGGTCAGTGGACATAATGCAGTCGTAATCTCCGAAATCCATTACAGCACAATCTTCCCCTATCCCAGGTCTCACACGCACAAGCGGAGAACGGTATCCAATTTTCCCGAAAACTATTTTCTTAAGTAACTCACTGTCTAGCTTACCTGTTTCAAGTATCATTTTATCATCTCCAAAAATTCTTCTTCTGTTATCACCGGAACGCCCAGCTCTGCGGCTTTCTTGTTCTTCGATGATGACGATTTACTGTCATTGTTTATCAGATAGTCAGTCTTGCTGCTTACCGATCCTGCTGCTTTACCGCCTTCCTGTTCAATACGGTTTTTAAGCGCCGACCTGTTTTCGAAATGCTCAAGACTTCCTGTTATTACAAAGGTCTTACCCTCAAGCTTTTTCCCTGTTCCTTCGTCAAAGCTTTCGTCGAGTTCTATTACTTCAAGAAGGGCTGAAACTGCCTCCTTATTTTTATCATTTCTGAAATAATCCGCAAAATCTTCAGCCATTACACTGCCGACTCCGTCTATTTCCGTCAATTCTCCCTCCGTCAGGTTCTGAATCTTTTCCCAGCTGTTCCTGCATGCCTTGGCAATCACCTTGCTGTTTGCAGCTCCTATCCCCGGAATGCCCAGTGCATTAAGCAGTCGGGCAGGAGTTGTTTTAGCTGCTTTGTCCGCGGCTTCAAGGAGATTAATGAAGGATTTTTCTCCCAGTCCTTCCATTCTTATGATGCGGTCTTTTTTCTTCTCGAGCGTAAATATATCGGCAAAGTCACGGATAATTCCTTCGTCTATGAACTTCTCCAGTGTCGCTTTTGATAATCCCTCGACGTTCAGCGCATCTCTGCTGACGAAATGAGCAAATGCCTCAATCCTCTTGGCCGGACATTTCATATTGGTGCAGAACACTGTCCTGACACCGTTTTCATCGCGAATTTCAGTCTTCACTCCGCATACGGGGCATTCCCCAGGAGCTGTGCAGGTGCCGCTTTTCGTAAGATTTTTCTCAATCTGAGGTATTATCATATTGGCCTTGTAAACTCGTATTCTGTCTCCTATTCCAAGTTCAAGTTCCTCAACAATACTCAGATTATGAACTGATGCTCTGGAAACGGTAGTGCCCTCCAGCTCCACCGGATCAAATAACGCAATAGGATTAATCAATCCAGTTCTTGAGGCATTCCAGAGTACATCCCTCAATACCGTCTCTTTTATTTCATCTGCCCATTTGAAGGCTATTGCATCTCTGGGAAATTTAGCCGTCATTCCCAGAGATCTGCCATACTCAATATCGTCATATATAAGAACCAGCCCGTCTGACGGAATATCGAAGCTTTCAATCTTATCTCCGAACATATCTACCGTCTCGACAATATTTTTTCTTGTCACCGGAATACTTTCCACAACTTGAAAACCCTGTTCCTCAAGCCACTTCAGCTGCCTGCTTCTTAACCTGAATTCTCCTCCGCCGGCTGCCAGTGCAAAAGCATAAAACTTCACATGCCGGCCTGCTGTAATTTCACTGTTAAGCTGTCTTACAGACCCGCTGCATAGATTCCTCGGGTTCTTGTATTCGCCCTTCTCGTTTATTATTTCGAAATCACTGTATCCGATTACAGCTTCGCCTCTTACTGTAACAGTTCCTTTTTCGGGAATCTCGACAGGAATGTTTTCAAAAGTCCGTGCATTGGGAGTAATAACTTCCCCTGTGGTCCCGTCTCCTCTGGTAACGGCTTTTGCCAGACGTCCCTCTTCATAAGTGAGTACAACCGTCAGTCCGTCAAGCTTCCAGGACAGCAGCCCTTCTTTGTCACCAAGCCAGTCTTTAAGGTCTTCCTTGCTCTTCGTCTTGTCAAGGGAAAGCATCGGTGACGGATGGCGTTCTTTCGGAAGGCTGCTGACAACTTCATATCCAACTTTCACAGTCGGGCTTGATGCCATAACGATTCCCGATTTTTTCTCAAGGGCGACAAGCTCATCATAGAGTTCGTCATACTCTCTGTTTGACATTATTTCTCTGTCAAACTGATAATATTCCTTTGAGGCTTCATTCAGCTTTTTTACTAATTCTTCAATTCGTTTTATCATAGCTTTTTAAGAGGCGCAATTCCCAGCGCCAGTTTCTTCACACCGTCGGCAAACTTGACTTCCACAGTTTTCGCCCCGCAGCTTACGACACTTCCGGATCCGAATTTAGGATGTGACACAGTGTCTCCCTGTGCAAAATTCACTTCTCCGGACTTTTTCATATTCTCGGCATTCTGTCTGGTAAGGGCACTTGCGTATTTAAGCTTATCAAATGGTTTAAATGGCTTTTCTTTAACCATCCCGTTTACAAACGCGCCATCTGATGTTCTGGTTTTTTTCTCATATACGGCATCGCCTTCGATTAGATTTCTGTCAATTTCCTTGAGAAACTGCGACTCCCTGGTGAAATCAGTTTTACCGTACAAGGTCCTCATGGCTGCACTTGTCATCCACAGACGTTCTCTGGCTCTCGTAATCCCCACGTAGCAAAGTCTTCTCTCCTCTTCCAGCCCTTCCGGTCTGTCAAAGGACCTCCATCCCGGAAACAGACCATCCTCCATACCCGGCATAAATACGTAGGGAAATTCCAGTCCCTTGGCACTGTGAAGTGTCATAAGTGTCACTGCGTTTTCCTGCTCATCGTGGTTATCGACATCAGACAGCAGAGCTATTCTTTCCATAAACTCCGCGAGAGTAATATTGCTGTCCTCTTCCTCGTAATCGTATATTACTGACTTGAATTCCATAAGGTTTTCGATTCTGCTTTCGCTTTCAACAGTATTCTGATCTTCCAGCATTTTCAGATATCCTGTGTTCACGAGAAGCACATCGTAAATATCGGATATTCTCATATTGTCTTTTTCTCTGCCTAAAGACGAAATGAGTCTGACTAAATCCTCTATACCTTTTGAAGCCTTTGCGGAAATCGATGAAATCACCTCCGTATCACTTATGGTATCAAAAAGGCTCTCATCTCGTACTTTTGCCAGAGTCTGAAGCTTCTCGACAGTTTTGCTGCCGATACCTCTCTTCGGTTCGTTTATTATTCTGACAAGTGACAGGTCATCGGAACTGTTCTGCACAAGCCTCATATAACAAAGCATATCTTTGACTTCTTTTCTGTCGTAATATCTGAGACCGCCTAGTACTCTGTATGGAATTCCCCTGCGCGAAAGGGCTTCTTCGAAGGTTCTGGACTGAGAGTTTGTTCTGTAAAGAATCGCATAATCTCTGTAGCTTCCGCCGACGCGGTTTATCTCTCCCCCTATAAAATTCGCCTCATCGCGCTCGTCTTCACCTCTGTAATATGTGATTTTGTGTCCCTTCTCCGCTTCTGTCCATAGCTTCTTGTTTTTTCTCTCTCTGTTGTGCATTATTACTGAATGGGCCGCCTCGAGAATGTTTGACGTCGATCTGTAATTCTGCTCCAGTTTAACAACTTTAGTTCCCGGAAAATCCTTTTCAAATTCCAGAATATTGCGTATGTCGGCGCCGCGCCAGCCGTAAATGGACTGATCGTCGTCGCCCACGACGCACACGTTGCGCTTCTCGCCGGCCAGCAGACGTATGAACTCGTACTGAGCCAGATTGGTGTCCTGATATTCGTCCACAAGAATGTATTCAAATTTGCGCCTGTAATAGTCCAGCACAGGGGCCTGCTCGGTGAGAAGCTGGATTGTTTTCATAATGAGATCGTCGAAATCGAGCGCGTTGCTCTCGCGAAGGCGCTTTTCATACGTCTCGTATACCTCGAGTATCTTTTTCGCGCGAAAATCGTCCCGTGTTTCCCGAATCCACTCTCTGGGCGCAAGCAGCCGGTTTTTTGCGTCGGAAATGATCGACTTGATTTCCCGCGCGGGATACATCTTGTCGTTCAGATTCATTTCCTTAATAATGGCTTTGACAAGCCCCATCTGGTCGTCGTCGTCAT
>JAQXIX010000051.1 GCA_029008005.1 Bacillota bacterium | reverse complement strand
GTATCACGGTACAGCTTAAGGCTGATGGTAAGCTGGTTGAAAGTAAACATGTAACAGCTGATGATGACTGGGAATATGAATTCGAAAATCTTTACAAGTATGAGGACGGTAAAGAGATAAAGTATTCTGTAGAAGAAACGGAAATCGACGGAAATGAAGAGTTGCTTAGCAACTACGATGTTGTTTACGACGGAAATAACATCAAGAACACTCCTAAGCTTACAAGTGTTGAGATTACCAAGAATCTGAAGCATAACAGTCTTTTCGATGAGTTTGTTGCAAAGGATGCGACATTCTATGTGGCTCTCTTCTCGGATGAAGACAGAACAGAACTTGTTGCAGGGCCTCAGGAACTTAATTTTAAGGATACATCAAAGGCAACGACAACATTCAGCAACCTGCCTGTAGGCAAGACATACTATGTCGGAGAGACAGACAGTGAAGGCAATATTCTCGGTGAAAACGAAAATGGTGTTGAAGTTCTGAAGGTTGACGGTACAGAATATATTGTTGAAATCGGAACAAGCTCAGCTTATGATTTCAATGCAGGAGTCATAACAGTAGAGAATGAAACGGCTGCCAAGGAATTCGATAATATCCTTAATGACATTCCTATCGGATACTATAAGCAGTTTACAATCACCAAGAAGGTAGTAGATGTTGAAGGAAATCCGATGAAGTACACCGGAAGCTTCTATGTAACATTGTTTGAGGATGAAGAGTGTACTAAACCGGCAACAATGGATGGTAACCCAATTAAGATCGAACTTAATGGTGAAAGTGAGAAGACGGTTGTTGTCGAAACGCCTGAATTCGGTCTGTATTACCTCGCAGAAACTGATGCCAACGGTAAGAAGGTTGACAGCTCGTTTGAGTTCACACCGGTATTCTCAGATACAAAAGCGAAGGTTACAGATGACTCTGAAGTTTCAATTGTATTAACAAACAAGGCGAAGCCGAGCAAAGGCACTTCGGGAACAACAGATAAAGACAACTCAGATAAAGATAAGTCAGACTCATTTGTCAAGACCGGAGATTCAACGAACCTCCTGCTGATATTTATGACGATGATTACAAGTGTTCTGCTTGGAATCGTTATAATACTCAGAGCAAGGAGAAGAGAAAGCTAAACAGGCTCTCTCATTTCATAGAGAGAAACAAATACAGTTCTAAAAATTATGTTGATGTGGCTCGCAGATAGCGAGCCACATCTCTTTTTAACAGAACAAGTTTTCGCCCGCAAGGACAAAAAGGAAAACCCCGCGATGTTTCGCGGGGTTGGATGTTTTCGCTGATTATTCGAGACCGTACTTGTTCTTGAACTTTTCAACACGGCCGCCTCTGTGAGCGAACTTCTGCTGTCCTGTAAAGAACGGATGGCAAGCTGAACAGATGTCAGTTCTGATTTCAGATTCAGTTGATCTGGTCATGAACGTATTTCCGCATGCGCAAGTTACTTTACATTCCTTGTACTCAGGATGGATTCCTTTTTTCATGCTATTCACCTCTTTCCTGCCCGGATCTTCGATCCCAGCATAATTTTGCTCTCAAGCCTTATAAGTGTACCATAGGTGTGGTATAATAGCAACATGTTTAAACTATTAAAATTAATTTTTCGGACAATAAAATTAGTGTTATTGCTGGCACTGGTTGTTTTAGGCATAAATCTCTATATGATTCTCACAACATCTGACGAAATAGACACGGGATGGCAGGCAGAGGAAAAACCTGACTGTATTATGGTGCTCGGAGCATCTGTCAGATCTGACGGGACTCCTTCGCCTATTTTAAAAAACAGGCTGGATGCGGCGTCAGTTCTTTATGAAGAAGGCGCGGCACCGAAAATCCTGTTGTCGGGAGATGACGGCCAGGATGAATACAACGAGGTTGCGGTAATGAAAAGTTATCTGGTTGATGCGGGAATTCCCGGTGAGGATATAGTCACCGACCATGCAGGATTCTCCACATATGAGACAGTATACAGAGCAAAGGCTGTATTCTGTGTAGACAGCGCCATAGTTGTAACTCAGAAATATCACTTGTACAGAGCTCTATATGGTTGTGAGAGAATGGGCATAGAAGCGACGGGAACCGTCGCTTCCGATATGGGAGGAGATGCCGGCGACGAAATGAGAGAACTGAGGGAGATCCTCGCGAGAGTCAAGGATTTCGGAATGTGGATAATAAAGCCGGATCCGAAATATCTCGGAGAAAAAATTCCGATTACCGAGGGAGTAAACTGATGACACTTAAATTCTGTTCATTTGCAAGCGGAAGCAGCGGTAACTGCTATCTGGTCAGAGATGAAAAAACTGCAATAATAATAGACGCCGGCATATCGGGAAAAAAGATTTTTGAGGGACTCGAAGCTTCGGGAACTCCGAAAGAAATGGTTGAAGCTGTTCTCATTACCCATGAGCACATAGACCATGTTAAGAGCATTCCGATTCTTTCGAAGAAGCTCCCTAATGGGGCTGTATACGCTAACGAAGCTACCTGGAAAGCCATAGAAAGGCCTGTAGCAGAAGAGAAACGCAGGACTTTCGTAACAATGGAAGACTTCTATATAGGGGATTTCATTGTAAGAGCTTTCCCTCTTTCTCACGATGCAGCAGAGCCTGTAGGGTTTTCTTTATACCACGGAGATCGACAGATAAGCCTGCTGACAGACTCGGGATGTGTGGAAGAAGAAATATACGAAGAGATATCACAGGCGGATTTGCTGGTGCTTGAAGCTAACCACGAAGAAGAAATGCTGCTTTTCGGCAGATACCCGTATGCCCTTAAAAAGAGAATTTTAGGGGACTCGGGACATCTTTCGAACGTGACCGCCGGCAAATGCCTTTGCAGGATAGTAAATGAGAAGCCAAAAAAACGCCGGGTTATACTCGGACATATGAGCAGAGAAAACAATACGCCGGAAGTGGCGATGCAGGCTGTAGTCAATACCCTCGAGGAAATGGGCATATATGTTGGCGGCAACCTGCTGGTTGAGATTGCAGCAAGAGAAAGCATCGGCCCGGTATATGAGGTGTAACAAATGAACATAACAATTGTTGCCATCGGCAAATTAAAAGAAAAATACTGGCGCGACGCAGTGGCAGAATACAGCAAAAGGCTCGGAGCATACTGCAGCCTTAAGATTGTTGAGCTCAAGGAAAGCCCCCTTCCCGCAAAGGCATCGGCAGCAGATGAAGAAGCCGTGAAGCTGGCGGAAGGACGTGAAATCCTCGGGACGATTAAGAAGAACGACTATGTAATCAGCCTTGAAATCAAAGGCAGGGAACTGAGCTCGGAAGCACTGGCGGGAAAAATAGAGAAGCTGGCTGTCGACGGACGAAGCGACATTGTGTTCATAATAGGAGGATCGCTGGGACTGTCGGCGGAAGTCAGCAGACGAGCAGACATGAAGCTTTCCTTTTCGCCTATGACATTTCCTCACCAGATGATGAGAGTAATCCTTCTGGAACAGATATACAGAAGCTTTAAGATAATAAGACATGAGACTTACCACAAATAGGAGAATGAAAGATGAGGGAAGACAAAGTCCTTAGAATATATACAGACGGAGGCTGTGCCGGTAACCAGAGTGCAGAAAACCTCGGAGGCTGGGGAGCTGTTCTGGAATTCGGCAGTGCTTTGAAGGAACTCTACGGCAGTGAGGAAAACACCACTAACAACCGAATGGAGATGACGGCGCTGCTCGAGGCTTTTCGCGCCATAAAAAAAGAAAACCAGGTTATCGAAGTTTTCTCGGACAGCAGTTACCTTATGGACTGCTTCAGAAAGAAATGGTATGTTAACTGGCAGAAAAACGGGTGGAAAACCTCCCAGAAAAAACCGGTCGAAAACCAGGATCTGTGGAAGGAACTCCTGCCATACCTGGACAAACACCGGATAACTTTTTTTCGCGTTAAGGGACATGTTAATGTGAACAGTACAGAAAATACCCTTAGAGGCTTATATGAAAAATTCCGCCTCTGGAACGGAGACGGATTTACATATGACGAGTTTATCTACATAACCGAAAAAAACAACAGATGCGACGAACTTGCCAATATAGGCATAGACGAAATAAGGTGACGATCTTACAGATTTTCGAATTTTCTCGTGGCGTTTATATAATCCTGTAAGGTGCCGAGATGCACATAATAATATGAAAATCTGTCTTTTTTCTTCACCTGGAGGAGACCGGCATCAGTCAGCTTCTTCACATGCTGAGAAATGGTGGCCTGAGCATAGTTAAATTCATTAACTATGTCTCTGTTACATACGGGCTGCCTTTTTTTATTGCATGCCATGATAAATCTGAAGATTTTAATTCTGGCGGGATGTGCCAGAGCGTCGGAAATATTCGCAATAAGGAGAATGTCCTTTTCCTGCATTTCATCGTATTCTTTTCTTAATCTCATTTAATACAAACCTTCCTTGTGAGTTGTCATAAATTCTCTTATACATTCCGCTATGAAAGCGTGCCCGTCAGGCATAGGATGAAGCCCATCCAGATAAACCAGGTCCGAATCCTCGAACCCCGCAGCGTAGTCAGCAAATTTTCTGCCGGTGTCAACATAAAACCGTCCGCTGCTGCGAATCAGATTCGAGAACTCATCCAGCTGCCTGTTTACTGCTGCATAGGAAATACCCAATCCTGCCAGCCACATGGCTTCGGCCTTTGCTTCGTCTACGGGAAGAGGGGTCATGAAAACCGGTATAATTTCCGACCGGTCGCACAGCTGCGCCATCTGCTCCAGATTCGCAAAGGCTTCCGAAGGTGTGGAATCTCTGTAAATGAAATCGTTTGTTCCTGTCATTATAAAGACAATGTCAGGTGACGCATCGAGGACGTCTTCGCTGAAGCGGCCGAGAATGCCTGCCGTTGTATCACCGTTTATACCTTTGTTTATAACATCGAAGCCGACAGAAGGAGATAACGGGAGATCCTTGAGACCTTTGCGAAAGACACTCACGAAACTTTTGCCTTTGCTCCATGGATAGCCGGCGACGATGCTGTTTCCGATAAAAATTATTTTTTTCCTCATGGTAAGTATTGTAACATAAATGGCGCCGCGATTATGTGCAAAAATATTTGCATATGGGCCGACGGTGTGATATCCTTTAAAAAGAGAAGAAAGGCGGGATTTCAATGAGAGTAAAAGACTATCAGGCAATTCTTCAAGCTGCGTCAGAAGTGCTAGGCGGAGCGATGCATGTTGTCGATTCTGAAGGAATTACAATACTATACAATGAAGAGATGGCCAAGCTGGAGAAGGCCAACGTGAAGGATGTGCTCGGGAAACCTTTCAGAGAGAGCTTTTCTTTTATTCCCGAAGAAGAAAGCACACTTTATCGCGCGCTCATAAAAAATGAACCGACTCTTGATAAACAGCAGACCTACCTTAATATATACGGCAAGGAAATAACCACGATAAACAGTACGGTTCCGATTGTTGTGGACGGCAAGGTTGTTGCAGCACTGGAGGTCGCCAGAGATATAACGGATATAAAGGATATGAGCGATACTATCCTCGATCTGCGCAGCGGCATATCTGTGAAGGGAGAACCGGAGAAATCCAAGGAAAACAAAGGGATAAGGAGATACGTATTCGATGACATCGCTGGGCAGAATGCGGCCTTCGAAGAAGCTGTCGCAAAGGCACGAAAAGCAGCGAAGAATGATGTTTCGGTGCTCATATACGGAGAAACGGGAACAGGAAAGGAACTGTTCGCCCAAAGTATTCATTATGACGGACTGAGAAGTAAGAAGCCGTTTCTGGCGCAGAACTGTGCTGCTATTCCTGCGAGTCTCCTGGAGGGAGTGCTGTTCGGAACAGCTAAAGGCGGCTTTACGGGAGCCGTTGACAGGGCGGGACTCTTCGAACAGGCTAACGGCGGGACTTTGCTTCTCGATGAAATAAGCGCAATGCCTTATGAGCTGCAGGGGAAGCTTTTGAGAGTGCTTCAGGAGGAATATATACGTCGCGTAGGCGGAGAAAAGGACATACCCGTCGATGTACGTATTATCGCGACGATAAACGAACCGGCCGAAAAACTCATTGAGGAAGGCACTCTTAGAAGCGATTTGTATTTCAGACTTGCAATTCTGAACATATCGATTCCGCCGCTCAGAGAAAGAAAAGATGATATACCTGTTCTTGTGAAGGGGTTTCTCGGAAAGTACAACAAGAGGTTCGGGACGGCAGTTGAAAAGATTTCGGATGACGCGATGGATAAACTTATGAGACATGATTATCCGGGAAATGTCCGTGAACTTGAAAATATAGTTATGGCGGCTCTTTCAATGACCGAAAGCGGCAATTGTCTCGAGGAACAGGATATTATAACGGGAAACGGGTACAGAAAGAATCCGGAAGGTGTTGCCGATTTCGAACTTGGTGACGAATCTCTGTCGCGGTATATGGAGAGGATAGAGAAGTCCATAATTCGAAGGCATCTAATGGCAAATAAAGGGAATGTTTCGAGAACTGCGTCGGAACTGGGGATGGTCAGACAGAATCTCCAGCACAAAATAAAGAAATATAATCTGTAAAAAGCGCATATATGCAAAAATAATTGCATATATGCGCAATTATTTTTGCACTAAAAAAATGCAGATGTATAAAATATGCCGAAAAACGGCGAAATACTCAATATTAATGCGTGAATATGAATAAATAGTGATAATTTTGATTGGCACGCTATTTGCTCGTATATAGGGGCATAAAGTAAAGCTATTAATTTGAATAAAAATATGATGAAAAGGAGAATGTAAAATGAAAAATGTAAAAGTAATTATCTGGGGTCTCGGCGCAATGGGCGGCGGCATCGCAAACATGCTTCTTAAGAAAAAGGGCGTTGACATTGTTGGCGCAGTAGAAATCGGCGACAGAATTGGCAAGTCAATGTTCGATCTTCCAATCATCGAAGTTGAAAGAGGAGATAGAGAAGACGTTATCATGGGA
>JAQXIX010000050.1 GCA_029008005.1 Bacillota bacterium | reverse complement strand
TTCAGGAGCCTTGTCGATTTCATCGAACTTAACTTCTTCACCGAGACCCAGTCTCTTCTGAAGAGTGATTGTGATAGCTGCTGTAAGAGTTGTCTTACCATGGTCTACGTGACCGATTGTACCGATGTTAATATGCGGTTTGTTTCTTTCAAATTTTTCTTTTGCCATTTGATTTCCTCCTTGTTTAATAACGTTATTCTTAAGAAGTTCACTGTTACCGGGCGTCCCCGCGTAACATTGTAATGGAGCTGCCGAGCGGACTTGAACCGCCGAACCTCCTCATTACCAATGAGGTGCTCTACCGACTGAGCTACGGCAGCACGCCATACATTTGAATTATATAGTAACGCAGCAGGTTTTACAACCGGAAATTGCATTACTCCCACAGATAATCGTTAATCTTTTTCCTGCATCGCTGCAGGGCATTGTCAATTGATTTAAGAGGTTTCTGAAGTTTCTCGGCTATATCCCTGTATGAATATCCGGCAACAAGCAGATTCAGCACTTCCATTTCGAAATCGCTGAGGATATTATTGCCGCTGTGAAAAATGTAATTCATTGCATCCTTCATCACCGTCAGTTCTTCCGGGCTGTCGGCACTGCTTGCCACAATAGTCTCCTCCAGCGTAACATCGTCGCTTCCTTCACCTGCCGGTCCGTTAAGCGACACTGATGTATTCAGCATCTTGTGCTTGTTTCTGTCTGCCTTTCTGAAAGCCGTAATTATTTGAGTGGTGACACACATGTCAGCGAAATACTCAAAAGGAACTTTTTTCTCGGGATTATATTTTCTTATTGCTTTGAGTAGTCCGATCATGCCCTCTTGGATAACATCATCCTGCTCACCGCCGGCAATATAGTATGCTTTCGCTTTTCGTTTTACCAGGCTTCCGTATTTTCTCATGAGCATTTCTTCTGCCAGAAGGTCTCCTTCCTGAGCCCGGCATGTCAGTTCGGCATCACGATCTTCATCTTTTATTAAATTATCAGGTCCTTTTTCTTTTACTTCAGGTGTTTTCATAAACTATAATCTAAAATCTCTGTCTCACTGCTTCATACATTATTATTGCTGCTGCATTAGACGCATTGAGTGAATTGATCTGTCCCTTCATAGGAATCGTTGCTGTGAAGTCGCACTTTTCTTTTACGAGTCTGCTTATTCCGAAGCCTTCACTTCCGATTACAACAGCCAGCGGTCCCGTAAGTTCTCTGTCATACATAAGCGTATCGCCCATATCACATGCGCAGACCCAGAGACCCTTTTCTTTTAACAAGTCAATGGTTTTGCCTGTGTTTGTGACTTTTGCACAGAGTATATGTTCCGCCGCTCCGGCACTTGTTCTCAGAACAGTCTCGTTTACCGATACGCTGCGGCGTTTAGGAATAATAACTCCGTGTACTCCGGCACATTCGGCAGTTCTCATTATCGCTCCAAGGTTGTGCGGGTCCTCGATTCCGTCAAGAATCAGTACAAAAGGTGATTCACCCCGTTCTTCAGCCAGGTTCAGAATATCATCAACAGATGAGTACGCGAAATTCGATGCGATTGCAATAACACCCTGATAATTCGTCTCACCTGACTCCGACCTTGCGGCCAGCTTATCCATAAAGGCTTTATCACTATAGTAAACAGGAATTTTTGCGTCTGATGCTTTTGCAATAATCTGCCTGATGGATCCTCCGCTGTTCCTGTTCTTTTCGATGTTGATTTTCTCTATTTCTCTGCCGCCCTTAAGGGCTTCAAGGACCGCATTTCGTCCCATTATCAGCTCGGACATTTACCAGTTATCTCCTCTCGTATATGCAAAATCTGTATCTGTGGCCATTTTCGCAGTGTTCTTCCGATTCCCATGTTTTTTCCAGATTGCCAAGAGGCGGGAAAAATCTGTCTGCTTCAAAAGCCTCATCAATATGGGTCACGTAGAATCTGTCGCAGTCCTGAAAAAACTGTTCATACACCGATGCTCCTCCGCAAATGAAAACGTCTTCATCTCTGTAGTTTTCTCTTATAATTTTCATAGCCTCATCTTTAGTGGCGCAGACGTAACACCTGTTGTTTTCTCTTTCATTGCACTTGTATCCGGCCTCTGTCGTGAGAATAATATGATCCCTGCCGGGAAGCGGTCTTCCTCCCGGAAGACCTTCAAGGGTCTTCCTTCCCATGACAACACATTTTCCCAGCGTTCTCTCTTTAAAGTATTTCAGGTCTCCCGGCAGATGCACCAAAAGACCGTTGTTTTTACCTATTCCCATGTGGCTGTCAACCACAACAATTGCGTTCACATTAACTCCTTTCGAATATTCCTCTCGCCTCTTACAGAGCAACCGGAATATTCTTTATCTGTGGATTTTTCACATAGTTTTCTATTATTATGTCGTCTG
Source organism: Bacillota bacterium (assembly GCA_029008005.1). Classification (GTDB taxonomy): domain Bacteria; phylum Bacillota; class Clostridia; order Peptostreptococcales; family Anaerovoracaceae; genus Lentihominibacter. The sequence continues at coordinate 9,418 of JAQXIX010000050.1, read as the reverse complement.
TTGTAAAGTCGTAAAAATCTTTTATATCCGGATTAAGCCTGAATGTCGGCGCCGGATACTGCGGCCGCTCTATAAGCTCCCGCACAATATCAGCATGCCTGTCGTAAATATGTGCGTCTGCAATAACATGAACGAGCTCTCCGGCCTTGAGACCGCTGACCTGCGCAAGCATATGAACGAGTACGGCATACTGGACTACATTCCAGTTGTTGGCCGTAAGTATGTCCTGCGACCTCTGATTAAGCACTGCATTCAGCTTATCCCCCGTAACATTAAATGTCATACTGTAAGCGCACGGCTCAAGTCCCATTTCTCTCAGATCGGAAAAATTATACATATTTGTCATTATCCTTCTGGAATAAGGTGTGTTCTTAAGCTGCCAGATTACATTGTCGGTCTGATCCATTTCGCCCTGGGCGAAATTGTACTTTATTCCCATCTGGTACCCGTATGCCTTGCCTATTGTTCCGTCCCTGTCTGCCCACTGATCCCAGATGCCGCTCTTGAGATCAGCGACTCTATTAGATTTTTTCTGCCATATCCAAAGCATTTCATCAACAGCATTTTTAATATACGTAGGACGAAGTGTAAGCGCCGGAAATTCTTCACTGAGATCGTATCTGTTGACTACGCCGAACTGTTTTATCGTATGAGCCGGGGTTCCGTCTTCCCAGCGGGCTCTCACATTCTGCCCCTCACTGCTGAATCCCGAATCAAGAATGTTTCTGCACATATTCACAAACAACACGTCTGCCTTGCTCATTTCCGATCCTCCTCTATATTCCCGGAGCAGTAATGCTGTGCCCCAGAACAAATACCTTGACAACGAAAAGAATTATTCCGAGGATAATAATCACAATGCATGTCTTCTCGAATGTATTAAGATTCTTAAGACCCTTGTGCTCCGTTTCACCGGCCTCTTCACGACGGCGTCTGTTGTCTTTTTCCCACTCTCTTCCCGTCTGATAGTAATCCATCAGCCAGTCTTTTGATTTGTTCTTGACATTCTTTTTTTTCTTAGCACGATTCGCCATCTTCTCTTACCTTGCCTTCTGTTATCTCAACAGCTTTCTTCATAATGTAAATCATACGTTCCCTTTCTTCCGAAAGGTACAGATGTCCGATCAGGGCTTCGAAAGCCGTCGCCCATTTATACGTAACGGGATCGGCATTTTTCGCCTTCGAATGGAAACGGTGATTCCTGGCTCTTTTCACAAGCGCCTGTTCTGTCTCCGTAAGCTCCGCAAAAATGCCTTTTATTGCTTTAGCCTGAGCCTGAGCTCTGACGTACCCTGTCGCTCTTCTGTGAAGATTTGTGACACGAGCCGTTCCGGATTCAAGGAGCATTTCTCTGATAAACAGTTCGTAAACTGCATCTCCGGCATACGCCAGAGCTTCCGGATTCAGCCCTCTGACTTTGTTTTTTTCCATACTCAAGTTTCTAATCAATTTCTGATAATCTGCACTCCCTGCGGTGTGTCCTTAAGCGTGATTCCCCGGGTCTTCAGCATATCGCGAATCTCGTCTGCACGAGCGAAATTCTTAGCCTTTCTTGCTTCCTGTCTCTCATCGATGAGAGCCTTGATTTCCGGATCTATTTCATCAGCTTCCGCTTCTCCGCCGATATCCTGCTGCAAAAGTCCCAGAACAGTGCAGAGTTCCATGAGAATATCCATGCATTTTTCGGCAAACTCCTTGCTGCAGCCTGATCCTGTTGCTGTATTGATTGCTGTTATAAGCTGGAAAACGGCTGCTATTGCATCTGCTGTGTTAAGATCGTCGTCCATAGCCTTGCAGAACATTTCTCTGTATTTGCCGAAGTCCTCAAGAGTTTTCTTTTCTTCTTCACTGAGCTTGCCAGCTCCTGTTGAAATCAGATGCTTGAGATTTGCCTTGGCATTTCTCATTCTCTTCATGGAGTTTTCTGACTGCTGCAGTATTTCCGGATTAAAATCTATCGGACTTCTGTAGTGACCGTTAAGTATAAGGAATCTGAGAACTTCTCCGTCATATTTACTGAGAAGGTCTCTGACTGTCTTGAAGTTGCCCAGTGACTTGGACATTTTCTCTCCGTTAACGTTTATGTATCCGTTATGCATCCAGTAGTTGGCAAACTGCTTGCCGCTGTGTGCTTCCGACTGGGCGATTTCGTTTTCATGATGAGGGAACTGAAGATCCTCTCCGCCTGCATGAATATCTATAGTATCTCCCAGATACTTCTTTGACATTGTCGAACATTCAATATGCCAGCCCGGTCTTCCCATGCCCCACGGTGATTCCCATGCTATTTCCGAAGGTTCTTTTCTCGCTTTCCAGAGAGCAAAATCCAGAGGATCTTCTTTTTTCTCATCATCTGCCGCTCTTACTCTCTCACTTGCTCCGAGAATCAGATCATCGATATTCTTTCCCGAAAGCTTGCCGTATCCTTCAAACTTCCTTGTTCTGTAATACACATCACCGTTTGACTCATAAGCATATCCCAAATCGATAAGATCCGAAACAAACTTGATAATGTCATCCATTGTTTCCGTTACTTTAGGGTGAACTGTGGCTTTCTTTACATTAAGTGCCGCAGCATCCTTATAGTATTCTTCTATGTATTTCTCACTTACTTCTGACGCAGAAATCCCCTCTTCCTTCGCTCTGTTGATGATTTTGTCGTCAACGTCTGTGAAGTTCTGCACGAATTTCACTTTGTTTCCGCTGTATTCCAGATATCTTCTCATTGTGTCAAAGACAACGAAAGGTCTGGCGTTTCCGATATGAAAAAAGTTATAAACGGTCGGTCCGCATACATACATCTTGACTTTGCCGTCTTCCATTGGGACAAATTCTTCTTTTTTTCTGGTCAGAGTGTTATATATTTTCATTTGTCTTCCTCCAAATCTTTTACGATATTCCTTATTGTGCAGTTTTCGTCATCACATTCCGAACAGTTATGTCCTGACATGTGCTCGTCATACACCTGATTATTTATTTCCTTAACAATATCTTCATACCTGCAATCTTTCTCGCATCTCTTGATTGCCTCTCGTCCGAATTCACGTGCCAGAAGAGCTTCAAGCTCCACAACTCTTCTCCTGAGGCATTCCAGTTCTACTGCTATAGGATCCGGCATGTCCATCTGGTCCATATCGTTGGCCGGATGTCCGTATCTCCTTACAATCGTACCGGGCACTCCGACAACCGTACATCCATCGGGAACATTTCTTAGAACTACTGCTCCCGCTCCTATTTTCACATCGTCGCCTACCACTATCGGTCCCAGGACTTTTGCTCCGGAACTGACGAGAACGCCGTTTCCTATTGTCGGGTGTCTTTTTCCTGTATCTTTACCGGTACCTCCGAGAGTAACTCCCTGATATATTGTGCAATCATCTCCCACTTCGGCTGTTTCACCGATTATAACCGCCATTCCGTGGTCGATCATACATCGCCTTCCGATCTGGGCTCCCGGGTGAATCTCAATTCCCGTAAACCACCTGGAAATCTGGGAAATTATTCTCGCCGGCAGCTTACAGTTGTGCTTGTAGAGCCAGTGTGCCGGAGTGTGCAGCATAACCGCCCACACGCCGGGATAGCACAAAAGCACTTCCAGGCTGTTTCTGGCTGCAGGATCTCGCTCTTTAATTGCGTTTATATTTTCTCTTGTTCTTTTGAACATGTTTGTTCTGTCACCTCATTTTACCTGTAATCTGCTGTTTTCTCCGCTTTTGCGAAATCGCTTCCGTGAAAATCGGAACCCCTTGTAATGTGAAGATGATATTTCCCCGCTATTTCAACGAATCTAGAAGACTGCTCCTCATTCTGATCCGGATGGTAGCATTCGAGACCCTTAAGTCCCTGTGTCTTTAGCTTTCTGATTATCTTTTCGATGTTCTCAAAAAATTCTTCGCTTCCGGGTCTCCCGATTCCTCTTGTCTGAATGGGATGCGCAAGCACAGGAATTCCTCCCGCTGCCTCTATTATTTCAATGGCCTCGCGAGCTTTCGGTTTAGCTTTTTTTACCGATCTGCAGGCTTTGCTTCCCAGTGCGGCAGGGCCGAATCCTTCTTTCTCGCTTTTTATCAGACCTTTCCGAAGCAAAGCTCTTACAATCAGAGGTTTACCTATGAAGCTGTTTCTGCCGACCTCGACATCTTCAACACTGATATCAAATCCCTGCTGTCTGAGAACTTCAAACAGCTGCTCATTTCTCTCTTCTCTGTTCTTTATCAGGCGGCTGAGAAAATCCTGCAATTCCGGATTCTTCGGATCTATCTCATAACCCAGCATGTGAAGACCGATTTTTTCTTCTGTTTCCACTGCTATTTCGATTCCGGGAATCACTGTCATGTTCAGGGCTTCAGCCGCAATCCGCGCTTCTTCCAGTCCGTTTACATTGTCGTGATCCGTTATTGCGATTCTGTCGTATTCAAGTTCCGCCGCTTTTTTTATTATTTCCGTCGGTGTCGCTTTACCGTCTGAGTACACGGTATGTATATGGTAGTCAACCTTGTAGTAATCCATAGTTTTTCCTATTTCTGAAGAAATATGATTTTGCCGTCCTCAATTCTGTCAATTACAGCCAAGGCCTCAACACGATGTCCCATTTCTTCCAGCTTCTTTCTTCCACCCTGATGATTCTTTTCGATTACGGCACCGATTCCGGCCACATTGGCCTTCGCCTGACCGATTATATCAACCAGAGCGACCGATGCCTGTCCTGATGCCAGGAAATCATCAAGAATCAGTACATTTTCTCCTTCTTCCAGAAACTTTCTGTCAACCTTGAATTTCGAAATCGTACCCTTGGTGAAAGAGTGAGCTTCTGCCTCGTAGAAGCCCTCGTTCATAGTACTCGGTGTCGCTTTCTTAGCGAAAACAACAGGCGGATGCCCCATGTGCGGAGCCGTCATACATGCTACGGCGATACCGCTTGCTTCAACTGTCAGTATTTTATCTATTTTCACTCCCGAAAATCTCGAAGCAAATTCTTTTCCTATTTCATCAAGAAGCTTAACATCCAGACGGTGGTTCAAAAATCCATCCACCTTTACTATCTCTGTTCCGATTACGGATCCATCTTCAATTATTCTTTTCTTTAGTAATTCCATTCCTACGTCCTTTGTTCTCTCGACATCATATGTTCATCTAAAAACTATACGCGGCACATTTGCGCCGCGTACTTCTGTCTTTCTTAATTTTGATGCGGATTATTTTTCGTTTTTGAATAATTCCTCAAGTTTCTTAAAAGAAATTTCTTCATCTTCTTCCGCTTCCGGCACTTCGGTTTCTTCCAGGTTTTCCAGACTGATTTCCGCAATATCTTCTTCTGCGCTTTCCTGAGTTTCAGGCACTTCCGCCAGGATATCGTCGAAGTTGATTTCGCCGAGCAGTTCTTCAACTGAAGCCGTATCTTCTTCTGTTTTTTCAATCAAATCGCTCTGTTCAATCAGTTCCGCCAGATCTTCCGGAATAATTTCTTCAGCTTCTGCCGCCTTAGGTTCTTCTGTTTCTGCTGCTTCAACGGTTTCTGCTGTTTCTGCTGTTTCTTCCGTGTGCTCGTCAATCATAGACTGCAGGTGTTCAAGATCCAGTTCTGTGAAAACATCCGGAATTTCTTCCGATTCCTGCTTCGCTTCAGTCCCTGCCGCCTCTTCAGATGGGATTTCCGACATCAGGAATTCTTCCTCTGTGAATACTGCAGGTTCGGTTTCTTCAACCGGCGCATCAATTAAAATTTCCTCGATTCCCGTATCGTTTACAGGTATTTCAACGGAACTGCTCTCCTCAAGTTTCCACTGAACGTCTTCTTCAACATTCTCAGTCTGAGCCTTAAGTCCGTCAAGCTTAGCCGCAGCTCTCCAGATATTAGTTTTGATCTCATTGAATTCTTCATCCATTGCATCAACCTGAGTTCTGTATCTGCGTCTTGTTTCTTCGAGATTTTCTCTTTCTTTATCGATTTCTTCAGCGATCTTTATTTTCTCTGCTTCAGCATTTTCTCTTGCCTTTGCAACTTCTTCCTCAAGACCTCTTAAGGTGTTGCTGAATTCTTCTTCCAGTTTCTGCTGTTCTCTCTCGCATAAAGCAATCTTCTCTTTTCCTTCTTCAAGGATTGAATCAACTTCATTCTGAGCCTGAGATATAATATCGCCTGCTGTTCTCTTAGCATCAACTATCAGATCTACGTAAAGCTCATTGTTTTCTTCGTATTTCTGGTATTTGGCAGTTAGTTTCTCTATCTCAGTATCATAATTTTTCTCGAGTTCTCCGATATGTGTTTCGTACAATCTGCAAAGCTGATGAATACATTCATGCACATCTTCCATATCATAACCGTTATCCGATACTCTCCTGATTTCAAGACTCTTAAGAAATCTGACAACGCTGTCTCCTCTTTTTTCAGTCAATGCAGCTTTATCCATACGTACCTCCGATATAAAATGTTTATGCCCCTTTGTGCTTATTGCAAATACATATTTACATAAGCATTGACGTATTATACCATTATTTTACTAGTTTGTCTCATAAATTTCAACAATATGGTTGACTTTTTACCTATTTCGGAGATATCATAACGAGTAATGTTATTCATCCTTTCTTTCAAAGGTTCATTTGACAGGAGGAAATATGAACACTAACACAATTGAATTCAAACATGACGGCCATGTGATGGTGTTTTCTACGAAATCTCTCACCATGGACGGCAGTGAGTACGTGTTCAGGGAAATGAAGAGTATCAGACACTCTGCCGAGAAACATGTATACGTTTTCAAATATGACGAGAAGTGGCACACTCTCAGATATGACGAGAAGGACGCCGCCAAGCTAAGTATAATTTTTTCAAGAATCGTTAAAGTAAGCAATGCACATCAGGCTCGTGAGCAAGCTCAAGCAGCTGATTCCGCACCTGAGAAGTCGGAACAGCCTCTTAAAGAAGAGTCTGTTGAAGTAAAAAAAGAAGGTAAATCCGACAAGGCAGACTCTGGTTCAGAGACGGATGTTGTTTCTAAATCGGCGATAGAGGAGTCTCTTGCCCATACAGACGAAAATTCATACAAAACCGTTCTGCCGTCAGAAGAAGACAAGCCGGTTCTCAGCGCCACTGTTTTCGGAAGCGATTTGTTGTCCAAGTCGACAATTGAAGCCTCTCTCGCTAAAATCAAGGAAGAAGCGGAAACTGCTGCCGAATCATCCGAAGAGGTTGTCGAAGATGCTGACAAACCTGCCGGAGATGCTGCAGATGCCGAGGCCGTAAACTCTGAAGAAGGCGAGCACGGGGATAATACTGAGGCGGCTGAAACTGCCGAAACGACTGAAACGTCACTGGAATCTCTCCCTGAGGTTGAAATAACCGAAGTGGATTCCGATATGAAATCCACTGAAACTACAGCTAAATTCAAGCTTAAGAAATCACTCATAATACTTGCCGCAGTTCTTGTATTTTTCGCGATTCTTGGCATTGGATATTACAAACTCTTCGGTTCGTCAGATTCACCGAATTTCGGTCCGACTACAGATCAGACAAACCAGTATAACGATATAGATGAATTAATCAATGACCTACAAGAGTAGGTTTTTTGAGCCACTGTAGCTCATCTGGCAGAGCAGCACATTCGTAACGTGCAGGTGGCCGGTTCGATCCCGGCCAGTGGCTCCATATCCCAGGGGCATTGGCGCAGCTGGGAGCGCGCATGACTGGCAGTCATGAGGTCAGGGGTTCGAACCCCCTATGCTCCACCATCAAAAAAGAGCTGTTACACTATTTCCCGGTGCATCAGCTCTTTTTTCTCATTTACAGCAGTTTCGCGAGACACGACAGCAGTCGCGTTGTGTTTGCAGGCTTTGCGAGGAATTCGTCCATTCCCACCGCAAATGCTTTGTCTCGGTTCTCGGCGACTGCATTTGCCGTAAGTGCAATAATCGGTATATTGGCTCTCATTCTGTTAGAAAGATTTCGAATTCTCAATGTTGTCTCATATCCATCCATCTCCGGCATTTCGATATCCATAAGGATAAACTGATAATAACCGGGGTCATGTTCCTGGACTGCATCGAGAGCCTTGCGCCCATTACTTACTTCATCGATCAGAAGACCGTGTCCCGAGAGAATTTCTTCGAGAATTTCCCTATTCAGTTCATTGTCTTCCACAAGCAGTCCGCGTTTGCCCCTCAAGGCTTCTATTTTCTTACTGTCTAATTCTTCAGTTTCGTATTTAACCGCTTCACCGAGTGACAGAGAAATCATTCTCTCCATAGTCCCGTGTACATCGCTCAGTTTATCTAAATACAGGTCCGCCTGTAATCCATTGCTACGACAAAGATCCGTATAACCGACGGCACTGTTCAATTCAGTTCTTAATGCTCTCAGTGTCTTTTTTCTAAACTCATCGATCTTCGCTGCAGCTTCCAGCTCCTTCTCCAGAATGGTCATCCTGTCAATTATCTGAGCATGATTCTCCTGTGAACTGAGTGTATCCCCATCAGGGTATTTAAATTGAAGTTCAATGGAAACGCCTAAAATATCAAGGCATTTCTGGAGTTCTTCGAAAGTCATGCTCTCTCTGGAAAGTTTCCTGTACAAAGATGACGGATGCAGTCCCATACGCTTCGCCAAATCGGATTTTGATATTTCCAAGTGTGAACAGGTATTATTTATTATTTCCGATGTTTTCATATTGAAATCCTATTAAACATTTCGTCGCAATAACATATTATACATTATAACATATATGTTATGTCAATACAACGAAATGCTATTCACCTTAACTTCCAGCGGTTTTGGCACTCAAATTAAATAACGTCCCGTTCGAACAGTTTATCTGCATGAATAGGACGTTTTTAATCAGTAGAAATAATTTTCTGGTTTGCCGTAACAGCGTGGTCAAGGCGGTATACTTCATCTGCCTGCCTAATCATTTCAATCTTTTCAGGTTCCCTTATTGCATAAGGGACATTCATGAAGTATGGAAATATTTCTCATAGCTTTTTTCTGCTACTACAGGCTTTCCTTCAAGCTTTCTGAGAGTATATTCCATTATTACGCGTTAATTGAATGCACATTTCAATTTATTTATCAGCCCCACGTCCGCCGGCAGCCAGTCAACAGTGTCCAGTTCATCTTCCTTCAGCCACCTGGCATCCTCGTGTTCCTTCAGTACAATCTCCTCTGACAAAAGCTCGCAGATAAAGCAGTGCATTGTCAGATGGAATTTCGGATAGTCGTATTCCACCGTTTCCAGGAGCCTGCCTACCCTGATGTCCACATCCAGCTCCTCCCTTATCTCCCTGACAAGAGCCTCCCGGGCAGATTCCCCCGGTTCAAGCTTGCCCCCGGGAAATTCCCAACCGTCCTTGAATTCGCCATAGCCCCGCTGGGTGGCAAATACTTTATTGTCCTTTACGATGATTGCCGCTGCAACCTCTATTGTCT
>JAQXIX010000049.1 GCA_029008005.1 Bacillota bacterium | reverse complement strand
ATCGAGCGGCCGAAAATTAACGATAAGGCCATCATCGCTCTCAGCCCGGAGCAGATAATTGATTTAATTAAATATGTCAGTAATCCGGTCAATCTGACCGAGCGCCAGCAGAAATTTCACGAAAGAACATATGTTCGTGATACGGCAATTCTGACGCTTTTCCTCGGAACCGGAATTCGTGTAAGCGAACTTGTCGGCCTGGATGTTGATGACATAGATTTCACACTTAATTCCATAAGAGTTATCCGCAAAGGCGGCCGCGAGGCCTTCGTGTATTTCGGTGACGCAGTCGCTTCTGCCCTCTCCGCCTACATCGGGCCCGAGCGCGAGAAGTTTCTTAAGGGCAAAACGAACGACTCCCCCGCCCTCTTCCTCTCGCTTCGAGGAACGCGTCTCACCGTCCGCAGCGTCGAGAATCTCGTCAAGAAGTACAGCGGCATGCTCGAAACGAACAAAAAAATCACCCCTCACAAGCTGAGGAGCACCTTCGGCACCGAGATTTACAGCAAAACCGGCGACATCTACCTCACCGCAGAGCTTCTCGGCCACCGTGACATCAACACGACGAAGAAACACTACGCATCCATGGATCAGGACAAGCTGCATTCCGTGGTCAATCTGATTGAGCTGGAGGCTGACGAGTAGCGAAAGATGATTATCATATCAAGTGTTTTCTCGAGAATCTTGGGACAGACATAACGCGATTCGAAAAATATCTCTGATTAAAGACGGCGCAGATTACTCTGCGCCGCACCTTTATCTAACCTTGCCACTCTTCTTCGGAGCGGTGAATGTTCCATATACCGTGCCGTTGCCTGCTCTTACGGCCCTCACCTTGTAGTAATATCTTTTGCCCTTCTTCACCTTCTTATCCACGAAAGCTCTGTTCGCTGTGGTTGCAACCTTCGAATATCCGGACGACTTCTTCGTGCTGCGATATACCTGATACTTCTGAGCATCCGAAACCTCGGCCCAGGACACAGTCACTTTCCCGCGTCCCGCAGCAAGTCTAACAGAAGCAGGCGTGCCGAGACGCCTGATAGTGATGTTATAGTGCTTCTCCGGAACATCAAATTCCGAGATGTCAGCATCTTCATCACCAAGCATAGGCATTGCGAATACATACACAGTATACTGTCCGGGATGAAAATTTCTGTCAATATCAAACTTAAGGTAATAATCAGTATAGCTGCGATCCTCCACTGCCGTATCACTTACAATGGTATCAACAACCTCACCATTGCTATCGGTAATCACAACGGTAGGCAGCGTACTGTAACTGTAATCCAACCATGTATCGTAAGCGCGATACTCCCCATAGAAATACTCTCCCATGTACCAGATAGAATTCTCCTCCTCCGGCGTAAACAGCTCGATATAATCACTGTCACCTGCAAAAACCATCACAGGCGAAAACGCCATCACCACGGCGATTCCGAGTATTATCGCTAATAGTCTTTTTCTCATCTTGCACCTCCATATCCTAAGTGCTCCAGCAATGCTTTTCTTTACCACATTGTACCACCGACACTGCGCGACAGGAAGCTGAATGTTTAAAGATGGACTTCCTGGAGATTCCCCATTCTTCATTGACTATTGGGGAGCATTGTGGTATAAAATCTGCAAGATTTGTTCCCCAAAGAGAGGAGAGACAATGGCAGTACAATATAGTGAGATACAGGAATTACTCAGAAGTCGTGCTGACCTTCATGCAAGACTGAATTTGATGCCTTATGATGGTACACCTGAAATCAAAGAACGTGGTGATGGGAAATACCTATATGTGAGAAAACGTGTCGCCGGCAAGCAGACGTCTACTTATGTAGGTATATATACAGATGAACTGTATAATCTGCTTCTTCGAAATGCCCGAGAAGCTCGTGAAATCAGGAAATCACTTCGCAGCATTGAAAAACAACTTGCTGCAGCTGGATATTCTGAAGACGAACTTTCTGTTGATGTCGTAAATAACATCGCTTTTGCACGTGCCAATATGAAAATGAATATCTATGATCAGGCTGTTTTGGAGGGTGTTGCTACATCGTTCCCACAGACAGAAGAAATCATAGAAAACGGCAAAGTTTCCGGTATGACTGCCACTGACATACAGAAGATTTTGAATTTGAAACACGCATGGGAGTTCATTCTGGATCGGGATGTAGTTGCCAGCCGTTCCGATTATTATATGCTTAGTCATATTGCACGACTTGTGAATGAAGGATTTTTTGCCGAAGGTGGCCGCATCCGAGGTGTTCCTGTTACCATCGGTGGCTCGTCGTATGTTCCGCCTTTGCCAAATGAACTGGATGTAAAAGATAGAATCCGAGAGATCGTCGAAGAAAATGATACGCCTATTAACATTGCAATCAAACTGTGCCTTTACTGTATGAAGACTCAGATATTCTTAGACGGAAACAAACGTGCTTCCGTCATTTTTGCAAACCATTATCTTATTTCGCATGGTGGTGGTTTCTTGGTAATTCCAGAAAAGGAAGTACCTGAATTCAAGCAGCTGCTTGTAAAATTCTATGAGGGCGAAGATATCGCTGTTATTACAGCATTTATGAAAGAGCGCTGCTGGAAAACAATAGACTCCTAGCATCACTATATTGCCGCTTCCGACAAAAGCACCTTAGCCGCGAACCTTACGCTGACTTCGCCAGTCGGCTGTTGGAAAGGACGCCGTCCCCAAAAGGGCTTTCCCTGGGATTTTTCTGGGTTTTTTCGAGATTTTCTTCTCAGGGAGAAAAATTCTCCTGACAGAGCCATTCGAAAAATTTCCCAGAAGAAATTCCCTGCAAATGGCTGTTTCAGCCTTAGTTGCTGAAGTGTTCCGTCTGGCTTTTTTCAAAATTCATGAATATTCCGCGGTCGTAAGACCGCAAATATGGACCAGCGGTACCGCCTGTCCATGACAGGCGTACCGCAAATCCTCAATT
>JAQXIX010000048.1 GCA_029008005.1 Bacillota bacterium | reverse complement strand
TACCTCATCGAGAACATGATCGCAGTTGGATCAGCTAAGGCTGCTAACGCTGGTGGCGTTGCTTGCTCATGTATCGAAATGGGACAGAACGCTGGCCACACTGTATATCAGCACCAGGCTGTATACGATCAGCTCCACGACATCATGAGAAACATCTACAAGAACAGTGCTGCTGCTGCTGAAAAGTACTTCGGAAACAAGAACCTTCTGGTTCAGGGCGGAAACATCGCTGGTTTCGAAAAGGTTGCTGCTGCAATGATGGAACAGGGCTTAGTATAATCTCGCAGAGTTTATAACCGAATATAATAAAATGGCGTTGCACCTGCAACGCCATTTTTATTTGTCCTATTGGATAGCTGACAGCACTTACCTGACATTTGCCTTAAATATTATGTCATCTCCCCTGTGTCCTTCTACGTGGCAGATTCCATCAATTTCTCCCGAGAATAACCTGATTACATCTCCTTCTACGGTTTCCTTGGAGAAATTAATGACGAGTTCCCTGTAATCTCTCTCTCCGATGACTTCCTCAACCATGCCTCCGTAACGGCAATTGTTCGTGTGCATGTTCATATCCATATCTTTTTTCGTAACGACATGTTCTCCCGCAGGCTTGACATCCGCTGACATGATTTTCGGAATTCCGTCTTCAAATGCCTTTGCGTCAGTGAAAATACCATCGAAATCAAAAGGATTTCTCAATATTTTGCGTGATTTGAAATCAACAATACACCATTGGCTTGTCCCTCTGATTACCTGATTGTCTCTGCTGTCATATATATAGTAATCTCTCGGAAAAGTAGCGCCCTTTCTCTTGAGAGGAAAAGTTTCGATTCTGTATTTTCCTGCAGCAAGTTCACTGCAGACTTCGAAACGCACTTTCGTCAGAATCCAAGTCATGCCATCGGCAATAAGCTCTTCCATTCCTTTACCTAGGCCGGTTGCATGATCCCCTGCGGCATCCTGGAATATATGAAGTATTTTTTCTATTGGAAGCTTACCGTTACTATTCAGATTCTCTTCACTTATTTGGAAATAATCGACAAGTTTAAGCATTTTATCTCTACCTTTCTAAATCTTTTTTATTATTATTCAACCGATTTCAATGATTCCGCCATATTAATGCGTGAAAGCTTCTTCCTCATAATGATATCCACAACAAGGGTGAAAATTATCACGGCTATTACTGTGTAAACATAACTCAAAGGCTTAAGAGTTGTATTAAACGCCACTGCGTCAACGATAATCTGACCCATTATAAATTTGTGAAGAAGTATTCCCAGCGGAAGTCCGATTGCGATACCCATAACGACAAGCATCATGTTCTCGCGGAGCACATACGCACCGGTCTCCCCGGAACGGAATCCCAGAACTTTAATGGTGGCAATTTCTCTGACACGTTCCGTGATATTGATATTTGTCAGATTGAAAAGCACAATGAATGCCAGAGCTCCGGCACATGCGATTACAAGCCATACGACGTAATCAAGGCTCTTCATCATTCTGTCCACATGTTCTCTCGTATCGAGATTTATAACCATACCGGCGACGCCGTTAACTTCACTGATTTGTTCTGCTGCCTTTCTTACATTTATACCTTCTTTAATGCTCACATACATGATAGTCGGATTGAAATCATGATTCATTGTTTTGCTATAGGTTTCAGGTGTAATGTATATGAAATTGCTAACGTAATTCTTGTATATACCGCTGACCTTCAGCTTAACAGTTTTAGTATCGTCATACTCAACATTGATATCATCCCCTTCTTCTATCTCCATAAGCTCAGCGAGTTTGTTGTTTATTACACATTCGCCGAATCCGGGATACGGTATTTTCTCTGCATCCGAATTATTTTCTCTGAAGTCAATCAGCTTCGTAAGCCTGTCTCCATCCCCAGTAATTATCATACTGCATGATCTTATTTTTTTCGGAGATTTGGCATTTACGGCAATCTGCTCGAGTACTGCAAAATCTTCAAGAAAATCTGCAGCTTCCTGTCGGAAATCATCTGATGTTTTATCATCTATTGTTTTCTCCCAGGCAACAGTCATGTCGTATTTCTCTATTTCATCAAACTGATTTTCTGTAAGTCCTCCTACGGAGTCATATATTCCGAAGCCTGCCAGAACAAGAGCCGTACACCCTGATATTCCTGCAATCATCATAATCATGCGCTTCTTGTATCTGAAAACATTTCTAACCGAGACCTTGTATGAAAAACTCAGTTTCCTCCAGAGCGGCTTGATCCTTTCAAGAAATACTCGTTTCCCCGGTTTAGGTGCCTTCGGGAGAAGTATCTGTGCCGGCATTTCCTTAAGCTGTCCTCTGCATGCCAGATATGTCGTTCCAGCTGAACACAGCAGGGATACAGCCACAGAAACTAACGCCAGAGGTAGGCTGAAATAAAACTCCAGAGGTGCAAAGTCATACATCATACCGTATGCAGTAAAAATGGCCAGAGGGAAGAATTTTGATCCAAGGAAAAATCCAAGTATGCAGCCGATTATCGCTGCAAGCCCCGAATAAATCATGTACTTTCTCATGATTTTTCCGCGACTGTAGCCCATAGCCCGCAGCACTCCGATCTGTCCTCTTTCCTCCTCTATCATTCTTGTCATTGTCGTTGAACATACAAGTGCCGCAATGAGAAAGAAGAAAACAGGGAAAACTTTAGCTATGCTGTTGACTATATCTGAATTGCTGTCATAGGAAACATACCCTGTATTGTCTTTTCTGGTCTGTATGTAGAGTTCCGGTTTCTCAATATCTTTTAGCTTCTCTTCCTCTTCTTTTATTTCCTTTTCTCCGTCAGCTACTTCAGCTTCTGCACGGGCAAACTCTTTCTTTGCCTTTGACAGCCCTTCTTCATACTCCTTGTAGCCTCTGCTTATTGCTGCTTTTCCCTTGCGTATCTGTTTTTCTTTAGCAGGCAGTTCGGCAATTTTTCTTTCAACTTGTTCTAAGCCGTTTTTCGCCTGCTCGATACCCTTGTTCAGAGACTCACATGCACCTTTGGCTGCAGCTGCTGCTTTCGCTGCTTCTTCTATTGCGCTTTCATCGCCTGAAGCTTGTGCCTGTTCGAGAGCTAATTGAGCATTTGCCAGATTATTCTCTGCATAAGACCGCTTCTGTTCAAGCTCGCCGATAGATTCATTAAGCTGAGTTTTCTTTTCATTCAGAAGTTTTCCGGCTTGCGAAAGCCGGTTTTCGGCTTTTGCAAGTCGTTTTTTCTCTGCATCAAGTCGTTTTTTGCCGTTTTCCAGCTTGTTAAAGGTTTCGGCCTTCTTATCCTCCAGCTCACGCCGCCCCTTCTCAAGTTCGTTTTTTGCCTCATTAATCCGGCTTCTCGCATCTGCGAGGATTTCGTTATATCTGTCTTTCCCGCATTGTTCACCGGTACTTTTCACGTCAGGTTTAAGAGCTTTGATGTTCCTGTCGTATTCTTCACTGTAGGCATAACCCTGTTTTTCACATGTCATATATGCCTCTGTGTAATACTCATCAGTGAATGCGTCTTCAGGCACATATATATATGAATCAATCTGACCGTCTCCTATTGCAGCTGTTCCGCGCTCAGTCCTGTTAATGTAAACAGTCGAAGAAACAAGTCCGACCAGCTTCATTTTTTTGTATCTGAAGCTGTCCTTTGTATCTTTATCGTTTTTTTCGATTACTTTTATTTCACGTCCAATCTCATCGGAAGTAAAATGATTCATGTCACCGACACACTCGTTTGCCGCTTCCGGCATCCTGCCTTCGGACAGCTTAAGTCTGTTCACACTGTCTGTAATAGAGTGAACTCTGTAAACAACGCGATTGGACTTAGCATCAAGGGAATATATATCCTTGGTAATACTTCCCTCTGCGGCACTGATACCCTTTACGCCCTCAAGCTTCTTGATTTCTTCATCGTTAAATCCCAGTGTGGAGACGAGTCTGAAGTCATACATATTGTATTCGCTGACATACTTGTCGCAAGTGATAATCATGGAATCCTTAGTGACTTTAACCCCTGAAAAAAAACCTACTCCCAAGGCGATAATTGCCAAAATCGAAAGGAAACGCCCAAGACTGCCGGTAATTGTCCTTATGATATTTTTACTGTAAACATTGCTTCTCATTTCTGCTCTGTTCCCGTTACCACTCAATATTGTCAATTGATTCCGGATTATCGTTCGTCTGAACTGAATCGATCATGCCGTTTTTTATTCGTATTACTCTGTCTGCCATTGGCGCCAGCGCCTGATTGTGAGTAATAATTATTACTGTTCTTCCGTCTTCTCTCGCAGAATTCTGTATAAGCCTCAGAATAGATTTGCCCGTTTCGTAATCCAGCGCTCCTGTCGGTTCGTCGCACAGCAAAAGCTTGGGATTTTTGGCCATAGCTCTGGCTATTGCAACCCTCTGCTGTTCACCGCCGCTGAGCTGCGCCGGGAAATTGTCCATTCTCTCACCCAGTCCGACAAGTCTAAGCATCTCCTCACAGTCATATGCATCATCCGTAAGCTGACAGGCAATTTCAACATTTTCAAGAGCCGTCAGATTAGGAATCAGATTGTAGAACTGAAACACGAAACCTATTTCATGCCGCCTGTAATCAGCCAGTTTCCTGTCTCCGTATCCGGAAATCTCCGTATCATCCAGGTATATATGCCCATCCGTCAGAACATCCATACCTCCCAGAAGATTGAGAAGTGTTGTTTTACCTGCCCCGGACTGACCGAGAATCACACATATTTCTCCCCTCTCAACATTAAATGAAACATCATTTAATGCTTTGACTGTAACATCGCCGCTGCCGTATATTTTATTAACATGTTCAAATCTTACGAAACTCATTTCTTTCCTCCGTTTACAGTATATTCTACAACAAAAGCATGTATTTTTTCTACTGAAAAAAACAGAGGGCTTAAAAAGCCCTCAAGAAAATTATCCGATTTATGTTTTACGCTTTGCCGAATCCGCAGGCAGGGTATGTGCAGGTCTCGCAGTTCAGACAGAGACCGCCGTGGGCAAGCCTGTTGATATCCTTCTTCGTTACACGCTCCCCTGCCAGAAGTCTCGGAACTACAAGGTCAAAAATGCTGGTTCTGCTGTACATGACGCATCCCGGAAGTCCCACCACCGGCACGTCGCCTATATATGACAGCATGAACATTGCTCCCGGCAGAACAGGCGCTCCGTAGCTTACCACTTCGCCTCCTGCAAGGCGTATTCCCGACGGGGTTCTGTCATCGGGGTCCACCGACATCCCGCCTGTTATTCCTATAATATCCAT
>JAQXIX010000047.1 GCA_029008005.1 Bacillota bacterium | reverse complement strand
CCAGGTTATCAGAGTTTCGAAGAAAATCACCCTGCCTATATTGCCTTTGCTCATCCCCAGAATGCTGTATAATCCGAATTCCTTTTTCCTGCCTTTCATCAGGGTTGACTGTGTGTAAAAAAGAAATATCACTCCGAAGAGGGTCATCACATATGTTCCCAGCTGCATCATCTGGGTGGCGGTTCCTCCACCGACCATTTCGTCCATTACTCCGGAGAAGCCGAGGAAATGGAGGATGTAGTATACTGCAACCATCAGTATACATGTTACGAAATAGGGCGTATACAGCCTTCTGTTTTTACCCATCGCCTGGGCTGCCAGCTTAAAATAAAAACTCGTTCTCACTTTGCCTCACCTCCCTGGGCAAGAAGCGTCAGCGTGTCACCTATTTTTCGATACATCTCTGTGTCAGAGCTTTCTCCCCTGTAAAGCTGATGGAATACTATTCCGTCTTTTATGAACAGGACTCTTGACGCATGGCTTGCTGCCTTTGCAGAATGGGTGACCATGAGTATTGTCTGGCCTGCCCGGTTCACCTTGGCAAAGAGCCTGAGGAGCTCGTCGGAGGATTTAGAATCCAGAGCCCCTGTAGGCTCATCTGCCAGAATCAGGCTCGGATCTGTAATCAGTGCTCTCGCCACTGCCGCCCGCTGCTTCTGTCCTCCGGATACTTCATAGGGATATTTCCCCAGAATTCCTTCTATGCCCAGAGAACCCGATAAACCCTTCAGTCTTTTGTTCATTTCACCGTATTTTTTTCCGGCAAGCACTAACGGAAGATATATGTTATCCTCGATTGTGAATGTATCCAGAAGGTTGAATTCCTGGAATACATATCCCAGATTATCTCTTCTGAACCTGGCCATGTCCGATGCTTTAATAGTGCTCAGATCTCTGTCATTTATCAGGATTCTGCCCTCCGTGGGCGAATCCAGGGCCGCGAGAATATTGAGAAGTGTTGTTTTGCCGCTTCCCGACTCTCCCATTATTGCCACGTATTCCCCCTCTTCAACGGTGAAATTCACATCCTTCAGCGCCGTTACGGAATTTCCTCCGCGACGTGCTTTATATATTTTTTTTACCCCTTTCGTTTCTAACAGGCTCATTGCTGTTCTCCTTTCATGATGCTTATGTTCTTACTATCCACCGGCAGTTACAGTATAAAAACAAAAGCAGATTCATTCCATCGAATCTGCTTACAAAAAACTTACATGTTTGTCACATTTGTGCCGGCCACATTCCACATAGGTCCGGGTCTACTCCACCTGAATCGCCTGCTGCCTGAATTCCAGAGTCATCCTTGTGCCCTTTCCCGCTTCAGAATCGGCGAAAATGCTATGTCCTAAGTTCTCCAATATTCTTTTGCAAAGAAACAGACCTATTCCGCTGGCGCTTTTATCCTGTCTTCCGTTGAATCCCGTATAACCCTTCTCGAAGATTCTCGGCAAGTCTTCCGGATTAATTCCTATTCCCGTATCTTCAATGCAAAGGCTGTTATCGCTTTTACCGTATATTCTTATGGTTCCTCCTTCGCCTGTGTACTTTACTGCGTTGGATATTACCTGCTCTAAAACGAAGGACAGCCACTTCTCATCTGTAATCACTTTCATCTCAGGCGGATCATAGTTCAGAGTCAGTTTCTTCAGTATAAATTCTCTTGAAAATTTACGGATAACCGGCCTGATGATGTCGTCAACTCTGTATTCCCGAATCAGGTAATCGGTGTCTTCCGAGTCAAGCCGCAGGTAGGCCATAGCCATGTTCACGTATCCTTCTATTCTGTTTAAATCTCCTCCAAGTCGTCTGGCTGTCCCTGAATCTTCTGCCTGCAGCTGAAGCTTCATGGCAGCAATGGGCGTCTTAATCTGGTGAGCCCATACAGTATAGTATTCAATCATATCACGATATGCCTCCGCCGCCTGCTCACGGCTTGCTTTCGCGTCTTCCTCCATATCGTGAATTATCTTCTGATAGTCTTCTTCTATGATGTCCTTTGGCGCAGGCGGTTCTCTTCTTTCTATTGCCCTATGGCGTCTTGCCCGAGATGCATATCCGGCCGCAGCCGTGATTGCAACTGCTATGGCGCTGAGACTCAGGGGATATATTACTGTGATTAAGGGCATTTCGAAAAGAAAATATGACGACACGAAGAACCCTGAAATAATTGCACACAGCACTAAGGTATTTCTCATTCCTCTGCCTCCAGAATGTATCCCGAGCCGAATTTCGTTTTAATGAGATTAGCCAGACCGGCAGACTCCAGGGTTTTGCGCAGACGCGCTATGTTAACTGTCAGCGTGTTCTCATCAACATAGCAGTCGGTTTCCCAGAGAGTTTCCATAAGTTTTTCCCTGCTTACGACTTTATTTTTGTTTTTCATGAGAACAAGCAGTATTCTGTACTCATTTCTGGAAAGCTCAATCTTCTTGCCCTCATAGGTGAGAGTGTTGTCATCGGTATTCAGCACCGCTCCCGCCGCTCTTATCATCATGTCATTCTGCCCGAAATCGTATGTTCTGCGGAGAATAGCCTGAACCTTGGCAACCAGAACACTCTGGTCAAAGGGCTTCGAAATGAAGTCATCTCCGCCCATATTCATTGCCATTACTATATTCATATTGTCTGCAGCAGACGAGATGAACAGGATAGGCACATCGCTGACCTTGCGAATTTCCCGGCACCAGTGATAACCATCCATGAAAGGCAGCTTAATGTCAAGAAGCACCAGATGGGGCCGGTATTCCTCAAAATCATCAATTACTCTGCCAAAATCTGCGGCATATTTCACATCCATACGCCAGCTTGTCAGACAGGAACCTATTCCTTCTGCTATTCCTTTGTCATCTTCAACAATATATATCCTGTACACTATACCTATTTCGCTTCATACTCTTCTCTGAACATTGAATAGCACCGGACTTCCCTGAGAGTTCCGTCATATATTCTGTAGGCTCTCCTCAGTGTGCCTTCGTATGTAAATCCGCACTTTTCGATTACTCTCTGACTGCGCAGATTGCTGTTCCCCGTTCTTATCATCAGAATATCAAGATTCAGCGTTTCAAAAGC
>JAQXIX010000046.1 GCA_029008005.1 Bacillota bacterium | reverse complement strand
AAGATGACGTGAAGCTTGTAACAGATGCAATATCACTGGTAATCGACAATCCTGAAAACGAAGAGAAGATGGCAGAAGCGAGAGAAATCGTAAAGAGCCTGACAGACAAATATCCTCTTCACAAGAATTTCCCTTATTAATCGAAAAAGTAATAGACAGGAAGCTGTTGCACTGAGGAATCAGTGTAACAGCTTTTTGTCTATATTGCCCTCCGCTCCACACTGCGCTGTTCTGGAGAAAAATCATGCTGTTAAGAGCCTCGAGTGAAAGCGAAACTGTTGATTTTGCTCGGGGAATTAATTATTATTAAAGTTGCGGTTATTGCGGTAATGATAATATATTCGTGACGGAGAAAAGGATTCATAATGAAAAACATAAATAAACTCAGTTTATTGACAGACGAAACGGTAACATGGGAAGAAGCTACCGATAAGATATCAAACAAGGACGAACTTGAAGTTTTTATTGCACGAAATATTCATAATCAGTTTGGAAGTTTTAAGGATTTCTTTAATGATTATGTCGCGAAAAATAATTTGGATCTTCCGACGATAATGAAGAAAAGCAATATTGATAAGGGGTATTTTTACAACATACTTAACGGAGACAGACAGCCTAAAAGAGATAAAATACTATGCCTTTGTATCGGCGCCGGAATGGATGTGGCCCACATAAACAGAGGATTGCGTCTGGGACACTTCAGCAGATTCGATCCGAAAAACGAAAGAGATCTTAGAATAAAATATGCTGTTATGAGCGGCGATTCCAATGTTATGAACATAAACATAATGCTTGAGAAAGAAGGTTTGGAGATTCTGAAATAGCAGAAAGGAATGAACTGTCTTTCGTAAAGAGAAGAAAGATGGAAATCCCCCGAAATATAATGTATACAAGCGATTTTTTATTGAATTATCAATGCTGTTGAGATATAGTAGTTGTGGTGTAAATTGTTTTTGATAGTAATTTAACATATTGAAACCAATATCCAGAATACTAAGGAGGACGTAATTAATGAACAAGCTTGAACAGCTCCTCGAAAAAAAAGAAAAACTCGCTTTAGGCGGAGGAGAAAAAAGAATTGAAGCTCAGCACAGCAAGGGCAAGCTTACAGCTAGAGAAAGACTGGCAATTCTTTTTGATGAGAATAGCTTTGTTGAAATCGACACCTTTGTAACACACAGATGCAGATTCTACGGAATGGATGAAAAGGAACTGCCTGGTGATGGTGTTGTAACAGGCTATGGTCAGGTTGATGGCAGACTGGTATTTGCTTTTGCACAGGACTTCACAGTAAGCGGAGGATCACTGGGCGAATATCATGCAGAGAAGATTGTTAAGGTTCAGAACATGGCTCTTAAAATGGGAGCGCCGATTGTCGGATTACAGGATTCAGGCGGAGCCAGAATCGAAGAAGGCGTTGCAGCACTTTCCGGATTCGGTAAGATCTTCTACAATAATACAATTTCTTCAGGCGTGATTCCACAGATTTCAGTAATCATGGGACCTTGTGCCGGAGGAGCAGTATATTCACCGGCAATTACAGATTTTATCTTCATGGTTGACCAGACATCTCAGATGTTCATTACAGGTCCGAACGTAATAAAGACCGTAACAGGTGAGCAGATAACTGCCGAAGCACTGGGTGGTGCGAAAGCTCATAACAGCACAAGCGGAGTTGCTCATTTCATAGGATCGGATGACAGAGAAACACTGCTTATGGTAAGAGAGCTGCTCTCATATATGCCTTCAAACAATCAGGAAATGCCTCCGGCATTCGGCTGTGCAGATGATGTTAACAGACTCATTCCTGAGTTTAATGACATTATTCCTGATAATCCAAACAAGGCATACAATATGTATGACATAATTAAGGGAATTGCAGACGACGGCAAATACTTTGATGTAATGCCGATGTACGCTAAGAATATGATTACCTGCTTCATCAGAATGGGCGGCAGCACAGTAGGTGTTATTGCCAACCAGCCGATGGCAGGTGCGGGATGTCTTGATATTAATGCATCAGACAAGGCGGCAAGATTTATCAGAAGATGTGATTGCTTCAATATTCCGCTTCTGACAATCGAGGACGTTCCGGGATTCCTTCCGGGATCGACACAGGAACACGGTGGAATCATCAGACACGGAGCGAAGATGCTTTATGCATACTGCGAAGCTACAGTTCCTAAGGTAACTATGATTCTCAGAAAAGCGTACGGTGGAGCATACATCGGAATGTGCAGCAAAGAGCTGGGAGCAGATATGGTTATGGCATGGCCTTCGGCTCAGATTGCTGTTATGGGTGCCGACGGAGCAGTTAACATCATGTCATCAGTCAAGAAGGAACTCAAAGAAGCCGAAAATCCTGAAGAACTGAGAAAACAGAGAATTGCAGAATACGAAGAAAACTTCAACAACCCTTACTACGCTGCAAGCCTCGGATATGTTGATGACGTAATTGAGCCGTCAACAGCAAGACAGAGAATAATAAGTGCTCTCGATATGCTTAAGACAAAGAAGGAAACATTACCAGCTAAGAAGCATGGTAACATTCCGCTTTAATCGGGAGGTGACACTATGAGCTTAATGGAAATCTTTACAAACCCGGATACAATACATACCCTGACATTCGGACAGAAAATGCAGGGCTCACTGATTACTATGGCTCTGGGTCTGGGTATTACATTCCTTGTGCTTATTCTTATTTGGGTGTTCATCGCTATCATGGGAAAATGCATAGGCGGAACCGGTAAGAAAAAGGAAGCAACGGCACAGGCTCCGGCTGCAGCCGCTGCGACACCCTCAGCAGCACCGGTAGCACCTGCAGCACCGGCATCAGTATCGGTAAAGTCAGACGATACACTTATCGCTGTGATTGCGGCAGCTATAGCTGCGCAGCAGGGAACGAGTGCGAATAATCTTGTTGTGAAGAAGATTACAAGATTATCCGGGGAAGAAACTCCTTGGACAGCGGCTGGTATAAGTGCACGTATGGACACAAGATTCTAATGCAGAATATTTTGAGATATGAAAGGAATACACGAAAATGAAAAAATATAACATCACTGTAAACGGAACAGTATACGCAGTAGAAGTAGAAGAAGTTGGTGGAGCACCGACACCGGCAGCGGCAGCAGCACCTGCAGCACCTGTAGCACCTGTAGCACCGGCTCCTGCACCGGCACCTGCAGCAGCGCCTGCTCCTGCACCGGCGGCAGCACCTGCACCGGCTCCTGCAGCAGCAGTACCGGCAGGCGGAGCATCAATCGAAGCTCCAATGCCTGGAACAGTTCTTGATGTCAAGGTAACAGAAGGACAGGCAGTAAAAGCCGGAGATGTTGTTCTGATTCTCGAGGCAATGAAGATGGAGAACGAAATTTCTGCACCTGCAGACGGAACAGTTGACAAAATCGTTGCAGCTAAGGGTGCATCTGTTAACTCAGGAGATGTTCTTGTTACATTAAAATAAATAGTATTTTGGATTCAAGTATATAAGGCAGAGGCGGAATTGTTCCGCCTCTGCTGTTTCGATATTGTAGGGCGACTGCAGTTTGCAGCGGCAAAGCAAAGGAGATAATAAATGTTACTGGCTTTTGATGTAGGAAACACTAATATTGTATTGGGCGTATTCAAAGACGGAGAAATGATAACAAACTGGCGACTTGCCACGGATAACGGGAAGAGCGCAGACGAATACGGCATGATAATTCAGAATCTTTTCGAATATGAGAAGCTTGACCCTAAGGAAGTCAAGGATGTAATAATTTCAACAGTAGTTCCTTCAATTCTATATACTCTGCAGCATCTGTCACAGAAATATTTTAACAAGAAAGCGCTTGTTATAGGGCCGGGAATAAAAACCGGATTGATTGTAAAATACGACAACCCGAAACAGGTGGGAGCAGACAGAATAGTTAATGCTGTAGCAGCGAGGGCTAAATACGGCGGCAATCTGATAATAATCGATTTCGGTACAGCCACAACCTTCTGTGCAGTGACGGACAAAGGAGAATATATAGGAGGAACCATAGCACCGGGACTTAAGATTTCCTCAGACGCACTGTTTGAAAAGACAGCGGCACTTCCTAAAGTTGAACTGGAAGAACCGGGACATGTAATCTGCAGAAATACTAACAGTAGCATGCAGTCAGGACTCGTTTACGGTCACATGGGCGTAGTTGAATTTATAACCGGTAAAATGAAAAAAGAACTGGTTGAATACAGCCGCGCGGAGGGAAGAGAAACGGCGGAAGAAGATGTGAAGGTTATTGCAACAGGCGGACTGGCCAATCTTATTGATGGCGGTGTTGACTGTATTGATCATGTAGATAAGCTGTTGACACTGGAAGGCCTGGAACTGATTTACAAGAAGAACAAGAAATGCAAATAGGCGATTTACGATTTGAAAACCCCTTCCTGCTGGCACCGCTGGCCGGAATAACAGATAAAACAATGAGAAGTCTCTGCTCACAGGCCGGGGCTTCTTTGACGTATACGGAAATGGTCAGTGGCAAAGGCCTGAAATACGGTGACAAGAATACAGGCAGGCTCCTTGAAATAGCAGAAGGAGAAGGTCCGGTGGCTTATCAGCTCTTCGGAAGCGAACCGGAAGTAATGGAGTATTCGGCAAGAACCTTGGCAGGAAGAGAAAACTGCATACTGGATCTCAACAGCGGATGTCCTGTTCCTAAAATAGTGAAGAACGGCGAGGGTTCCGCTCTTCTGAAAAATCCTGAAACGTTGTATGATGTAATAAGCGCAATGGTAAAAGGCGCACGAATAGGAGCCGAGGAATCAGGTCTTCCGGTGAAGCCTGTTACAGTTAAAATCAGAAAAGGCTTCTACAGAGATGACAACGTAGCTCTTGAAGCAGCAAAGGCAGCAGAAGCAGCCGGAGCAGCGGCAGTAGCGGTTCATGGGAGAACCAGGGAACAGTATTATGAAGGTAAAGCGGATTGGAAGGTAATAGAAACAGTAAAATCAGCATTGAAAATACCTGTTATCGGAAACGGAGATGTAATGACAGGCGTAGATGCAATGAGAATGATTGAAGAAACTGGCTGTGACGGAGTTATGATTGCCAGAGGGGCTTTAGGAAATCCGTGGATATTTACAGAAGCTGTGAGCCTGTACAAGAGAGAGGATTCCTTTGTTAAACCTTCACCGGAGGAACGTCTGAACATGCTTATGCACCATATCGACCTAGTGGTTTTGGACAAAGGAGAAAGAACAGGCATCAGAGAAATGCGAAAGCATGTCGGATGGTATATTAAAGGAATGCGTGGCGCAGCAGCAATGAGGCGCGAAATGAATTCGGCAGAAACAGTCGGTGAAATGAAATCGCTGATTGACGATTTTAAGAAAATACAGATATAAATAATACAGAACGTAGTTAAAGAGACCGCTGCATCTTAACGCTGCAGCGGTCTCTTATGTGAGGTAGTATTATTAGTATGTAATTTTAGATGTATTTTTCCAGATTCCCATTTTCTCAGCTTCTTTGACAAGCTGATCTCTGAAGTCAGGGTGAGCGATGTTAATGAGAAGTTCCGCTCTTTCCCAGGTATTCTTTCCCTTAAGATTGGCTATACCGTATTCTGTTACAACGAAGTTTGTCGCTGTTCTCGGGGTAGTAACAATACTTCCCTCCGTCAGCATAGGTCTTATGAGAGATTCCTTCGTACCGTCCTTAAGAGTTCTTACGGAAGGTGTGCAAAGGAAGCTGTTTCCTCCCTTGGAAGCATATGCGCCTAGAACGAAATCCAGCTGACCGCCGGTGCCGCTTATCTGCTGAGCACCTGCAGTTTCAGAACAAACCTGTCCGTAAAGGTCAACCTGAATGCAGCTGTTAATTGACACAAAATTATCAATCTGCGAAACTGTAGCGATGCTGTTAACGTAATCAACAGGTGCGCTGCAGCATATAGGATTGTCATCTATAAAGTCATAAAGTCTCTTCGTACCGCCGGCAAAGGTGTATACCGCCTTACCTTTATCAACCGGCTTGTTTCCCGTCAGCTTGCCTGCTTCAAACAAATCAACATACGCATCAACAAACATTTCTGTATGGGCATTGATGTTTCGTACATCGGAATCGGCCAGCATCGATCCGATACATCCCGGAAGTGCGCCGATACCAAGCTGAAGAGTACTGTGAGATTTAATCTTGGAAACTACAAACTCGGCAATTTTCTTATCGATTTCCGAAGGAGCCTTTGTAGGAAGCTCATCCATAGGAGAATTAGAGCCTTCAACTACGTAGTCAACGCCGTAGAGATTAAGCTGTGTCTGATGTCCGTGAGCTATAGGCATGTTTTCGTTAACTTCTACGATAATAGTCTTCGCACTCTTGATAACTCCCCAGATATCAGCAACCTGAGGACCTATGTTGAAGTTGCCGTGCTTATCCATAGGTGCCACCTGGAAGCAGGCTACATCCAGTCCGCTGTTATTGTGCTGCCAGTAAACCGGCAGTTCGTTAAACATCATCGGGATGTACCAGCATCTGCCGTTCTTGCTCATGCCTCTGTCAAAAGCATTAAAATGCGCAGATGAGAAACGTACCTGTTCGTTACTGTCCGTTGCCAGATAAGTCTCGAATGGTGTGCTTCTTACACCTACTGTACTGACGATTTCGATGTTTCTAAGCTCTGATGCACGTTTGGCCAGAGCGGCATCAATATCCTTGACGGTACCGAGACCCAGCCCGAAGTGGATTCGGCTGTCATTTTTTATCATTGCTGCTGCCTGATCTGCCGTAATGAGCTTTTTCTTGTATTCCTGCTCCAACATAGATGTTTTGTACATGCTGTTTCCTCCAGAAAAATATCAAAAAACAAATCATTATCATTTTAATCTTAAAGTGGGAAAAAGTAAATAGAAAATCGTTATTTTTTTAACGCAAATTTTTTCAAGACATATGTTGACAAATAATATTATATGACGTATAGTATTATACACAAGAAAGGAGGCGCTGTATGGCATTTAAAATCGAATCAAGTCTGTTGGATGCGTGCGCCCTGGCGATATTAGACAGAGGGGACACATACGGATATGAGATTACACGGGAAATGAAAGAAGCAATCGTAATATCGGAATCAACACTTTATCCGGTACTTCGAAGATTGTTAAAAGAAGAACTATGTATTACGTATGACGAACCATATCAAGGCAGGAACAGGCGATATTATTCCATAACAGACAAAGGACGCAAGCAGCTGCGTGATTACAGAAAACAGTGGAAGGATCACATGTCTGCAATCGAAAAACTGCTAAACGGAAACGAAAGAGGTGAAGGTGATGAGAAGAAATGAATTCCTCGATGAGCTTCGAAAAAATCTGTCAAAGCTCCCGAAAGAGGAAATCGATGCAGCGGTTGAGTTTTATGAAGAATACTTTAATGAGGCTCTTGATCACTGCGACAGCGAAGCAGAAAGAGACAAACTGGAAGAAATGCTGATTGCCGAAGCGGGAAGTCCGCAGCAGGTGGCATCGAGAATCAAAGCAGAGTATGCGGCTAAATATCTCAACAGCGATGATAACACGGGGAAAGAAAAGGGCGGACCGAAGAACAAGCTATCTGCAATCTGGTGGATTGTTATCGGAATATGTTCGGCACCGGTATCTATACCGGTGGCAGTGGTTACCGTATGCTGCATAATAGGAATATTCGCTACATTATTCGCAGTAATGATAAGTATATATGCTGCAATTATCAGCATAGGAATCGGAGGGCTGGCAGCGGGAGCAGTTGCAGTCGTTGCGATTGGAGGCTCGGCGGCAACAGTGGCACTGTTTACGGGTTTTGCACTTATGGGAATAGCCTTTGCTGCAGTAACCGGATACGGTGCGGTTGCAGGAACTCGAGCGCTTATCAGAGCAATGGGAAGAGGCTTCTCGAAATATGTGGAAAAGCGCAGGATGAAAAAAGAGAACAGGGGGTGAACTGAATGAGAAAAAGAACAGTATTTTTAATAGTATGCGCGGCGGTATTCGCGGCAGGAATTATGCTTACCTTTGTCGGCTTCGCAATTGGAGGAATTCAGGGGATTGATAGAGTAGCAGAGAAACATGACTGGATTAAGGGGAGTCCTGGAAATGTGGAAACTGACATGAAAGAGTACGGCGAATTCGAATCGATTGAAATAGATACGAGTAACGGAGATGTTATTCTGGTAGGAGAGAACGCCCTTTCGGATGCATTAATGCTCGGTGAAATTCCGGGGGAATTAAGGGGATATATTTCTGATAATGCTAAACCGGAACCGGGAAATGTGTACATGATCTACGGGGAAAACCTGGATAAGCCTGAAGTGACTAAAGATAACGGGGTATTGAAGATAAAAGATGAAAACGAGAAACCGGGAATAACATTTGATTTCAGCACAGGAGACAAAACGCCGGCGATAATTGTTGTATGCGGCGATAATATCAAGGACATTGATGTTAAGACAGCATATGGGGACATTGAGGCAATCGGCGTATCTGCCGGTGAGTTTAACGCTTCAAGCAGTGACGGAGACATTGATATTGTCGGAAGCGATTTAAACAAAACCGTTGTGAAGGTTGACCTGGGAGATGTGGTGTTCGCATCTTACGATGAGGAAAGTGCCTATACCATTAATGCAAAGACCGCAATAGGTGATATCGAAGTTAATGAGAAAGACATATCCGAAGCAGGAGGAAACTATAATTTCGGCAGCGGTTCGAAGACACTTGAAATCAACACAGGAGATGGTGATATCGAGCTTTTGTTCGGACATAGCGCAATGAGAGAGTTATAAACTTTTGAGATATTCTATTTCATCGCGTGTCAGTTTACGGTAGTGGCCGCTCAGGAGTCTTCCCAGACGGATGTCACCGATGGCAACGCGTTCAAGTTTTTGAACCTTGTTGCCGACAGCGGCACACATTTTTCTGACCTGACGATTTTTACCCTCGTGAATAGTTATTTCGATGACTGTTGAACGAGGGTTTTGTTTTATTACTTTAACCTTCGCCGGTGAAGTGACGAATCCTCCGATATCTACGCCTTTCCTGAGTCTGTTAATGCGGGAATCGGAGATGACTCCGGCAACGGTTGCAACATAAGTTTTCGTTACTTTATGTCCCGGATGAGCCAGCTTCTGGGCCAGATCTCCGTCATTTGTCATGAGAAGGAGACCGGTTGTGTTATAGTCCAGTCTTCCAACGGGAAAAATTCTCTCCGGGATATCTGTGATATAGTCGGCAACAGTAATACGATCTTTGTCGTCGTCCATTGATGTGATGCAGCCCAGAGGCTTGTTAAGGAGAATATATACTTTTTTCCCTTCGCTCTCGATCAGCTTACCGTTTACCATGACCTTATCGCCATCCTCTACAATGTAGCCGGGCGTTGTCATCAGTGCTCCGTTGATTTTAACTTTACCTGCGGCAATCAGCTCGTCGGCCTTGCGCCTGGAACAGATGCCGGCAGATGCGATGTATTTGTTCAGTCTCATGTTTTGCTGTTTCCTCCTGTGAAATACCCACGATAATTCTAACATATAATTTGAATACGCGAAACAGCAAAAGAAGCTGTCGTACTGATCTCGATCGGCACGACAGCTTCAATACAGAACTTTAATTGACTTTGCTTATTTTCTCTTCATTTCTTTAGGTGTAACGCATGTTCCGGTAGCTCTTGCCACAACAATCGGCTCTTCCAGGAAGTCGGCAGCGGAAGCGTTAATATCTTTTCTCGATACTATAACCTTTCTTGCTTCGAATTTCATATGTCTTGAAGTGTTTCCGATTTTATCGATTTCGCCGTATGCTTCAATATAGTCTCCCGCATATGTAGGAGCCAGGAATTCCACATTGTCATATGCGCAGAAGAGACCTTCGTCGCCATCAAGCTTAATGAGAAGTTCTGTAGCAACGTCACCGAAAAGGTGAACCATATGAGCTCCGTCAACAAGCTCTCCACCGTAATGTGCATCTTTAGCTGACATTCTCATTCTTAAAGTTGAAGTGATTTTTTCCATGATAATTCTCCTTTTGCATTCAGTCTGTATTTGATTTTATTTTACTGAATATATTATATTGCAAAATGAGTGCCAATGGGATATCATTGAAAAAAAACAACTTCGAACCGAATTCGGTTCACATGGAAGTGGGAAGGAGAAGAAATATGCGTTCATACGGGCTTGACAGGGTTGTATCACCGCCGAAAGTTTTTCCGGCTTCAGCCTGGAAGCTGGACAACGGCAGAGAACTGAGAAAAGGAGAAATGCGTGTTGCCGTTCGAACAATACATGTAGAGGGAACGGGATTTAAGCAGATTTGCCATGAAGCGGCCAATGATGAAGACCGGATAAAAGAGAAAATACTGGACATCGTTATCAAGAGAGGCAAGCTGCACAATCCTGTTACAGATACAGGAGGACTGCTGTATGGCGTAATAGAAGAAATCTCACCGGACTTCATAAATGAGAAAGGGCTGAAGGTGGGAGATGAAGTTATCTGCAACACATCTCTTTCGGCGATTCCGCTGCACATAAACAGCATAAAATCAATAGATAAATATTATCCTCAGATTGAGGTTGACGGATATGCCATAATGCTTTCGGAAGGACAGGTTGTCAGGAAACCGGCGGACTTACCGACGAATCTGCTTCTCTATGTTTTCAACGAGTCGGGAACACTGTACAGAGTCGGCGAAAACTCAGTGGGAAAAGAGAAGTTTGCTGTTGTGGGAAACAACATGCTTATGAACCTGCTTTACGGATACACCATAAGAATGATGGCAGGGCCTGAAGCGGAGATTTACTGCCTTTTCGACAGGAATACGGATTTGCTGCTTTCAGGCGACAAAGTAAAAGAGCTGATGGACAAAGTCTTCGACGTTACGGCATATCAGAATCTTCTCAGACCGGTAGACTGTCTAAAGTATTTCAGCGATTATCCGCAGGTGGATCTGGTTGTTAACTGTGCCGATATTCCGGGAGCGGAAACAGTAAGCGTAATCGGGGCTAAAGACGGCGGAACAGTTGTATTCGCCAACTTTATAAGCAATTACAATATCGCACTGTATGTTACGGAATCCATATCAAAGGACTTGAGAATCCTGTGCAGCGAGGGTTATCTCGGCGTGTATGACGAATTCGACTTTAACCTGGTAAGAGAACTGGCCCCGTACATTGAAGATGCTCTGATAAGCAGAGACAAGCTTAAGCGCAAAGGCTACAAATCGGAGACGGAAAAACAGATATTTGACCACTACAATCATTATGATATATCTGCGGCAGACGGTTTTGTTGCAGTCAGTGACAAGATGCATAACGTTCTGGATGAAATAATGAGCGTATCGAGATACGATTGTAATGTGCTGATAACAGGAGATACAGGTGTAGGTAAAGAAAAAGTTGCCAATATAATACAGAAGAACTCCTCGAGAAAACTTCAGCCCTTCGTTAAAATCAACTGTGCATCAATTTCTCCGAACCTGATGGAATCGGAGTTTTTCGGATATGAGAAGGGTTCCTTCACAGGAGCGGACAGCAAAGGCAAGAAAGGGTATTTTGAAGCGGCAGACGGCGGCGTTATTTTTCTCGATGAAGTGGGAGAGCTTCCTTTCGATATACAGGCCAAGCTTTTGCGAGTGATACAGGAAGGAGAGTTTCTGCGTATAGGAAGTACGACACCGACGAAGACAGATGTCAGAATAATTTCGGCGACAAACAGGAATCTGGAAGAACTGGTGGAAAAGAACTTGTTCAGGCGGGATCTGTACTACAGACTTAATGTTTTCCCGATAAATGTTCCGGCTCTTAATGAGAGACCTGAAGATGTGCCGCCTCTCGTAGACAACTTTATCGAAAAATACAATGAGAAATTCGGCGTAAGTAAATACATGGACGATGATGCGAAAGAATATCTGTCGGGCAGAAGATGGCCGGGAAACATCAGGGAACTTGAAAATGTTGTTCAGAGGCTGATGATTGCCAGCGCACATGATGGAATAACGATAGTCGATGTAATGAGAGAGCTGGAGGGCAAAACGGCGAGAATAAGAAGAGCGATGCCTGCCAGGGATGTAGGCGAAAGCTGTGAAATGGATCTTGTTACAGCCATGGAAGCCTATGAAAAGAACATAATAAGATATGCATGCGAGAAACACGGATCTACCCGAAAGGCCGCAAAAGCTATAGGTATTTCTCAAACGCAGCTTGTAAGAAAAAAACATAAATACGGACTGTGAACCATATTAGGTTCACAGTTTTGTTTTGAACCGAATAAGGTTCGATATATTGGGTGAATCTGCCTGAATTTCTTCGTTTTTAGCGAATAATGCGTGTTTGAGTCGTTGGCACGCTAATTGCTTTTAATAAGGGCATAGAATTTGGTATTATTTGAAGTCATTTTTTAGGAGGAAACAAACTATGAAAAAAGGATGCCCTTACGGAACACACAGAGTCATTGAACCAAAAGGAGTACTGCCGCAGCCTGCAGATAAAATCGACAATACAATGGAAATTTACGACAATGAAGTTCTCATCGACGTTCAGACTCTGAACATTGACTCAGCTTCATTTACAGAAATCGTAAGAAGATCATGCGACGGCAAGAAGCCTACAGATATCGACAATAGCCCTGAAGATCAGGAAAAAGTAAAGAAGACCATGATGGAAATCGTTAAGAATGCAGGAAAGCACAAGAATCCTTGGACAGGTTCAGGCGGAATGCTCATCGGAACAGTTAAGGAAATCGGACCTGCATATGTTGGAGATCTGAAGGTTGGAGATAAGCTTGCTACACTCGTATCACTTTCACTTACTCCACTGGTAATCGAAGAGATTCACGAAATGAGACCGGGAATCGACCAGGTTGACATTACAGGACAGGCAATTCTCTTCCAGAGCGGAATCTATGCAGTGCTTCCTGATGATATGCCTGAGGGACTGGCTCTTTCGGCACTGGACGTAGCCGGAGCTCCTGCACAGGCAGCTAAGCTTTCGAAGCCGGGAGACACAATCCTCGTAATCGGCGGCGGCGGCAAGTCAGGTCTTCTCTGCCTCTACGAAGCTAAGAAGAGAGCAGGCGTTACAGGTAAAGTTATCTGTGCAGCAGGTTCACAGAAATCAGAAGACAGAGCAAGAAAGCTCGATCTGGCTGATGAATATTTCCACATGGATGCAACAGATGCAGTCGGAATGTACAACAAGATTATGGAACTCACTGACGGCAAGCTCTGTGATGTTGTAATCAACTGCGTAAACATTCCAAACACAGAAATGGCATCAATACTTTCGTGTAAGGATGACGGAACCGTATACTTCTTCTCCATGGCTACAGATTTCACAAAGGCAGCTCTCGGAGCAGAAGGCGTAGGCAAGGACGTAAACATGATGGTAGGAAACGGCTATACAAAGGGTCATGCAGAAATTACACTTCAGGTTCTCAGAGAGCATGAAGGAATAAAGAAGCTCTTTGAGGAAATGTACGCATAGTTATAAGATTGGGGATAAAAAAGGAGAAACACTATGGCTATTAGGAACTGGAAAGACATCCCGTTATTTAAGGATGTAACAGACGAGCAGTGGAATGACTGGCATTGGCAGGTTGCCAACAGACTTGACTCAGTAGAAGCAATAAAACAGGTTATTAACCTTACACCTGAAGAAGAAGCAGACATTACTAAGGTAATGTCAGGTTTCAGAGTAGGTATCACTCCATACTATGCATCACTGATGGATCCTGATGATGCAAGCTGCCCTGTAAGAATGCAAGCGGTTCCGACACTGGCTGAAACACACAGAGCGGAGTCAGATATGCTGGATCCGCTTCACGAAGATGAGGATTCACCTGCACCGGGACTTACACACAGATATCCGGACAGAGTACTTTTCCTTATTACTGACCAGTGCTCAATGTACTGCAGACACTGTACGAGAAGAAGAATGGCCGGAGAAACTGATGGCGCCAGAAGCATGGAAGACATAAACGCATGCATTGACTACATCAGAAGAACACCTGTTGTAAGAGACGTGCTTCTCTCAGGCGGAGACGCACTTCTTGTAGAGACAGATGTTCTTGAATATATTATCAGTGAACTCAGAAAGATCGATCATGTTGAAATCGTAAGAATAGGATCGAGAGTTCCTGTAGTAATGCCGCAGAGAATCACAGATGAACTTTGTGACATGCTCAAGAAATATCACCCGATTTGGCTGAATACGCACTTCAACCACCCGAAGGAGTGGACGCCGGAAGCAGCAGAAGCTGTTCGTAAACTTGCAGATGCAGGAATACCTCTCGGAAACCAGTCGGTTCTTCTCAGAGGCGTGAATGATGATGTTCATGTAATGAGAAATCTGGTACACCACTGCTGCAAGAACAGAGTTCGTCCGTACTACATTTATCAGTGTGACCTTTCACTTGGAATCGAACACTTCAGAACACCTGTATCGAAGGGTATTGAAATAATCGAGGGACTTAGAGGTCATACATCCGGATATGCAGTGCCGACATTTGTTGTTGACGCACCGGGAGGTGGCGGCAAGACACCTGTAATGCCGCAGTATGTAATTTCACAGACACCTGAGAAGGTAATACTGAGAAATTACGAGGGCGTTATTACAACTTATACAGAACCGACAATGCTTCCGCCGCTTCAGTGCAGTTACGAAAACTGTAAGCCGGTTGAAGAATATCATTATGAAGGTGTTGCGGGACTGGCTCAGGGCGAAAGAATGTCCATGGAACCGGCTCACCTTCTGAGACATGAAAGAAACAAGAAGTAAGAAGTAACAGAGGAAATATTCATGTACCTGCTCGAGGAATTAGCTGAAAAATACAAACGTATATCAATCGTCGGAATGGCCAAGAATGCAGGCAAGACGACAGCCTTGAATTACCTGATAGAGGAAGCAATGGATGAAGGGCTGACGCTGGGAGTAACTTCAACAGGCAGAGATGGGGAGATTACAGATCTCGTGACAGGTACAGAGAAACCTCGAGTATTTCTGGATACGGGCACTATTGTATCGGTGCCTACACAGCTCTATGAGCTGGCAGATGCCGGTTTGGAAATAGTCCGGATGACGGATTACAGCACATCCCTGGGACAGATTATGCTTTGCAGAGTTGTCTCGTCGGGATACGTGCAGGTTGCAGGACCGGTAATAAACGCACAGCACATGAGGATGTGTGAAGAAATGCTTGGTCTCGGGGCAGATCTGGTGTTGATTGACGGCGCAATAGACAGGAAGTCAATTGCGGCACCGGGAACATCAGATGCGATTATTCTGTCCACAGGAGCGGTATTATCGAGAAAGATGAACAAGGTTGTGGAGGATACGGCACATACCGTTGCCCTCTACCGCCTTCCGATTCTCGAAGATGGACAGGAGAGAAAGATAATAGAAGACCGGCAGAATCGTGATCGAATAATCATTATCGCAGATGGCGAAGGTTATGAGCTGGAAAGAGCAACAGGCCTTGGCGCCGGAAGGTATCTGGATAGTGAAATTAATGAAGGAACAACTCACATTTATGTTCCCGGAGCATTTACACAAAGTGTGGTTGAGGATATTAATCCCGGTAAACTGAAGAAAATCATATTTGTGCTCAAGGATCCGACAAAGATTTTTATAGATAAAACTCTCTGGGGAAAATTGAGAAAACGGGGAATGAAGGTAAAAGTGCTTGAGAACATAGAAGTGGCTGCGGTAACCGTTAATCCCGTTGCCCCATCGGGATATTCCTTCGATCACGAAGAACTGTTGAAAGCAATGGAGGATGCAGTTCCGGACATACCTGTAATTGACGTAATGCTTTAGGAGAGAGAAATGGCTGTAGCAGGAAGATTGGCAAATATTAAGACAAGAAAGGAAACAGGGCTGGAATATGTGGTTTCGGCACTGGAGATTATTACACCTTTCGGGAAAAAGCTGATTAAAGAGCAAAAGCCGTTTTTCCCAGGTCAGGAGGGGGATTTAAGAGAGGAATTTGCCAGAACGGAACGAATGATGGAGATTGCGTCACAGTACAAGCAGGAAGTAAATGTTCTGAGAGAATGTCTTATGCTGATAAAAGACAATACTTTCACCATTGAGAGAAGTGGCAAATCGATACTTTCAACAGTAGAAATCTTCGAGCTTAAGACTTTGCTGCTGCTTATGGGAAAAATCAGAAGCGTTGCAGTGGAATGCAATGCGCCGGAGGATTTTGTCCCGGCAGATACAGAAGAACTCCTTGATATTCTGGATCCGGACGGAGAGAGACTGAATACCTTTTATATCTATGATGTCTTCTCAGAAAAACTGGCCCGGCTCAGGAAGGAAAAAAAGGAGCTGGAAACAGCAATAAGGAGAGAACAGAAGCTCAGGAAAAAGGAACTGAAAGAAGAATTCGGCATCGTGCTGACTCCGAAATTTGACATCACTTTGTCAAAGAGCGATGACCGACGTATAAAAATGATAGAAGAGATTAGCGACCTGAGAAGGTCGGATGAGGATTACGTGTCAGTAACCTACAGTCTGGCTCCGACAGATGAAGTAAATGAACTTATTAAGAAGATGGATATTGTGGCGGCGGAGACAGAAGACGAGGAAGAGAAAGTCAGAGAGAGGCTTTCGAAAGAGATAGCGGAACGTGGAGAGCTTTTGCTTGAAAACTGCAGGATAGTGGGAGCGCTGGATGTTACACTGGCGAAAGCACTGTTTGCAAAGGCTAATAACTGCGTGAAACCGGAAATCGTAAGCGAACATATTGTGGAGTTTGAGAACGGAAGACATCTGCAGGTGGAAGAAATAGTAAAAAGAAAGGGCGGAGAGTACTGTCCGATCAGTATAAGTCTGAGAGATGGCGTTACCTGTATAACAGGGGCGAATATGGGAGGCAAGACTGTTTCCCTTAAGCTGGCGGGAATGGTTGCCGTCCTCGCCCAGTACGGATTCTTTGTTCCGTGCGAATCGGCCAGAATCGGACTCTCGTCATTCATGCAGATTCTAATTGGCGACAGCCAGTCCATAGAGAGAGGTCTTTCCAGTTTCGGAAGTGAAATGGAGGAGCTTAAGGAGATAATGGATAACGCTCGCGACCGGTCGCTGATTCTCATTGATGAAATAGCATCGGGAACAAACCCCGTTGAGGGACTGGCACTTACAAAAAGCATAGTCGATTATCTGAAGTCAAAGGAATATATTTCTCTGATTACAACTCATTTTGAAAGGGTAACAGAGGATGAAGATGTGGTGAACATGCAGGTCAAAGGTCTTGCGGACGTTGATTTCGACATGCTTAACAGGGAAATACGCTACGCTAACAGGAAGGAGAGAATCGAAATAATCCGGAAGTACATGGATTTTCGTCTCGCTAAAGTGGACAGCAACAGTGAAATTCCCAAAGATGCTCTGAACATCGCGAAAATGCTGGGCATCGACAGAGAAATAATCGAAAACGCAAAGAAGTACATTAACTAAGGAGACAAAGGATGAAAAGCAAACTGAACCTGGATCCTAAAAAGGTCGAACATGCTCGCGGCAGTGCCAGAAAGATTGCCGAAAGTATGCAGGAATTCATCGACAGACACACTACAGTAAGTACAGAAAGAACAGTTCTCAGGCTTCTGGGTGTTGACGGAATCGATGAGGTGGAAACTCCCCTGCCGAATGTAGTTGTGGATCAGATTCTTGACGCAGGCGGACTTCCGAGAGGAGTAGCTTACTGGATAGGTAACGCTATGATTCAGACAGGCAAGGAGCCTCAGGAGATAGCTGAAGAAATGGCAGCAGGAAGGCTGGATATCACTAAGCTTCCGCTGGCTTCCAAGGAAGAAGCAGAAGCGAAGATAATGCCTAAAGTACACGAAGCACTTAAAGTTATCAGAGCGCAGACAGAGAAGAGAAATGAGTATCTGGCCACAATCGGAGAGGGAAGGAGACCGTACCTCTATGTAATTGTAGCAACAGGAAATATCTACGAGGACGTTGTACAGGCACAGGCTGCTGCCAGACAGGGTGCGGATATTATCGCCGTAATCAGAACAACAGCTCAGTCGCTTCTGGACTACGTTCCGTACGGTCCTACAACAGAAGGCTTCGGTGGAACATACGCTACACAGGAAAACTTCAGAATCATGAGAAAAGCCCTTGATGAGGTAGGAGAAGAGGTAGGCAGATATATCAGACTCTGTAACTATTCTTCGGGAATGTGCATGCCGGAAATCGCAGCAATGGGTGCTATCGAAAGACTTGACGTAATGCTCAATGATGCCCTTTACGGAATTCTTTTCAGAGACATCAATATGCAGAGAACACTGGTTGACCAGTACTTCTCGAGAGTAATCATCGGATACTGTGACATTATCTTCAATTCAGGAGAAGACAATTACCTGACAACAGACGATGCATATGAAAGTGCACATACCGTTCTGGCATCACAGCTCATAAATGAACAGTTCGCTGTTCTGGCTAATGTTAAGGAAGAGCAGATGGGACTCGGACATGCATTTGAAATGGATCCGGATATCGAAAACGGATTCCTCTATGAACTGTCACAGGCAATTATGGCGAGAGAAATCTTCCCTAACGCCCCGCTGAAATACATGCCGCCTACTAAATACATGACAGGCAACATTTTCAAGGGCAACGTTCAGGATGCTCTCTTTAACATGATTGCTGTATGGTCCGGACAGTCACTGCAGCTTCTCGGAATGCTGACAGAGGCTATTCATACACCGCATATGCACGACAGATACCTCTCAATCGAAAACGCACAGTACATTTTTAACAACATGAGAGATATAGGATCGGAAGTATACTTCAAAGAAAACGGAATCATCCAGTCTAGAGCTCAGAGTGTACTCGAAAAGGCCGATAAGCTTCTCGAGGACATTGTTGAAGAAGGTCTGTTCTCAACAATAGAACAGGGTAAATTCGGTGGAGTCAAGAGACCGAGAGATGGAGGAAAAGGCCTTAACGGCGTGTGCGTTAAGGATGACGAGTACTTCAACCCATTCATTCCGCTTATGTTAGGAGGTGCAGAATAATGGCAGATAAAACAGCAGTAGCTCAGATTGATCTGACAAAGGTAAAGCCTTACGGCGACACTCTTAACGACGGTATGACAGAGGTGGCGTTCACCCTTCCTGTTCCTTATGGAGATGAGGCTAATGAAGCGGCTAAGATTCTCGCCAGGAAAATGGGCCTCGACGAACCGAACGTTGTATATTCCAAAGAGATGACAAAGGAATACACATTCTTCGTAGTTTACGGCAAGCTCCAGCACACAGTTGACTATACAACAATCAAAGTTGCCAAAGTTGACGTTGATGTAATGGACAGACTTGAATGTGCTGAATACATAAAAGAAAACATCAAGAGACCTGTAGTAATCGTCGGCGCTTCAACAGGTACAGACGCACATACTGTAGGAATTGACGCAATAATGAACATGAAGGGCTTCCACGGACACTTCGGACTCGAAAGATACGAAGGCATTGAGGCTTACAACATGGGTTCGCAGGTTCCGAACGAGGAGCTTATCGCAAAAGCCAAAGAACTTAAGGCAGACGCAATTCTAGTATCTCAGACAGTAACCCAGAAGGACATACATATTCAGAACCTGACTAATATGGTTGAACTTCTCGAAGCCGAGGGCATGAGAGATAAAGTTATACTCGTATGCGGCGGACCGAGAATTTCCCATGAACTGGCTCAGGAGCTGGGATACGACGCAGGCTTCGGTCAGCATAAATATGCTGAAGACGTAGCATCATTCGTTCTTACGGAAATAGTAAACAGAAAGATGGTATAAGGATATGAAAAGCAAAATTTTAACACCGCAGGAAGCGGTTGCCGGTGTTGAAGACGGCATGACCATAATGGTCGGCGGATTTCTGGCAACAGGATCCCCGGAGATTCTCATGGATGCCCTCGTTGAGAAGGGTGTTAAGCATCTCACTGTAATCGGCAACGACGGCGGACTGGCAGAAGGCCAGCCGGCAGGAGATTTTGCAGCAAAGACACCGAGAGGAATCGGCAAGCTTCTCGAGCACCATATGGTTGATCATATTATCGCATCCCACCTGGGAGTTAACCCGAGGCTTAATGAACAGTTCGCAGACGGAAGTCTGAAATATACACTGGTACCTCAGGGAACTCTGGCGGAAAAAATCAGAGCGGCAGCATACGGCCTGGGAGGCGTTCTTACTCCTGTGGGAGTCGGAACGCCAATGGAGGAGGAACCGGATGAGCTGGGCAGAAAGAAAGAGGTAATGGTAATAGACGGAAAGAAGTATCTCTTCGAGAGAGCTTTATACGCAGATTATTCTTTTATCAGACCTACAGTTGCCGATAAGTTCGGAAACTACTACTGCTCGAAAGCAACGAAAAACTTCAATTACGTAATGGCAGGCGCTGCTAAGCATACGATTATTGCTCCGGAGAAGCTTGTTGAAGTAGGCGAAGTCGATCCTGACATGTGGCAGGTTGCAGGTGTTCTGGTTGACACTATTGTGGAAGGAGAAAAGAAATGGCAGATTTAAAAGCAAGAATCGCGAAAAGATGCGCGAAAGAATTTGAAGATGGCGATTTCATCAACCTGGGAATAGGCCTTCCTACACAAGTTGCGGATTACCTTCCCGAAGATATCATGGTAACATGTCATTCGGAAAACGGATTCGCGGGAATCGATGAAATGGCAAACGCAGAAAGTCTCGATGTTGATATTATCAACTCCGGCGGAAGCTACGTAACGGCTCTTGACAGAGTCAAGTACTTCGATACGGCAGAAAGCTTCGGTCTGGTAAGAGGAGGACATGTTAAAGCAACTGTTCTGGGAGCAATGCAGGTTGCCGAAAACGGAGATCTGGCCAACTGGATTGTTCCGGGCAAGAAAGTTGCCGGAATGGGTGGAGCAATGGATCTTTGCGCAGGCTGCCCTGAAGTAATAATAGTAATGCTTCACACCCAGAAAGGTGCCCATAAGATAATGGAAAAGTGTACACTTCCGCTTACTGCAGAGAAGTGCGTAACACGTATAATTACTGAAATGGCAGTAATGGACGTGTCACCTGAAGGGATTGTTGTCAGAGAGCTTCATCCTGATTTCACCAGAGAAGATGTTCAGGCGGCAACAGGCTGCAAGCTCATCTGGGCTGAAGATCTGAAGCCATATAACGAAAATTAAGTGAATCTTATAATCTCGGGGTCGGCTATTAGCCGGCACCCGAGATTTTTTTGTTTTTGGAGCTTTTATGTGGTAGAATTATAAAAGTCAGCTTAGGAGAGTGAATATGCTTATTTTATCGATTCTTAAATCACTAATAATGATTTTTATTATGATTCTGCCCGGTGTGATATTCAGGAAGTTCACGCCGATGACCATGAAGAATTGTGACGGGATTAACAGCTTCGTAGTCAATCTGGCGTGGCCGTGTCTTGTAATAGACGCAATGCAGATTGAATTCAGTATGAAGATTCTGGGAGACAGTCTTTATATCATGGTTCTGTGCCTGATATTATTCGCGGTTCTCTTTGTTATAAGTTTTCCTTTTGCGAAGCTTATAAGACTGACAAAGACGAAACAGTATCTTACGATATTTATGCTTTTGTTTGGAAATACAGGGTTTATCGGAATCCCCGTAATCAAGGCGCTTTACGGTACGGAAGCACTGTTTTATGCTGCGATTATGGAGCTGGTTAACGACATACTGCTTTTTACAGTAGGTATAGCCTGCATACAGCTTTCTGCCGGAAGTGAAGTAAAAATCCGTGCGAAGGATCTCATGAGTCCGGGACTTATAGGTGTGCTTGTGGGGCTGCTGCTGTTCCTGTGCAGAATTGAAATTCCTGCTGTAATTGCATTGCCTATTGAGACAATCGGAACATGCACCACTCCTCTGGCAATGTTTATTATCGGATTCCAGCTGGGAGGTTTGTCGCTAAAAGAAATACTCGGAGACATGCAGGTTTATGCCGTGTGCTTCGTTAAGCTTATTATTGTTCCGCTGATTGCACTTCTTATGGTCAAGGTGTGGGCAGGAGACATAGGGCTTCTTGAGAAGGTGTTTATACTGGACTTTGCCATGCCGGTAGCGTCGGCTGCCGCAATATACAGTCAGGCATACAGAGGAGAGCAGAGCTTCGCGACGAAGTCGGTTCTGCTATCTACGGTAATTTCAATAGTAACGATTTCAATTTTTGCCGTAATTATCGAATTATAAGGTGCAAAATCCGTAAAAATTATGAAAAAGCTATTGACCAATGTAGACCAAAATAGTATACTATAGGAACATAAAAGATAATAATTTGACTTAAGATATTAAAAATGAAGGAGGATTCAATTATGAAATGGTCATGTACAGTTTGCGGTTATACTCATGAAGGCGATGCAGCACCGGCTAAGTGCCCACAGTGCGGAGTACCTGCAGAAAAGTTCAATAAAGTAGAAGAAGGCGAAAGAGAATGGGCTGCTGAACACGTAGTAGGCGTTGCTAAGGGTGTAGATCCTGAAATCATCCAGGGCCTCAGAGATAACTTCAACGGTGAATGTACAGAAGTAGGAATGTACCTGGCAATGGCTAGAGTAGCACATAGAGAAGGATATCCTGAAATCGGCCTTTACTGGGAAAAGGCTGCATGGGAAGAAGCTGAACACGCTGCTAAGTTCGCAG
Source organism: Bacillota bacterium (assembly GCA_029008005.1). Lineage (GTDB taxonomy): Bacteria > Bacillota > Clostridia > Peptostreptococcales > Anaerovoracaceae > Lentihominibacter. The sequence goes on along the minus strand of JAQXIX010000046.1, from coordinate 17,257 downwards.
AACTTCTCGGCGAAGTAATCACAGATTCAACTAAGAAGAACCTGGAAATGAGAGTTGATGCAGAAAACGGCGCAACAGCAGGCAAGTTCGAACTGGCTAAGATGGCTAAGGCTCAGAACCTGGACGCTATCCACGATACAGTTCACGAAATGGCTAGAGACGAAGCTAGACATGGCAAGGCATTCGAAGGTCTTCTGAAGAGATACTTCGGTTAATCGAGTACATTTTATAAGGAAAATTTCCTCTACAATACAGATAGACGATAAGGAGAAGAAGATGAAATACGAATGTCCATGTGGATATGTTTATGATCCTGAAGCAGGCGATCCTGAAAACGGAATCGAAGCCGGAACTGCATGGGAAGATGTTCCTGCAAGCTACAAGTGCCCTATCTGCGGACTTGGCAAGGAAGACTTCACAGAAGCATAAACAACAGAGATGAGTTAATAAGAGAGCTGTTGCACTGACCGGTGTGACAGCTTTTTTTATGCAGACTGCCACACGCAAAGCAATGGAAAATATTATTCATCTGACAATTACGTTGTGTTATAATATGGGGTAAATACATTTTCAATAAGGGGAACGTAGACGACTTTACTCTGGAAAATAGAAAATGTATACTAAAAAGCGTACTTGGGTATTAGAAAGGATGATGATATGAGAAAAGCAAAGGCTGCAGCAGCAGTTATTACGACGGTTATGGTGCTGTTATCTCTGACAGGCTGCGGACTTACAACATTTGATAACTTCAAAGCAGCATTTATCGATAAAGAAAAAAATAAAGAGGAAGTAGTACAGATAGGAGTCCTCGAACCTGTAACGGGAGCTGATTCGGTAAATGCACAGTACGAAATACGTGGAATGCAGCTGGCAAATAAAGTGCATCCTGTTGTGCACGGTAAGAAGATAGAGCTTGTATTTTCCGATAACAAATCAGACATACATTCTACGGAAACGGCAGTCGAGACATTGATTGCAAAAGAACCGAAAGTAATACTTGGAAGCTATGGAAGTGTGTATTCTCTTGCGGCAGGAAATACAATAGGAGAGGCGGAGATTCCTGCTATCGCAGCAACAAACGCCAATCCGCTCGTTACGAAAAACAACCCGTATTATTTCAGAGTCTGCTATCCCGATGCCAATCAGGGAGAGCTTCTGGCCCGTTATGTTCTCGAATCAGAGAAAGAATCGGTTGCAGGTATTTTGAGCCCCGAAAACGATGATGCGGCAACTGCTATGGCCACAGAATTTAAGGAGCTGATGAGAAGCAGGACAGGGAACGAAGACGCAATTGCATACAATGAAAGTTATAAAGCCGGAGATAAAGATTTCACGGAACAGCTGAATAAGCTTAAGAGAGCTGAAGTTAAAACCGTTCTGCTTCCGGGAGATACGGCTGATTCAATAAAAATAATAAATCAGGCTGCAGACATGGGAATGGATGTGCAGTTTCTGGGCAGTACGCTCTGGGGCGATAAAAGATTCAGAAAGAATCTCAACAGCAAGGTAGCCCCGGAAAATATAGCATTTGTTCAGTTCTTCTCGGTAGACGGAGAAATTATCGAAGAGGATGTGGCAAAAGAGCAGGATGCTTTTAACCGTGCGGCAAATAAAGAGGGATATACGAAGGAAGAGCTGGATAATGACGATGTAGCTCTGGGATATGACGCATACATGGTGGCATATTCAGCAATTGAGAAATCAGATGAAAACGCAGACGGTAAGGAAATTGTGAAGGTGATTTCCGATCCGAATGAAAGTTTTATCGGTGCTTCCGGGAGAATCCGTTTTAACAGCGACGGGGATCCTTATAAAACAGCATATATAAATACATGGCAGGAAGACGTCATGAAAAATGTATATACAATAGAAACTAAATAAATGTAATAAAGGAGAGAAAAAATGGAACAGAAAATTAAAGATGCACTTGAACAGATCAGACCTTTTCTTCAGAGAGATGGGGGAGATATTGAATTCGTTGAATATACAGAAGACAATATCGTTAAAGTAAGACTTCAGGGACATTGTGCGGGATGTCCGGGAGCACAGATGACTATCAAGGGAGTTGTGCAGAAGATTCTTCAGGAAAGCTACCCTGAAATCAAATCCGTTGAAGCAGTAAACTAAGCAGAGAAAATTATGGATTTCTTAGAACAAGTAAACAGAAAACTGGAAGAAAACAGGCTAGAGATGGAAACGTCTCTAGCTGAAATTTTAAGAGTGCCGAGTGTTGCATCCTCACAGGAGGGAGTGTACCCCTTTGGGGAACATGTACAGCAGGCCTTTCAATTGATGCTGGATAATGCAAAAGACGAAGGCTTCGAAACATTTAATGCCGACAACTACGGGGGACATATAGATTTTCCGGGAGAAGGTACGGGCATTGTAGGAGTAGTAGGCCATCTTGACGTTGTACCCGAGGGAGACGGATGGGATTTCGCTCCATATGGGGGAGAGATAAAAGACGGCTACATATGCGGACGAGGAACAATGGATGATAAAGGTCCGGTTATGGCGGCCTTTTATGCTATGAAAGCTCTGAAGGAGTGCGGATTTGTTCCTGAATCCACAATTCGTCTCATACTCGGACTTGATGAGGAAACAAACTGGGAAGGTATGGACTATTACCTGGAGCATGTGGACAGCAAGCCGGACTGCGGATTCACGCCGGACGGAGATTTCCCTGTAATAAGCGGGGAAAAAGGAATAATAGTATTCGATCTCGCACGTAAATTTCCTCAGAGTCAGGGGAAAGGGCTCGTTCTCAGTTCCGTCAGAGGCGGCAATGCAGCAAATTCGGTACCGGACTTTGCACGTGCAGTAGTAATAAATACTGCAGAAGGCGGATACGACAGCATAAAAGAAATGGTTGCCGAAGCACGCCGAGAAAAAGGCCGGAAGATAAACTGCAGGGGAACAGGCAAAAGTCTTGAAATTACAGTTTCGGGGAAAAGCGCCCACGGAGCCAAGCCGGAGCAGGGTGTTAACGCTGTTTCGATACTTATGGAGTTTCTGGGACAGCTTGATTTCATAAACGATGGTGCGGCTGATTTTATCAGCTTTTACAATAGCTGCATCGGCTACGATCTCGGCGGTGAACGTATCGGGTGCGCCATGGAGGATGATGAATCAGGCAAACTTGTTTTTAATGTGGGCATGATCGAGTTAGATAAAAAGGCAGCGAAGCTGACTGTAAATGTAAGATATCCGGTCACGGCTGATGCAGATAAGGTTTACGATGGTATCGGTAAGGTTACAGAACCTTACGGAATCGGGATTATCAAAGGCAAGCACCAGGCTCCGATTTTTAAATCCGCAGATGATCCGCTTATTAAAACGCTTATGGACGTATACAGAAAGCATACGGGAGACAGAGAAAGCGAACCTCTGGTAATCGGAGGCGGAACATATGCCCGTGCTATGGATAATATTGTGGCCTTTGGTGCCAGATTCCCTGGAGAGCCTGAGCTCGGACACCAGAAAAACGAGAAAATATCGGCAGAGAATCTGATGAAGATGACGCGTATATACGCAGAAGCACTTTATCTGCTGGCAAGGTAAAGAATATGGACAAAATAAAAGATTTCGTGAATACACACAAAAGCTTCTGTATTGTTCTGGCTGTTGCAATAGGTGTTAACCTTGTGGCTGCAGGAGTGCTGATATTCGTTGAAAAAACAGTCAAAGACATTACCGTTTCAGTTGACGGGAAATCTATAGAGTATAAGACTACCGCAAATACGGTAGATGAAATGCTTTCGGACTGGAAGGTTGAACTTGAGAGCAAAGATTTCATCAAGCCGGGAGCCGAAGCAGCTCTCGAAGACGGAACGAAAGTGGAAATACGACTTTATGAGGTCAGAGAAGAAACCATAAAAGAAGCTACCGATTTCAAGACGAAAACTGTATATACGTCAGATATACTTGAGGGAGAAGAGCGTGTAGCACAGGAAGGTGTTAAAGGAGAAGATAAAGTGACGTATGAAGTGGCTTATCTGGGAAGCAAAGAGCAGGAGCGAAAGGAAATAGACAGAGAGACAGTCAAAAAACCGGTTACCGAAATAATAGAAAAAGGCACGGCAGTTTCATATAACGGTGTGAAATATTCGAAAAAAATTACTGTGGTTTCTACAGGATACACGCACACAGGAAACAGAACGGCAACGGGAACATACCCGAAACGCGGAACAATGGCTGTTGACAGGCGAGTTATTCCGATGGGCTCCTACGGATATGTTCCGGGATACGGCGCCGTACATGCGGAAGATACAGGCGGAGCTATTAAAGGGAATAGAATTGACCTGTTCTTTAATACCAGAGGTCAGGCAATCAGCTGGGGCAGACGCACAGTTGTTTTGTATCTGAAATAAAAACATAATAAAAATTATTAGCACTCAAATGAAGTGAGTGCTAAAAAGTTGTTGACTTTAATCACCCCCGGGATTAGAATGTAATCAAGGGGGTGATATTGTGAATATAGAAAAATACACACAGAAAGCACAAGAGGCAATAATTGATTGCCAGAACATAGCCATTGAAGAGGGTCATCAGCAGGTTGACGGTGAACATCTGCATATGGCGCTTTTGCAGCAGAAGGACGGATTGATTCCTAAACTGTTAAAGTACGCTGAGGTGAATACAGGTGCGATAATCGGAGCCGTTCAGGCTGAACTTGACAAACTTCCTAAGGTAAGCGGCGGTGCCGATAACATGTATTCCACAAGAAGGCTTCAGCAGATTTTTATCAATGCAGAGAAAAAAGCAGAGAAGCTTAAGGACGAATACGTCAGTGTGGAGCATCTGTATCTGGCGCTGCTTGAGGAGCGAAATACGCCATCGGCCGGAATTTTCAAGCGCTACGGCATCACGAGGGACTGTTTCCTCAACGTGTTGAACAAGGTAAGAGGAAACCAGAGGGTAACAAGTCAGAATCCTGAAGATAACTACGATGCTCTTAATAAGTACGGTAGAGATCTTGTGGAAATGGCTCGAGAAGGCAAGCTGGATCCGGTAATCGGAAGAGATGCGGAAATAAGACATGCGATTCAGATTCTGAGCAGGCGTACGAAAAACAACCCTGTTCTTATTGGGGAACCGGGTGTGGGCAAGACAGCCGTAGTCGAGGGACTGGCACAGAGAATTCTTAACGGAGATGTTCCTGAAGGGCTTAAGGATAAGACCATATTTGCTCTGGATATGGGCTCCTTGATTGCAGGCGCCAAGTTCAGAGGTGAATTCGAGGAGAGACTTAAGGCTGTCCTCAACGAAATCGAGAAGTCGGAAGGAAGGATTTTGCTTTTCATAGACGAAATTCATAACATTGTCGGCGCCGGAAAAACAGAAGGCGCAATGGATGCCGGCAATCTGCTCAAACCTAAGCTTGCCAGAGGAGAGCTTCACTGTCTAGGCGCCACAACACTTGATGAATACAGAAAGTACATTGAGAAGGATGCGGCACTGGAAAGAAGATTTCAGAAGGTAATGGTGGATCAGCCGACCGTTGAAGATACCATTTCAATACTAAGAGGACTGAAGGAAAGATTCGAGATTCATCACGGAGTTAGAATAACAGACAGCGCACTGATTGCCTGCGCAACTCTCTCCGACAGGTACATCAGCGATAGATTCCTGCCGGATAAGGCAATTGACCTGATGGATGAAGCGGCAGCAAGAATAAGAACTGAAATAGACAGTATGCCTGCGGAGCTGGATGAAATCTCGAGAAAAATTATGCAGCTTGAGATTGAGAAACAGGCTCTTGGCAAAGAAACTGACAAGGCAGCCAAGCAAAGGCTGAACGGGCTGGAAGAGGAACTTGCGGAGCTTAAGGATGAGAGCAACGCCATGAGAGCCCAGTGGGAAGGCGAGAAAAAGGCCATTACCGAAGTTAAAGCAATAAAACAGGAAATCGAAGATACGAAGCACCTTATCGAAGAAGCAGAGAGAAATTACAACCTCGAGAAGCTGGCAGAGCTTAGATACGGTACGCTCCCTGCTCTTGAGAAACGGCTGGAAGAGGAAAAGGTCAAAGCAGACAAGGCCGAAGAAAACAGACTTCTCAAGGAAGAGGTAGGGGAAGAGGAAATCGCTGAAGTCGTTTCGTCGTGGACAGGAATACCCGTAGCCAAGCTGGTTGAAACAGAACGTGATAAGCTTTTGCATCTTCCGGAAATACTTCACAGAAGAGTAATCGGTCAGGAAGAGGGCGTGAAGGCTGTGGCGGAATCAGTCCTCAGAGCCCGTGCGGGACTTAAGGACGAGAAGCGCCCGATAGGATCCTTTATTTTCCTGGGACCTACCGGAGTAGGTAAAACCGAGCTTGCTAAAGCGCTTTCTGAGGCTTTGTTTGATTCAGAGAGAAATATGATAAGAATCGACATGTCGGAGTACATGGAGAAGCATTCGGTATCAAGACTGGTCGGGGCTCCTCCGGGATATGTGGGCTACGATGAGGGCGGACAGCTTACGGAAGCCGTGAGACGGAAGCCTTACAGCGTAATTCTCTTCGACGAAATCGAAAAGGCGCATCCTGATGTTTTCAATATCCTGCTTCAGCTTCTTGATGACGGCAGACTGACAGATAATCAGGGAAGAACTGTGGATTTCAAGAATACAATAGTTATTATGACGTCCAACATAGGAAGCAACTACCTGATTGACGGAATCAGAGAGGACGGAACTGTTGACTCGAAAGTTAAGGAAACAGTTGAAAACGAAATGAAGAAATACTTCAGACCGGAGTTTCTCAACAGAATTGACGATATCGTAGTGTTCTCGCCGTTGACGGAAGACCAGATTGTCAAAATTATTCAGATGGGTATGAAGGATATCGAGAAACGTCTTGAGGAAAGGGAAATAACCCTTGAACTTACAGACAGAGCCAAGAAGTTCATCGCAGACGAAAGCTACGATGCGGCTTACGGAGCACGACCTGTTAAGAGATTCCTGCAGCGCAACATAGAAACTCAGCTGGCGGGAGAATTAATAAGAGGTACAATAAGCGACGGTGACGATGTAACAATCGATACCGACGGAGAAAAACTTATTTTCAGCTAATTTTTCTGAAGCGGCGAATATAGTAGCCGATAAGATAGGTAAGGATGTAATCGTAGAGAATCATCATTGCCGTGCCGCCTAATATAAGGATTACGACGGGATAATCGGGAAGATTAACTGACGCAGTAAGAAGTTTTTTGAAGAACAGCAGACCTGCAGAGAGAAGGGCGGCGAAGAAAACAGTCTTCACGCCCAGCTGCACCGGTCTGCTTTTGATTTTCTCGATAAACCATTTCAGAATCGGGTAGTAACCGAAGCAGAACACGTAAGGAATAAGCCCTATTTTACCGGGAACAATGAAAAAGCCCAGAAGCACTGCGGCTACATAAAAAACAGCCGCGGCTCCTGCGCCGGTTTCGATTACCATAACTGCCGTAAACAGCGACGAAATGAGAAACAGTGTGAGCTCAATTCCCGGAACAAATGATGCCAGCGCCATAAAGACCAGTGTCAAGGCGAGGCAGATTCCTCCGAGAGCTATTTTGAAAGTTTTGCTTCTGCTCATAATGAAAACACCCGGAATCAGATGCAATCGCAGCAGCAGTCAGCGCAAATGTAGCACTGAAGCGCCTGACAGCATAAATCATCATTACCTGAGTTGTTGTATCCTCTGTTGTTTGCCTGGTTCCTGAACATTCCTCCCTGATTCATCAGGCTGCTGAGGTGTCTCTGATATTCCTGATTTGACGGGTCCATGTTAACAGCCTGCTGAAGGTTACTTACGGCTTCATCATACCAGCCCTTGCGGGAGGAGATTACTCCGCGTAGAAAATACCACTCTGCGCTTCTGTCGCTTGTCTTGTTAAGAATATCTTCCGCAACGCCCAGGTTCCCCATGTCGATTTCACGACGCACCTGCATGTAGTCTGCACGGGTGCTGCCGGAACCTGTATATGATCCGGAGTTTCCTTTCATAAGCATGTCATATGCCTGATTTATTTCCTGCATTTTTTCCTCTGCGAGATCGGCCAGAGGATTGTTGCTGTATTTATCAGGATGATATTTTTTTACCAGCTCCTTGTAAGCTGCTTTGATTTCGGCTTCTGATGCGCCTTCTCTGACGCCTAATACCTCATATGGGTTCATTCAATTTCTCCTTTTATTATGTCTTCGGTTTTTTTATTGAGACCGAAATAAATTATGTTATCTATTATACCCTTATTTTTCTTTATATCAAGAGAATTAAAGGCATCTGCAATAACAGACAGATACTGGTAAAGATTGAATTCCAGGTTCGGAGTAATCCTGTTTCTGAATTGTTTCGGATCTTCGCCGGGAGAGTATTCAAACCTGTAAATCAGCGGATTGTATGCGCCGGACTTAATATCCTTCTCGATATCGTCAACGGCATCTGCCAGATAGACCCATTTGCCTAAATGATAACCGGCTTTTGCGAAGGTTTCGTGAAAATCCGGAGAGCCTCCGACAAATATTACTTCCATTATTTTAGCAAAGGCTTCAGCGGTGCGATCCAGACTGGCGCATTTTTCCTTCTCGAGTTTCGAAAGTCGAGAAAGTCCTATGGCGATATTGCGGCACAGCTCAGGATATTTTTTCTGCAGTTTCCTGTAATGGTGTTTCAGGAGCACCATTGTGGATTTTGCAGGAAGGCTGTTGTCGTCGCGTGCATCGTCAGCTAGTTTGTGCCACGCTAAAATAAGCATAACATCACCGGCATACTCAATGAAGCTGTTGCGAATTACAGTTTTTTTCTTGATGTGATGGACAATGCAATGCTCTTGAACGGGTTCGTCGGGAGAATCTACGACAGAAGCAAGTGCGATTGCAAGAAATGCTGCATCGTAGCTGAGCGACATACGCGGAAGCTGCCCGTATTTCTTGCCGATATACTTGCAGATTCCGCAGTAATAACCCATATATGTTTCATATTCCCGAACCTTCAGATCCGGTTTGTAAATCTGTACATACCCTAACATTCGGAAAAATATAATGTCTATTTACCCCAGAGCTCTTCGTCGGTAGGAACATGATTGTTCGGCATGAATCTGGCTATTCTGGAGACGTTCATCAGATGATGATAGTTCAGGTTTTCTGAAATCGAGTTGTGACCCCAGGAGCCGCAACCGAGGGTATTCGTCGGATTCAGACCGTTGAAGTAGCTTCCTCCGGCCGAGTTGGCGCTGCACTGATTGATTACGAATCTGGATACACAAAGGCTTTCGCCGATTTTAGCGATATGCTCTTCGCTGTCGGAATGAAAAGCAACAGAATGGCCTTTGCCGTCTTTTTCCAGATTTTCGGCAGCTATTCTTATTGCATCGTCGAGATCCTTATAGGCATAGGCGCTGATTACAGGCGCCATTTTCTCTCCACCGAGAACGTCTGTCTTGCCTGTACCTTCGGCAGCGGCAACAATTACTTTCGTATCGTCAGGGATTTCAATGCCTGCCAGTTCCGCAACCTTAGCGCATGACTGGCCGACTGAATGACGATTGGTTTTGCCGTCTTCGAAGAGAGCGCCGCGAATCTTTTCGAGCTCGGCTTTGTCTCTTACTACATAGCCACCATTTAACTCGAATTCGGCGAGGATATCTTCGAAATCCTTTTCAGGGCAGATTACACTCTGCTCAGCCGAACAGATTATTCCGTAGTCGTAAGAACGCCCTTTAATAATTTTTGGAACAGCTTCCTTATAATCATATCCTTCATCTATTATGCACTGTACGTTGCCGGCGCCGACGCCGAGAGCCGGTCTGCCTGAACTGTAAGCGGCGTTTACCATACCCGGACCGCCTGTGGCAACAACCACATCGGCCGATGAAATAAGGTTTTTCGTATTTTCTCTTGAGTGCTCACTGAGAATCTGAATCAGATTTTCCGGCATACCCAGTTCTGCCAGAGCTTCGTTCATCATCTCGACAGTTTTAGTGCTGCATTTAACTGATTTATGGTGCGGTGTTATGATAATCGCATTACCGCACTTGAGAGCGAACATGGAATTGCTCATAGGTGTTACGATTGGATTTGTACACGGAGTAATGGCAGCAACAACACCCATCGGTTTAGCTACTGTTGTTATTCCTGTCTCTTCGTTTGTTTCCAGAATACCTCTGGACTTCTTGCCTTTAAGATTGTTCCAGACGATACCGGCCTTCTGTTTATTCTTGGCATATTTGTCTTCAACATTACCCATGCCGGTTTCTTCAACTGCAATCTCTGCCAGATAGCGGGCGTTTTCATAAACGACTCTGCCGATTGCCTGAACAGCGGCATCAACCTGTTCCTGGCTGAGCTTTTCAAATTCAGCCTGAGCTATACGGGCTCTTTCGATATATTCATCAATATATGCTTTGCTTTCCATTTTATATCCTCCTGTTGTTATTCATTCACTATTATATATTTCCGCGCAAAGGCTTTCAACCGATGAAATTGTACATTTATTGTTCTCAATTGCCATAGCAGGAGTATAATTTTCGTATACGGCAAAAATTATACATAGAAGGTTTAATTTTATCGTATATGGCAATTTAAGGTCTGAAACTGCCATATACACTTTATAAAAATCCTATATGGCAAAATCTTCATAAAATCCTTTAGTTTCAAGTAAAAACTGCCATATATAAAAAATTATTTTTCTGTTTGTATAGTTTTTGTCAAAATCAATCATAAAAACTCCTTATCCGGCAATCCCTCGGATTTATTTACTTTGATTTGAACTACCCCGTCGTGGTTTGCGTGTATCGAATATATAATGTATAATGATTTGAAATGACAAAAAATATTCTTCTTACAATTTCATATGACGGAAGCGGTTTTCACGGCTGGCAGAAGCAGCCGGGACAAAAGACGGTGCAAGGCTATCTGGAAGAAACCTTCAGCCGCCTTTTTAATCGTGAGATTTTACTGAGTGGGACGAGCAGGACAGATGCAGGGGTTCATGCCTTTGCGCAGAGAGCTTCGTTTAAAACGGATATAAGTATTCCCGTGGAGCGGCTTGCTATGGTAATGAATAATGCCCTTTGCGGCCGCGAGAAGACATCCTTCGGATTGTCGCCTGTCAGAATAGTGGATGCTGTTGAAATGCCTGATGATTTTCACGCACGATTCAGCTGCAAAGGCAAAGAGTATATATACAAGATAAAAGCTGGCGGACCCGATGCGGATTCAGTATTTAACAGAAATTATCTGTATTATGTGAAGGGGTCGCTTGATGTGGATAAGATGGACGAGGCGGCGAAAAAGCTGGTTGGCAGGAAGGATTTCAAATCCTTCGAAGCGTCCGGAGGGAATCCGAGGGAAACTACTGTCAGAGAGATATTTGAAGCCGGAGTGACCGGGAAGGAAGACGGAATAATCGAATTTCATGTTAGCGGAGACGGCTTTTTATACAACATGGTGCGTATTATGACGGGAACGCTGGTTGAAATCGGAAGAGGTAAATACGAACCGGAATATATTGAAACAATAACAGAAGCCTGCGACAGAAGGCTTGCAGGACACACTGCACCACCCTTTGGTCTTTATCTGGCCAAGGTGTTTTATTAAAAGACGGAGGGACATTGATGAACGAAAGACCAAGCTGGGATGAGTATTTCATGGAGATGGCTCAGGTTACTGCCAAGAGATCCACATGCCTAAGACGGCAGGTTGGAGCAGTAATTGTTAAAGACAGACATATTGTTGCAACCGGATACAACGGTGCGCCCAGAGGAATAAGTCACTGCGGAGAGCGGGAAGGTGGCTGTCTCAGACAGCAGCTTAACGTTCCGTCCGGAGAGAAGCATGAGCTGTGCAGAGCGCTGCATGCCGAGCAAAACGCAATAATCCAGGCGGCGACTCTGGGACAGAGCATTGAAGGGGCTACGATTTATGTAACCCATCAGCCCTGTGTTATATGTGCCAAGATGATTATAAACGCCGGCATACAGAGAATTGTAGTCAGAGAAGGATATCCTGACGAGCTGTCAGTTGAAATCCTTAAGGAAGCAGGACTGCGAATTGTAATGCTTGATGAATAAAAGAGGCTAAGGAGAAACAAGTTGACAGGAACAAGTTTTGATTTATGGGCTCCGTTTTTAACGTCAGGACTGGTGGCTGTTCTGGTGACGCCCTTTGCCATATGGATTGCCCCTAAAATAGGTGCAATGGATATACCGAAAGATAACCGAAGAGTGCACAGCAAACCTATGCCGCGATTCGGCGGGCTTGCGATTTTTGCCGGGATAATTGTGGGACTGGCGGTTTTCGCTTGTCAGGAGCCCGGAATAGTACCGGCAATGGTAGGATGCACGATGATATACATTCTGGGTGTTGTCGATGACCTGAAAAATGTGAGACCTCTGGTAAAGCTGATCGGCCAGATAGTATGCGCGTCAGTTTCTTTCGCAATGGGGCTGAGGATACCGTACATAACGAATTATTTCGGCGAAGGCAATATGGTGTTCGGTGAGATAGCGTGTTATGTTATGACTGTATTGTGGCTTATTGCGATTACCAATGCTGTAAATCTTATTGACGGGCTGGACGGACTGGCTGCGGGAATTGCTGCTATTTCGGCTCTTTGCATAGGGTTTGTCGCATTCATCCACGGACACTATGTTCCGACAATCGGCATGATGGTTGTAGCCGGTGCGGCTCTCGGATTCCTTCCGTACAATTTCCACCCGGCGAAAATATTTATGGGTGACGGAGGATCTCAGCTTTTGGGGTTTGCCATAGCGGCGATGTCTATCCTGGGAACCGTTAAAAGTGCGGCAGTTGTCGTGGTTGCAATTCCGGCTATAGTTCTGGGATTGCCGATTTTTGATACGATAATGGCGATTGTGAGGCGACTGATACGCAGACAGTCAATAGGAACTGCCGACAAAGAACACCTGCATCATCGTATTATGAAAGCCGGATTCGGTCAGAGGAGAGCGGTTCTCCTCATGTACTGCATAAGCGGAATTCTCGGGATAATGGCGGTAATGTACAGCAGAAATCTTATTATTGAGTGTATTGGCCTGGCGGGAATAGCTGTAATCCTTGTGGGCGTCGTTCTTACAGACACGGGAAACAATAAGGTAAATGTAAGGGGAAGGAGACTGGGAAGAGAAGAACGTGAAAACACTAAACGAAATAGATAAGAAAAAAATGTATAAGCAGGTTGGAGTTGTAGCCGGACCCATTGCATTGCAGAGTCTGATAGGATCCAGCTTGAACCTGGTAGACAATCTTATGATTGGAGGTCTGGGAGAAGCAGCACTCAATTCCGTAGGTGTTGCTGTCCAGATATTTTTTGTGTTCTGGATGCTGGTTTTCGGATTTTGCGGCGGGGCGGCAACTTTCATATCACAGTTTTTCGGTGCCCGTGATGACATGAATGTCCGTAGGACAACGGGCTTTACAGCTGTAATATGTATGGGATTCGCCGTTGTATTCTTTCTGGGAGCCGTGATATTTCCGGAGCAGATTATCCGGGTCTTCACCAAGTATCCTGAAGTAATCGAGAAAGGTGCGCTTTATTTAAGGACGGGGGCACCGTGTTTCCTGCTTTTGGCAATTATTCAGCCGATGACAATAGCATTAAGAGCAACGCAGCAGACAAAACAGCCGCTTATCGCCAGTGCGACAGCATTGTGTGCGAATACAGCACTTAATTATATTTTAATTTACGGCAAGCTGGGAATGCCGGAAATGGGTGTTCAGGGAGCGGCCCTGGCTACGGTCTTCTCCAGAATCATAGAAATCTGTCTGATAATGGCTTTTGTGTTCGGAAGAGAGAATCCGGTCAAAGGCCGGATAAAGGAATTTTTCGGATTCGGCAGAGAGCTCGCCGTGAGAATTGTAAGAAATGCTGTGCCGACGACTGTAAATGAAGCAATGTGGGGTCTCGGTACAGCTATGTACGTAGCGGCTTACGCGCGAATAAGCGTTACGGCGGGGGCAGCCTTTCAGGCATGCAATACGATAAATAATCTTTTTTCGATGGCAGCATTCAGCATTGGGGATGCAGTACTGATACTTGTCGGACAGAAGCTTGGAGAGGGAGCTACCGATCAGGCATTTCAGATGGCAAAGCATCTTCTGAAGCTGTCGGCAATATTGGGACTTGTTCTTGGAGGAGTGACTTTCCTGTTCGGAGAACCGATTCTGAAACTTTTTGAATTTACCCCGGAGGGAGCCGATACCGCATGGAAGATACTGATGGTTTACGCGGCAACCTTGTGGATTGAAGTGTGTAATGCGACCTTGATTACAGGTGCTTTGCGCTGCGGAGGCGATACAAAGTTCGCGATGTTTACGGAAGTAGGAACTGTCTGGCTTATTGGAGTTCCCGTTGCCTTCGGAACCGCACTTGTTCTTCACTGGCCTGTATATCTGGCGGTTCTGAGCGTTAAATTAGAAGGTTTTGTAAAGCTTCTAATTGTAACGAAAAGGTTCCGAAGCAAGAAGTGGGTAAGGAATGTGATAGGCGGATTATAGAATTGCAATCGGTACTAACTTGCGGTGCTAAATTGCAAATTAACAGAAAACGGTACTAGATTGTCCAAAACGCCCTATTGACATGCTGTTTATTGTGCAAGATGTTGTTTTTTTTGTACATATAGTATACAATTTTGCTATTCCAAGTTATTGTAAGGGAAGTAATGTGAGGGTGTTATTATGATGTCCGTAATTGAGGGCATATTAGCCGGACTGACGTATGGACTGGTTGTTGGGCTTATTAAGTATGCAAGCCTTTGGAAAAGTATAATAAAATCTAAGAAAGAATTGACCTTGGGAGCGCTGTATCTTCGCATGGGCATAGGATATGCCATAAACGTTGTTGCGCTTCTTTTTGTTTTCCTAATCAGGAATTTAGTGCCATTGAATTTTATGGCAATGATTCTTTCAGCAGCAATCGGGTTAAGTATAGCAGGCAAATTGGCGCCGATCAGGGAGAGAGTGGCAAGCGTTAAGGAGAAGTAAGGACTATGATAGACAAATTATATTCAATAGGAATGACAGACGCGATGATAACGAGCAGCGTGCTTACGATACTGATAATAATTATTTCGGTTATTGTGAGCAGGAATCTCAAGGAAATGCCGGAAGGTGTTCAGAACATGATTGAGATGGGAATTGAGAAACTCCACAATTTCTTCAACAATCTGATGGGAGAGCATCTCTGTAAGAGATATTTCCCTCTGGTAGCAACGCTGTTCATATATATTCTCATATGTAACTACACAGGACTCCTGCCGCTGGCAGGTGTTGCGAAGGGCTTCCAGGCACCGACAAGCAGCCTGAATTTCACAGCCGGCTTCGCGATACTCGTAATAATACTGGTTCAGATAATCGGAATCAGAGAGCACAAGGGACTGGGAACATATAAGCGAATGGTAATGCCTTTCGCATTCATGCTTCCGCTTATGCTCATAGATGAGCTTGCGAAACCTATATCCCTGTCCTTGCGACTTTACGGAAACACCTTCGGTGACGAAGAGGTTGTGCATGTACTCAGCGGACTGTTCCCGGTAGGCCTTCCGGTAATAATGCAGTTCCTGATCGTAATACTGGCTCTCGTACAGGCACTGGTATTCTCGCTTCTTACTGCGATATACATCGGAGAAGCCTGTGAGAAAGAGCACCTTTAATAAATTGTTTGCAATTAATATCCAAATAAATTTTCAAATCATTTCATCTGAAAGGAGAACAACAAAATGACAACAGGATTAATCGCACTGGCAGTAGCTATTACTATTAGCGTTTCAACAATCGGCCCGGGACTCGGAATGGGTAAAGTAGGTGCAAACGCAATGGAAAGTATGTCACGTCAGCCGGAAGTAATGGGTGAACTTCGTACAAACATGATTCTTGCTTTCGCATTCATGGAAGCGCTTACTATTTACGGACTCGTACTTGCATTCATGCTGATTGCTAAGATGTAAGCTGTAAGGACACAAGTTAAAGAATGCAGGGAGGCATAAATTATGCTTGAAGCTTTAGGAATAGACCTGAAGGAAATAATATTTGCAATGGTCAACTTCCTTATTCTCGTAGGAGTTCTCGGAAAGTTTATTTACAAACCGTTTCTCGGAGCTCTTGAAGGCAGAAAGCAGAGAATAAGAGATAAATTCGATCAGGCAGATGCTGTAAGCAAGAAGGCAGACGCCAAGATGGCCGCATATACCAGAAGGATTTCCAATGCTGAAGACGAAGCTCGTGAAATTCTCAGAGTAGCCAAGCAGAAAGCTGACGAGCGTTCCGCACAGATTGTGGAGGAGGCTCATGCAGAGGCGGCAGCAATTATTGCAAAGGCAGAAAAGGCAGTCGAGAAGGAAAAAGAAAAGGCAATTGAAGATCTTCGTGACGAGATTGCAGAGCTCGCACTTCTGGCAGCTGAACAGATTGTCGGCAGCGAAATAGAAAAAGCAGGTCAGGATGCTATTGTTGATAAAGTGATCAGAAACGCGAGGGATCCACAATGGCAGAATTAACGATGGCTGAATTAACAGTCGAAAGAACCTACGGAGAAGCTCTCTGGGAAGCTGCCAAGGAAGCAGGAAAGGAAGAAGTCATTCTTGAAGAAGGGCTCGGAATTCTTGAAATACTTAAAAAAGAACCGGAGCTCAGGTCATTCATGAATTATCCCGGACTGTCGGCAGTTGAGAAAAAAAGTGTTCTCAAGAATATATTCGAAGACAGAATATGCAGAGAACTTATGAATTTTCTTTATATTCTCGTAGACAAAAGAAGAACAGTAAACTACGAGGGAATAATCAAGACATATAAGAATCTCGTTGAAAAAGAAGAAGGCTACGTATACGGTACAGTTTACTCCGTAACAGAGCTCAGCGACGAGAGACTTGCTCAGATTGAACAGAAAACATCAGAGCTTCTGCAGACAAATGTGAGGTTGACAAATAAAATCGATCCCAGACTTATGGCAGGTGTCAAAGTTCTTGTTGAAGGAAAGATTATTGACATCTCATACAGAAAGAAGTTTGAGGACATGGCCGGCCAGTTAAAGAAACACTAGCAGGCAGGGAGGAACAGAAATGAATTTAAGACCAGAAGAAATAAGCTCGGTCATTAAAGAACAGATAAAAAATTATCAGGACAAGCTGGATATTTCTGATTTCGGTACTGTAATTCAGGTAGGTGACGGAATTGCCAGAGTGTATGGTCTGGAGAACTGTATGGCGGGAGAACTGCTGCTGTTCGGAGAAGACACATACGGAATGGCTCAGAACCTGGAAGAAGACAACGTAGGTGT
>JAQXIX010000045.1 GCA_029008005.1 Bacillota bacterium | reverse complement strand
CTGGATGGCCTGAAGGAATACATTAGCTGTTTTTTGGTAACATATGCGGAATTGACCGGTTCTGCCCTTTCCTCACCTTCAACAGCATAAACCAGCCCGTCTCCCCTATCTTTAGTATCGCTGTATGCCTCCAGCCATATTCTGCACGATGATAAATCAATATCAGAAAGAGACAGCGCGCTCTTGATAGCGGATGTTTTCACCGTTATCTCATCGGTTCCCGAAAGCTTCCTGCTGTAATACCAATCCTTTGATCCATCCTTGCCCTGAACAACAAGTGAGACTACAAGGGATGTTCCTCCTCTTTTTACGTTAATCTCTCCTGCCGCAGTGCTGTATGTTACTGAGCCAATGTTTTTGTCGCTTCCGTCAAGCTTCAGGCTCATTGCCTTTCCATCTTCAATCGTTCCGTATGTCGCATCTGTAGAAGACCTTTCTACTGTAGCAGCAGATGCGAAGAGCACGTCAGACAGATTCAGATTCGCAGCAGGCCGTACATTATATTCAGCCGGAACAATGTAATACCAAACAGTACTGTCCGGAGTTGCGTATAATGACAACAGGCTGTCTCGAAACCCGGAATCATTAGTATTTTTACCTGCCGAACGCAGCCAGAATCCAAGGGTTTCATCCTTCCAATAAGATTCAGCGGCGAGAATTTTCTGATTAGTGCTTCCTACTTTTATTGTTTTGTAATTTGAACCGAAGCCATCTGCCGCCGGAGCATACAACTTATCTGTCGTAGTGTAGTCGGCATTGTTCCTTACATCATTAGTTGTCACCGTTGTATCATTCATCATACCCTGCTCTGCAGCGATGAATTTTTCTGTAGCTAAAGCCTTCAGTTTGCTGCGCAGATCGCTGTCACCGTAATGATTTAAGTACACTATTCCCGAAACTGCCGTGGCCAGATAGGTGCAATCAGCTTCCAGCGTTTTATCTCCTTCCGGATTCTGAGACAGGTCACTCATCTGGCCGTCAAACTTCTGTCCTGTTACCATCGGACTTGCCGCAAAGATTACCGTATTGTCACCGGACACCTTGCTGTCGCTTCCAAGTATGTACCATTCCTGTGCACTTCCGCTGCTGCTTTTTCCAAATATCAGCTTACCGATATTGTTGGCGGTTCCGTCGGAATTCGGTGCGAATGTACCATCCGTCAGCTGTGCCTTTGTTGCATACGCCGATACGCTTGGAGCGCTGTCCGACGTCGACGCAGCATATGCCATCTGTGGTACGAAGGTAAATACCATGCAAAGGCTGAGTACTATGCTAAGTATTCGTTTTTTCATTCGTTCTTCCTCCCAAAGTAATTGTTTATTATTTGCTCTGCGAAATCTCTGTCCCAATTAACCTCATAATGGGTATGCACTTTTTAACTATTATATATTACATATCTAATGCGATGCAAACGTTATCCGCCGTTTTTATCGAAGCATTGGAGATTAATGCATATATATTGACATTATCACCTGACACCTCTGTTCGGCAAGAAAACACCTCGCAAAAATCTGCTGATTTCTATGATAATACTCTTTGGTATTTTTCTCATGCAGCTAACACGGGTAACGGAAATAGACCTTGGCAGCATTGCCACTGCTGCACTTTGCATTATGATTGCCGCTTTCTCGTATCCTCTTGTCAACAGGAAAATGATGGCTGCATGCGGTGATAAGCTCACCGCTCTTTAGAGAGTTTTCGGCATGACGCTGTGCAGCATGCTTTTCTGGATTCTCTGCAGTATCTACGCCGGCATTCATTCCGGCATGCCCGGTTCCGGACAGATTTTCCAGTCCTTCCTGGTTGCGCTGTTCTCCGGGGTTGCCGCAACCCTGCTCTTCTTCAAAGCCACCGATATGGTTAAGCACAACCCTGCCAAGCTTGCGGTTATTGAAGCAACTCAGTCCGGGGAGGTATTTTTTACCATTCTTCTCGGAGTTGTCTTTCTCCACGACAGTTTCCCTTATAGGAATTATAATGATTATCGTGGGCATGATTGCCAACAGCCTGGCCACAAAGAACTAGGTCTCACAACATCATACGATTTTATTGACATTTATTAACAAATTTTATATTATATGGTATGTAAAGATTTCCGGGGGTAGTATTATGTTTAATAATTACAATGCCGGCGCTGCATATGCCGCTTTCAATTACTGTATTTCCGATTTTCAGCAGTCGGAAAGCAGGAAACTTGCTTTTTTGCGCAAGGAATTAAAATACCTTGAAGCAAAGGGTTACGGCAGGCTACGCTGGCGCCGTCGCGGCAATTACTGCAATTTCTGGGACTATTCCAATGGGTGCCAGCGCGGCATCACCAAAGACAAAGATAAACTCTACTCAATGGCACGGCGGGATTACCTCCGACTTTATCTTGATGACCAGCGAACAGACAATTCCCCTCAATGGTGTCGAGAAATTAATAATCTTCTACAGTCTTTTTCATCTGCCGGACTTGAGCTGTCTCGAATTGTCCTCACCCCTAAGCAGTATAACTGGGCCTGCAGTCCCCAGAGCTGTAAGTCAGACAGAAAGGATGATCTCCGCTACAGGACAAACAATGGTGTTCTCGTGCGAAGCAAATCTGAGCAATTTATCGGAAATCTGCTGGAGGACTTCGGTATTCCATACAGATATGAGCCTGAACTTCGAATAGGCAGCCGGATTTTTCATCCGGATTTTGTCATTATGACTGTTGACGGGCGAAAAATAATTCTGGAACATTTCGGCCGTATGGATCTTAGAGAATATGTTTCTGCAGCCATCGACAGGCTTATAGCCTACTCCTTTCACGGTCTTGCTTTGGAGCGCGATGTCTTTGTTTCATTCGAGCCGGATGTAAGAAGTCGTGAAGATTTCATGCCGATTTTGTATAGGATAATGGCTGCTTGATTACTGCATATGCAAAGGCCTGATTCCTATTTGCCACAAAAACTGCAATTATCCATGGATTTCACTTATCACTTATGACATATGGTTCCTTTATCAAAGGAGCCTATCAAGCATTTACCACAAGAACCTCTTCATTTCACAGTTATTTAGTGTTTCTTATGGCAAATGCTTTTCCGTGAAATGTCTGATGTCACAACTTGCATCAAAACTCCTTGTTTTTTCATTCTTCTTGTGGCATGCAGAGTTATCTCACGTACCTGTCATTATCGTTTTTGTCGTTTTTAATGAAAAAACAAAATTATTTTTGTAGGTTTTAACAAATATACTTTACATTCGTATTTTCACATGTTAGAATAAATAAAAATAAATCATTAAAGGACAGTACTATGGCAACTAAATTTTTTGCAGCTGAATATTACTTTTTTTACTTTACGAACTTTAGATTGTAGAGGGTGTTTTGCTGCGAAAGAAATAAGGATATTCATAATATGCCACAGACTTATCATTGCTCCGCAGACACCACCCTGCGGAGCACTTTTTATTAACAAGGAGAGAAAAATGATAGTAATACTTAAAAGCAATCCGGAGAAAAAACAGCTCGATAATCTTATTTCATGGCTTAAAGGCATGAATATCGACATCCATTTCACAGAAGGTTCGACGAAAACAATAATGGGACTTGTCGGCGATACAGCATCGGTTGATATCGATTTGATCAATGCTCTTGATATCGTTGAAGACGTTAAACGAGTTCAGGAACCATACAAAAGCGCCAGCCGCAAATTCCATCCTGACGATACAGTAATTGAAATCGCACCGGGAATAAAAATCGGCGGAGGCAATTTTCAGGTAATCGCCGGACCATGCTCAGTTGAATCGGAGGAACAGATCTGCTCAGTTGCAGAATCAGTAAAAGCCTCAGGAGCAGGACTTTACAGAGGCGGTGCATTTAAACCGAGAACTTCTCCTTACGCGTTCCAGGGTATGAGAAGCGAAGGAATAAGACTGCTTTCCGAAGCCAAAGAAAAATCAGGCCTTCCGATTGTAACTGAGGTCATGGACATTTCACACCTTCCGCTCTTTGAAAACGTTGACGTTATTCAGGTCGGTGCCAGAAACATGCAGAATTTCGAACTCCTCAAGGAACTTGGAAAGCTCGATAAGCCTATTCTCCTTAAGAGGGGTCTTTCAAGTACTCTTCAGGAACTTCTCATGAGTGCTGAATACATTATGGCAGGAGGCAACCAGAAAGTAATTCTCTGCGAAAGAGGAATCAGAACCTTCGAAACAGCCATGAGAAATACTCTTGACCTGGCGTGTGTTCCTTTGCTTAAGGAAAAAACACATCTTCCTGTAATCGTTGACCCGAGTCATGCTACAGGAATCGCTTCACTTGTAAAACCAATGGCAATGGCTGCAACAGCTGCCGGAGCAGACGGTCTTATGATCGAAGTACACAATAATCCGTCTCAGGCACTTTGCGACGGACCTCAGTCACTTACACCGGAGGATTTCGACGATGTAATGCAGTCAGTTAAAGCAATCAGACCTCTGGCCTTCGCCGGAAACAACGGAGGATTCTAATGAATATAGGAATAATAGGACTGGGTCTCATTGGAGGCTCAATGGCAAAAGCCATAAGCTACAATACCGATCACACCGTATCAGGCTACGACATAGATAATCAGGCAGTAAGAAAAGCGCTTCTCATTAAAGCAATCGAAAAACCCCTTGAAACAGATGACCTGTCGGAATGCGACCTGATAATAATCGCTCTGTACCCGCAGGCATCCATAGATTTCATCGAAGCCAACGCCGATAAAATCAGCCCCGAGACTGTTGTAATCGACTGCGGCGGTGTTAAGGAATGTGTCTGCAGCCGCATAGCGCCTATTGCAGAGGAAAAAGGCTTTACCTTTATCGGCGGTCACCCTATGGCCGGCCTTGAGCACTCCGGATTCGATAATGCAGATGCAACACTTTTTAACGGAGGTTCAATGATTCTCATGGCTTCCTCATGCCCTATCCAAAAGCTTGAGACCCTGAAAAAGCTCTTTACGGATATCGGCTTCAGCCACATAGAAATATCATCACCGGCCGAACATGACAGAAGAATCGCCTTCACGTCTCAGCTGGCTCATGTTGTTTCAAATGCGTACATAAAGAGTCCTACAGCCATGGAACACGATGGTTTCTCAGCAGGCAGCTACCTTGACCTTACGAGAGTTGCCAAACTTAATGAAACAATGTGGACAGAGCTTTTCCTCGAGAACTCAGATAATCTTCTGAAAGAAATCGACACTCTTATCGGAAATCTTACAAAATACAGAGATGCAATCTCACAAGGAGATTCCGACGAACTTAAACAACTGCTTTATGATGGCCGAAAAGCCAAAGAATGTATAGACGGAGAACTTTTCTAAGACTATGAAGACTGTAATTACTCCAGCAAAACTAAAAGGCGAAATCAACGCAATGCCGTCAAAATCCCATGCCCACAGGCTGCTGATTGCACAGGCGCTGGCCCGCCTGCAGGGAAACGGAAACAGTAACACCTGTGAAATCCCGTCATTTTCAGATGACATCGCAGCAACTAAGGGCTGTCTTGACGAGCTTACGCGAGAGTGTCCCCTTCTGGACTGCGGCGAAAGCGGATCAACTTTGAGATTCCTTCTTCCCGTCGCCATGGCTGTGACAGATGAAGCGACATTTACAGGCAGAGGCAAGCTTCCATCCCGACCCGTTTCACCTCTTAAAGAAGAAATGATTCAGAAAGGATGCTGTTTTTCAAAAGACAGTGACGATATTATCTTTAAGGTGACAGGCAGACTTCAGCCCGGTGATTTCACACTGCCCGGCAATGTAAGTTCTCAATATATCACGGGACTGCTCTTCGCACTTCCCCTGTTAAACGAAAACAGTACAATTCGGCTTACCACACCTCTTGAATCCGCAGGCTATGTAAACATGACACTCGATGTTCTCGAAGCCTTTGGAATAAATGTGGAAGTATGCAGTGACGCTTCGGGACCGGTTTCTTTCTCGATTCCGGGCAACCAGCAATACGCAGAGCCGGATTCCCCTGTTGTCGAAGGTGACTGGTCCAACTCGGCATTCTGGCTTGTTTGCGGAGCTTTAGGCGGCGATATAACATGCAAAGGTCTTAATCTCAGATCTGCGCAGCCTGATAAAGCGATACTCCGGCTTCTTGATAAAGCCGGCGCACTGATTGAGATAACGGAACTTTACGGAAGCCTTGTTTCCATCCGCGTGAAAGGCAGCCTGCTTCACGGCATTGACTGCAATGTTTCACAGATGCCGGATATCGTTCCGCCTCTATCGGTTCTTCTGACTGCCGCAGACAGTCAATCGTCTGTCAGCGGTATTGAAAGGCTGAGGATTAAGGAATCAGACAGAGTCGCTTCTGTAAGCCAGATGATTAATTCACTCGGCGGACAGATTACAAGCAATGAAAGCACCATGACAATTCGCGGTAATTCCAAGCTTGAGGGCGGCACTGTAAACAGCTTTAACGATCATCGCATCGCTATGGCGGCTGCTGTTGCCTCGTGCCTTTGCGATAATACCGTTACCATAGACCGCTCAGAAGCCGTGAACAAATCGTATCCTGAGTTCTTCAGAGATTTCGCATCTCTTGGAGGAATATGCGATACAGAGGAATAAATAGGAGTTAAACATGACAGAGCTTAAAGATTTAAGAAAAAAAATAGATTCTATAGACGATGAGCTGGTAAAGCTTTTTGTTCAGAGAATGGATGTATCCGATGAGGTTGCCCGTGTTAAAGCCGCTTCCGGCATTCCTCTGAACCATCCGGGACGAGAAAAGGAAATTTTACTGAATCTGTGCAGCAAAGTTCCCGAAAAATATCACGAGTACGTAACCCTGCTTTTCGGCAGTATTTTTAACATCAGCAAAGCTCATCAGATTCTTAGAATGAACAATTCCGATACTGTTTCTGCATCTGTTAAAGCAGCAATGAAAAAAACAGATAACATCATGCCGAAGAATGCAACAGTAGCATGCCAGGGAACTGAAGGCTCCTTCTCGCAATCAGCTGCCGAGAAGTTGTTCCGCAGACCTGAAATAATGTACTTTAATAGCTTTGAGGGCGTTTTTAACGCTGTAGAAAAAGGGCTTTGCAGGTATGGGGTACTTCCAATCGAAAACAGCTCTTACGGGTCGGTTACGGCCGTTTACGACCTTATGAGAAATTTCAGTTTCCACATTACCAAAACGCTGAAGCTTCATGTAAGTCACAGCCTTCTGGCAAAACCGGGAAGCCGGCTGGAAGATATAAAAGAGATTTTCTCTCATCCTCAGGCTCTGGGACAATGCAGCGAATTTCTGAAGGCTCTTCCGAATGTGAAAATAACTGATTACGAAAACACAGCTGCTGCCGCCAGAATGATAGCTGAAAGTGACAGAAAAGATGTTGCTGCGATCTCCTCGGAAGACTGCATGAGAATATATGGTCTGGAACCTCTGAAAACAAATATTCAGAACAACGAAAACAATTACACGCGATTCATCTGTATCTCAAAGGATATGGAAGTATATCCGGGTTCCGACAAATTCAGTCTGATATTGTCACTGCCCCATATTCCATCGGCACTTTACAATATTTTATCCAGATTTGCAGCGCTGGGCATTAACATCACTAAACTTGAATCACGTCCTATACCGGGCAGCGACTTTAATTTCATGTTCTACTTTGATTTCGAAGGCTCGGTTTATTCTGACGAAATACTGCACATGCTCGACGGTCTGGCTGACGAATGCGAAGAATTCCACTTCCTCGGATGCTACTCCGAAAGTTGCTGATTTCGACAAATCAAAATCTAAATAAATAATGAGGCGGGTCCGATATTTTTAATCGGTCCCGCCTTAGTTTTATTTCATCATTCTCAGGGAATTCAGAATACAAAGCATTGCTACTCCCGTATCTGCGAAAACGGCAAACCATATATTCGCCAATCCCGCAAGTCCCAGCACCATTACCGCCAGCTTTATCCCAAGAGAAATCACAATATTTTCAACTGCGATTTTCCCTGTCTTTCCGGCTATTTCAACTGATCTGGAAATCGCCTCCACATTTGAATTCATAAATACGATGTCTGCTGCCTCTATTGCGGCATCGGTACCTTCGCCCATCGCTGCGCCTACATCTGCTCCGGCAAGTACCGGAGCATCATTTACTCCATCTCCTACAAACATAATAGGTCCGTGCTTTTCACGCAAATCCAGAAGGGCATTCAGCTTGTCCTCAGGCAGGAGTTCTGCCCTGATATCCTGTTCATTTATTCCCACGGCTTCTCCTATAGCCTTAGCATGTGCCATCCGGTCTCCCGTAAGCATTGCGGGAATAATTCCCAGCTTCCTGATTTTGCTGATTCCCGATTTTGCATCTTCTTTCGGCTCATCGCCTTTAACTGTTTTTTTCGCAAAAGCTTCTTCAAAACTTTCGCCCTTGTCTTCTGTATCCAGAAGACCGCTGTCTTCCACGATTCCCTTTGTTATGGTTCCTGTTTTATCAAGAGCCGCAACCTTGATTTTTCTGAGTCCCTCAAGTGCCAGTCCGCTTTTGAACAGTATCCCTTCTCTCGATGCTCGTCCGATTCCAAGGAAATACGCCAGCGGAACACTTATCACCATGGCACAAGGACAGCTGATTACAAGGAATGTCACGGCTGTGAGGATCCAGTGCTGCCATAAAGGATGTTCTCCCGACACTATGGTAATTACAGGTGGAATAATGGCAACGGCTACGGCACAGATTACAACAATCGGTGTATATACTGCAGCGAATTTAGTGATGAATTTGTCGATTTGAGGCTTCGTCTCCGCTGCCTTCTCAACCGACTCGAGTATTCTCGATACCATTGATTCTCCCAACTCCGCTGTTACCTTAAGCTGAAGCTGGCCTCTCATATTGACGCATCCCGAGTATATGCTGTCTCCCTTCGCAACCTTTACAGGCACAGATTCGCCCGTTACCGAAGAAGTGTCCAGAAGACCGCTTCCGGAAATAATGTCACCGTCCAGAGGAATCCTTTCTCCCGGTTTGATAATGAGAATATCGCCTATCTGCGCCTCTGACGCAGGTATTACTTTTTCCTCTCCGCCATTAAGCACACATACCGTCTCCGGTCTCATGTCCACGGCCTTCGCTATATTGGCACGGCTCCTTTCGACTGAAACATCTTCAAACATTTCTCCGATTCTGTAGAACAGCATTATC
Organism: Bacillota bacterium; assembly: GCA_029008005.1. Taxonomy (GTDB): domain Bacteria; phylum Bacillota; class Clostridia; order Peptostreptococcales; family Anaerovoracaceae; genus Lentihominibacter. The sequence goes on along the minus strand of JAQXIX010000045.1, from coordinate 27,567 downwards.
CCCGCTGCCTCCGGATAATCGCCAATGCAAAAGGCCGCAAGGGTCGCTACTGTCATGAGAAAGTTTTCATCGAAAACCCGCCCTTTTCTGATGTTATGCCAGGTGTTTACAAGAACCTCTCTTCCCAGGATAATGTAAGCAAACGCACTTGCGGAAAATACAGCTGCTCCATGTACCCCAATATGCTCTGCTATTACGGCAGCAGCAAACAGCACCGCACCTGCTGCCAGAGCAATTATGTCTGTCTTATGTTCTTTCACGAAACTGCCTGCCGACCTGTCCTTTTCTCCGTCAAGCTTGTACTCTGTTTTACCTTCGCAGCAGGCACAGCCCCGGTGGTCGTGTTCATGATGATGGTCATGGCAGCAGCAGTTGTCATGTTCATGGTCGTGATCGTGATGATGATCGTGCATATTGTTAATCCCCTTTCATTTCGTGATGATGTACTTTTTCATTGTGATTGCAGCCCTTTTCACACACATGCTCCAGCGCTACATCAAGCATATCCTTAACATGGTTATCCGCCAGATAATAATATATGTTTTTCCCGTTGCGCTCGTTTGTGACAAGTTTGTTTTCACGAAGAACTCTCAACTGATGAGATACTGCCGATTTACTCATATCAAGCAGAACGGCTAAATCTCCAACGCACATTTCGTGGCAGTTTAGTGCCGCAAGTATATTCAGCCTTGTTCTGTCACCGAGAATTCTGTATATTTCCGTCATCTGCTCCAGGCTTTTTGCCTCCGGCAGTCTTTGTCTGACACCATTTACAACATCTTCGTGCTTGCACCAGCAATCACAGCCTTTAAAGTTTTTTTCTTTCATCTTTACTTCCTTATACTTTAGTTGAATGCGCATTCAATTGTTTGTCAATATTATAGTTGAGCGTGTATTCAATTGTCAAGTGCTTTTGCAAAATCTTCAATGTTAAATGTCAGATATGCTGATTAATAACACGCAGATATGAGTCTTTGTGATATAATTATTCAGTCACATAGTATGACAAGAACATGTTACACGAAAGGAATTACAATGGATTACAACAGATTAGCCGAACTGCTCTTCCCGGATATAGATAAAACGCCGGAATACTATGAAAACCTTTATCCCGAACGTTCCATGGCAGAAGGTGCCATGGTTACCCGTATGGGTCCCAGCCCTACAGGTTTCATCCATCTCGGTAACCTTTACGGAGCTTTTGTTGACGAGAGAATGGCCCACCAGAGCGGCGGAACATTTTATCTCCGAATTGAAGATACCGACGACAAGCGTTTCGTTGAAGGAGCAGTTGAAACAATAGTTTCGTCACTTAAATTTTTTGACATAAACTTTGACGAAGGTGCCCTTCTCGATAAGGACGGCGTTCGAGCAGACACCGGAAATTACGGACCATATTTCCAGTCCGAGAGAGGTCCTGTGTACAGAGCCTTTGCGAAATCTCTTGTGCAGCAGGGATTGGCGTATCCTTGCTTCCTTACCGAAGAAGAACTGTCTGCAATCAGGGAGGAACAGGAAACTGCCAAAGAAACAACCGGAATATACGGCAAATACGCAGAAAAGAGCCGCAGCCTTTCTCTCGATGAAATAAAGAGCAATATCGAATCCGGAAAACCTTATGTCGTACGTCTTAAATCCGACGGCAATCTTACAGGACAGATGAAGGAAGACGGAACGCCTAAGCTTCGTTACATAACGGTTCACGATGCTATAAGAGGCAAGTTAAGCATGCCCGCCAACAATCAGGATGTTATTATCCTCAAAGCGACGGGAATACCTACATATCATTTCGCCCATGTAGTTGATGACCATCTTATGAGAACGACACATGTTGTGCGCGGTGAGGAATGGCTAATGTCACTGCCTATCCATATTGAACTGTTCGAAAAGCTTGGATTCGAACCACCCACATACTGCCACACGGCTGTTCTCATGAAACTTGACGATGAAACAGGAAACAAAAGAAAACTGTCAAAGAGAAAGGATCCGGAGCTCAGCCTTGATTATTACAGACAGAAAGGTTATCATCCGCAGGCCGTTAAAGAATATCTCCTGACAATTCTCAATTCCAATTTTGAAGAATGGAGAGCCGAAAATCCAGAATCGTCAATAGACGATTTTACGTTCACGACTGAGAAAATGAGTAGCGGCGGTGCGCTTTTCGACCTTAATAAGCTCAATGACATTTCAAAGGACGTACTTCTGAGAATTCCTGCACCGGAACTTGCTGATTTTCTTATTGAATGGGCTCGCGAATTCAAGCCTTCAGTAGCTGAACTTCTCGGAGGCAGTGATGATGCAAAGGCTTATCTGGCAGAAATCCTCGATTTAGGCAGAAATGACAAAAAACCACGTAAAGACCTGGTTTACGCTTCCCAGATTTTCGATTTCATCAGCTATTTCTACGACGATTATTTCCTTATCAGAGAACAGATTCCTGAAGAGGTTTCCGACGAAGATGCTGTTGAAATTCTGAAGAAGTATGAAGCCGGATATAATCACAGCGACGACCAGAGTGCCTGGTTTGATAAAATCAGAGATATCGCCGTTGAAATGGGATATGCGGCAAAACCTAAAGATTACAAGAAACACCCGGAAGAATACAAAGGTCATGTCGGACATGTATCTACAGTAATAAGAATTGCCGTAATGGGTCGCAGCCAGTCTCCTGATGTATGGGCAATACAGCAGATACTCGGCGAGGAACGTACAAGACAGAGACTCAATGCGCTTATTCCGTAATCACGACAAAATTAAATACAGCAAAAAAGAGTTACTGCACTGAGTATCCTCAGTGCAGTAACTCTTTTTAAGTTATTTTTCAACAAATCAAATCATCTTATCAACTACACTCATAACCTTATCGAAGATCTTCATTGCTTCAGTAAGTTCTTCTGATGTGATGATAAGTGGAGGTGCGATAACAACCATATTCTCATGTGAATATGTGAAGAAACCTTCAGCCATTAACATTCCGATGATTTTGCCCATGAGATTTTCAGGGTCATCATTGAAATCTACAAGCGCAGTTCCTGTTTCGTCCTTAACCAGCTCGATAGCTGAGAACAGACCGATTCTTCTGATTTCACCCATGCAAGGATGCTTTTTCTTGAGATCTTCAAGTATGTCGCCGAGAAGCTTGCCCTGAACTGCTACGTTTTCTTCAACGTTAAGTCTCTCATATTCCTTGATTGTAGCGATTGCAGCAGCACAGCCTACAGGATGAGCGTTGTAAGTAAGTCCGCACATCATCTTGTGATCGTCAAAGTATTTCTGAATCTTTTCGCTTACGATTACACCGCCGATAGGAACATATCCGCAAGTAACACCCTTGGCAAATGTAACGAGATCCGGTTCGATACCGAAGTTCTGGAATGCGAAGCACTTGCCTGTTCTGTACCATCCGGCCATTACTTCGTCACAAACCATTACGATATTGTACTTGTCACAGAGAGCTCTGACACCGCGAATCCACTTAGCAGGAGGAATCAGTACACCATTTGAACCTACAACAGTTTCAAGGAAGATAGCTGCGATGCTTTCAGGTCCTTCATAACGAATCTGATTTTCCAGCAGTTCCAGGTAGAAATCAGCAACATCATCTTCGTCACGGAATTTTACCTGATGAGGAGCTCTGTAAGCATATGGTCCGTCATACTTGACAAATCCTGCAGGGCCCGGTTCGTTAGCGAAGTGTCTAGGTTCACCTGTAAGCATTCCGGCACCGGCGGAAGCACCATGATAGCATCTGTACATTGAGAAAATCTTCCACTTTCCTGTGTACTGTTTTGCCATCTTGATTGCATTTTCGTTTGATTCTGCACCGGCATTTGTGAAGAATACTTTCGCATTCTTAAGTCCTGACGCTTTGACAACGGCTTCTGCTGCATCTGAACGCACATCAAGAGCAAATGCAGGGCTGAAGAACGGAATGTTGTCAACCTGGTCCTTAATTGCCTGAATAATGTTTTTGTTACCATGTCCAAGGTTCTGGTTTACCAGCTGCGAAGACATATCATAGTATCTGTTTCCTTCGTCATCCCAGAAATATATGCCTTCGGCTTTTGTGATTACTTTTGGATTAATTGCTTTCTGAGCACTCCATGAATGGAGATTGTATTTTGCGTCTTTTTCTTTAATTGTCAACATTTAATTTTCCCCTTAATAAAAATTGATTAAACTGCTGCATTACAGCGGTATGTTCGAATGCTTCTTATACGGCAGATTGCCCTTCTTGTTTCTGATAATACGTATGCTGCTGATGATTCTGCTTCTCATGTCTTCAGGATCAATAATGTCATCAACAATGCCATACTCTGCACCCTTGTACGGGTTAAGGAATGTATCCTTGTATTTAGCAGATACTTCAGCCATTTTGGCAGCCTTATCTTCAGCTTCCTCGATTTCGTGTTTGAAAACAATTTTAGCTGCGCCTTCTGCGCCCATTATAGCCAGCTCTCCCGTAGGAAGCGCCAGCACAAAATCAGCGCCCATTCCCTTACCGCACATTGCGGAATACGCTCCGCCGTAGTCCTTTCTGAGTACCACAGTAATCTTTGGAACCGTAGCTTCCGAATAGGCATAAAGCAACTTTGCTCCGTTCCTGATTATACCGTTATGCTCCTGACTTACACCCGGCATATATCCCGGCGTATCGGCAAGAGTAATGATAGGAATATTGTAGCAGTCACAGAATCTTACAAATCTGGCCGCCTTCCATGATGCGTTAACATCTATGCATCCTGCCATTACATTTGGCTGATTGGCAACGATTCCGACAGTTTCTCCGCCCATACGTGCCAGGCCGACAACCATGTTTTTCGCAAAGTTCTCCTGAATTTCCATGAAATCCCTGTTATCTACGAAACTCAGAATAACATCCTTAACGTTAAATGACTTCTGAGCACTGAGCGGAATTACATCTCTTATTTCCGGAGTCTTTCTGTCTATAGGGTCGTTTTCCGCATATTTAGGAGGTTTCTCCTTGCTGTTTGCAGGAAGGAAGCTAAGGAGCCTTCTGGCTACAGCAAAAGCTTCTTCCTCACTGTTTACAACGAAATGCGACAAGCCTGTTATCTGTCCGTGAACAGCGCCTCCTCCGATTGCATCGAAGGTTGTCTTTTCTCCGGTTACAGATTCGATTACAGCAGGACCTGTAATAAACATTTTACCTATAGGATTAACCTGAATGATAAAATCTGTAAGAGCAGCGCAGTATGCAGTTCCTCCCGCACATGTTCCCGCAATGATGCTTATCTGAGGAATCCAGCCTGAGGCGATACTTGTCTTCCCGAAGGTTGAACAGTATGCATGGAGAGCAGATACACCTTCCTGAATTCTTGCCCCTGCCGCATCATTAAAGGACACCATCGGATATCCGGCTTCTATGGCCTTTTCAAAGCAGTTCATAATTTTATCACGACCTGCTTCACCCATTGATCCACCCATTATGGTTACATCATTGGCATACGCGAAAACCGGTTTTCCGTATACGTTTCCGTATCCGCAGAGAACGCCTTCGTTTCCCAGATCTTTTTCATTGAGGCCGAAGTCCGCACATCTGTTTTTCGTCCATGGTTTAAGTTCCGTATATGTTCCATCATCAAAGAAATGCTCGATTCTTTCTTCTGCCGTAAGCTTCCCTTTGTCATGCATCTTCTGAACACGTTTAGGGTTGTTCTTCAGCTTGAGAGCTTCTCTTTTCTCATGAAATTCTTTATAAATATCACTCATCTTCTAATTTCCTTCACAACATTAAAGCTGAGGTCCCTTGAAGTTAAGTTTATGACACTTAACCAGCTGACCTTTTCCGCGTTCTCCGAGGAACTCTCCGTCTTTGTAAACAAGCTTTCCACGGCTGTAAGTTGCCTCCGGATATCCCTTCAGCTCAACACCTTCCCAGATTGTATGATCTGTATCTCCATGTAACTCATCGTTGCGTATTGTCACATTCTTTTCAGGGTCATATATTACGATATCCGCATCAAGACCTACGCGAAGAGCTCCCTTTTTGTGGTCGAGTCCGAAGAGTTTTGAAGGATTTGTAGAACACATTTCAACAACTCTGGAAAAACTGAGTCTGCCTTCGTTTGCCTGTGAAAGCATATATGGATACATGTTTTCGATTCCGGCGCATCCGTTTGGAATTGTCGTAAAGTTACCCGGCGTACCGTCTTTCTTAGTGATTCCCCAATCTTTCTCTGATTTTTTGAACGGGCAGTGGTCCGTTGCTATTGTGGAAACGTTTCCGTTGGCGATTCCGTTCCAGAGTGCATCCTGAGACTCCTGATCCTTAATCGGAGGTGAGCATACGAAATCTCTGCCTCTTTCTCTCTTGTAAACCTCACTTGTGAAGTTCAGATACTGAGGGCACGTTTCCGCGAAAATAGGGTAACCTTCGGTCCTTGCTTTTGTAACAGCTTCCATACCCATCTTGTTTGCCAGATGAACAATGTAGAGAGGAGCTTCAGCCATTCTTGCCAGATTTACCGCTCTTACATCTGCTTCACCTTCAACAGACTCATTCTTAGCCATATAATGCCACCATGCTTCTGTCTTGCCTTCAGAAAGATATTTCTCAACGAGGAAATTGTTAACGTCTCTGTTTTCTGCATGAACACCGACGAGGGCTCCTATTTCCTTTGACTTTGACAGAACCTTGAAGAAAGAGCCGTCATCTACGCCGTAATCGTATACCATAAACACCTTGAAGGAAGGTATTCCGTATTCTACCGCTTCCTCCATTGAATCCAGCATACCTTCTGACAACACATCACTTACTCCTATATGGAAGGAATAGTCAATTGCAGCGTCTACAGAGCATAAAGCGTCTCTGCGCTTTACTGCATCCAGCATTTTTTCACCGTGTGCCTGATTTACAAAGTCAAATACTGTAGTCGTTCCGCCGCATGCTGCAGCTCTTGTACCTGCAAAATAATCGTCAGAAGAAATCGTTCCACCGAATTCCAGTGCGAGGTGAGTATGTCCGTCAATCGCTCCCGGCAGTACCAGTTTGCCATCGGCATCTACTACCTCTGCGAATTCACTTTCATTGAATTCTGTTCCGATAGCTGCGATTTTTTCATCTTTTACAGCAATGTCTGCCTTGTACATTTCAGTTGCTGTAACAATAGTACCGTTCTTAATTAGTAAATCCATCTTATTTGCCTTCCCGATTGAATTGTAAGGATTTCCAAACGGAAATCCTTACTTTCTGAAAACGTTATTATTAATTATTCGAAGTGTGTCTTGAATGTAATGTTTTCCGGAGTAGCACCTTCGTCAAATGCAACTTCACCCGGTCTGATACAATCAAGTACAGGACAAACTTTCTGGCAAAGGTGACAGCCGACACATCTGTCAGTATTAAGCTCAGGTCTTCTCTTTTCGTCGTCCCAGTTAATTGCCTGATGTCCGCCGTCATAACATGAAACGTAGCATCTTCCGCATCCGATACACTTATCCTGATCGAATTCCGGTCTGATTTTGAATGTTCTTGTGAACTCTGACGGTGATGTAATGTTCTTTACTGCCAGCCCTACGAGATCGTCAAGCTTTTCGAAGCCCTTTTCTTCCATGTAGTATGAAAGTCCTGAAATGATGTCTTCGATAATACGATATCCGTATTCCATTACTGAAGTACATACCTGAACGTTTCTTGCTCCGAGGAGTAAGTAGTCAAGTGCATCTTCCCAAGTGTAAACGCCGCCGACACCTGAAACAGGAACATCCTTAAGTCCAGGATAATTCTTCATTTCAGCGATAAATCTAAGAGCGATAGGCTTAACAGCCTTTCCTGAAAGTCCTGAAATTGCTGACTTACCGTTTACGATAGGTTCAGTAGTCATAAGGTCCTTATCAAGTCCGATGATTGACTTAACAGTGTTGATTGCTGAGATACCTGTAGCTCCGCCCTTGATTGCGGCCATTGCCGAAGGAATCATGTTAGTGATGTTTGGTGTCATCTTAGCGATAATCGGCATATCACCTGCTTTTCTTGCTGCCTTTGCATACTGTTCAACAAGATCAGGATTGCAGCCTACATCCGAACCCATGTTATCACGACCCATGTGCGGACATGACATGTTCAGTTCAACGCCATCGATTCCTGCCTGCATAGCACATGTAACCAGGTTAATCCAGTCTTCATCGCTTCCGCCCATAAGTGTAGCGAAAATTCTGTGTTCCGGATAATCTCTCTTAAGTCTCATCATATATTCCATGTTCTGTTCCATGGAGTTCTGTGAAGCGTGTTCACAGTTCTTGAACATTGACCATGGGCCACCCATGTCCTGAACACCGAATATAGGTGAAATTTCATGTTCAGGAACTGAGTCCTGATTCTTGTAAAATACGCCGGCCCATCCTTCTTCGAAGGACTTGGCGATCATGTCATAGTTATTGCATACAGGAGAGGATGCGAGGAAGAATGGGTTTATGCACTGTACTCCTGCAAATTCAATGGATAAGTCTTTTTTGAAAGCCATTCTATTTTACTCCTTTCTCTTCGAGATATGCAATCATGGCTGCAGCTGCCTTCTTAGCTTCAGCAACAGCTTCAACAACAGTCTGTCCGCCGTTTACAATGTCACCGGCTGCGAAGTACTTATCGCTTGCAGCACCGTTTTCATCAACTGCGATTGTGCCCTTTTCTGTAACGTCAACAGCTGCAACTGCCTTCTGGTCTTCTGCCTTCTGTCCTGTTGCGAATACGAGAGTATCAGCACTTATTGTCATCTTGGCAGCTTCATCTCTGAATCCTGCAGCTTCAATTGTTTCCAGCTTGCCTTCACCCTTAGCAGCTACAGGGTAGAATCCTGTAGTGATGCCGATTCCCAGTGAGAGAGCGTATTTGAATTCTTCCATTTCTGCCGGTGCTTCTTCAATTGAACGTCTGTAAAGAATTCTTACGTCTTCCGCACCAAGGAGCTTAGCTGCTGCAGCGCAGTCAACAGCAACGTCTCCGCCGCCTACAACTACTACAGTCTTGCCAGGGTTAAAGTCTTCACCCTTTACTCTTGCTTCCTTCAGGAAATCGATAGCTGAGTAAACTCCTGAAAGCTCTGCTCCCTCGATTGCAGGGATATTAGCTGCCCAAAGACCTGTACCTACGAATACAGCATCGTATTCATCCAGATCTCCTGCCTTAACTTCTGTATTGAATTTGAATTCAACTCCCATGTCAGCAATCAGCTTAACATCGAAATCAACAGTTTCCTGCGGAAGTCTTGCCGGGATAATTCCGTAAGTCAGAACTCCGCCGGCCTTTGCTTCTCTTTCGAATACTGTTACCTGATATCCGGCTTTTGCCAGCTCAGCAGCACATGTAAGTGAAGCAGGACCTGCTCCGATGCATGCAACCTTGCCTGCCTTCTTTTCTTCCGGAGCTTTGTTTATGTTCATATCAAAGATCATTTCCTGTTCAACGAGGAAGCTCTGAATCTTACCTATCTGGATAGGCTTATCGATTCCGCACTTAGTACATGCTTCCTGACAGAGCTGATCGTAAGGACAAACCTTAGCACAGCTTCCTGCCATAGCGTTGTTTGATCTGATTGTCTCGATTGCGCCCTTAACGTTCTTGAATTTCAGTGAACGTATGAACTTAGCAGGATCTGTACCTGCCGGGCAAGCTTTGCTGCAAGGAGCATCATGACATGTGATACATCTTGTAGCTTCTTCAATTGCGGTTCTTAAATTGAAGCCTTTAACTGCTTCGTCATAGTAACCTTTTTTTACTACCTTACTCAATGTTATTACCTCCTAGTGAATGCTATTAAGGTGATTAGAATTCGAGTGCTTTGAAATCTTCCTTCTTCATTTCAGAAGCCTTTAAGAAAATTGCTGCGTTTCCGGCCATTGCCTTTTCAATCGCATCGATTCTGCACTTGTCATATGGAGTGTGTGCATACTGTTCCTGCATGCCGGAGTAACCGATTGTCGGTTTCTTGTAGTGACCTGCTGTTACGCAGCAGTCAGTAGCAAATGACCAGTAACCGTATTCAACAGGCTGTCCAACGCTTTCGAGAGCTGATGCGCATGCCTGAACAAACGGATGATCCTTCTTTATCTTCCAAGCTTCAGTGAACTTGTAGCCGCTCATAATTTCGCCTGTGTAGCAGTGGTCAACATCAGGCTTCATTTCTACTGTAGCTCTGAATTCAGGATCCTCTGCTGCACATTCGTCAAGTACTTTCTGGAGAACTTCCATAGCGCTTTCTTCAGTTTCGCCTATCATAGTTCTTCTGTCAAATGACAGATAGCACTGGTCAGGCACGATTGAAAGTGCGCCCGGCTTACATTCGATAATGTTCAGTGAAAGTGAAGCCTGTTCGATTTCTCCGTCCGGATCTGTAGGAAGGTTAGGAATTACATCTTCCTGAATCTTCTTGATAACCGGCATTGACTTGTAAATAGCGTTGATACCCATCTGAGGCTGTGCTCCGTGGCTTGTTCTGCCGAATACGCTGATAAGGTATTCGATTCTTCCTCTGTGTCCCAGGTAAAGCTTCAGGCTTGTAGCTTCCGATGATACCATTGCATCGTAATCAAGTCCTTTTTCAACGAAAGTATCCTTAATCATGTTACGAGTTCCGGCATTCTGACCTGATTCTTCGTGAACGGCACCCGTGTACATGAAGTTACCCTTGATTTTAACTCCTCTTTCACGAAGCTTAAGCAGAATAGCACCTGCGTAAATCTGGAAACCATGTCCGCTCTTAACGTCTGAAGCAGCTCTTCCGTGGATACATTCAACCATTTCCTTTGTTGTTCCGTCCATGCTGTCTACTTCGCAAACGTCAATTTCTCCGCCGTAAGGATCATAACCTTCCCAGTTATCCGGGTTGCCCGGATCAACGTGGTCAAGGTGTGAATTGTACATAATCGTCGGACCTTCTTCGTCGCCCTTGATGATACCGATTATGTTGCCGTATTTGTCTCTGAATACTTCATCATAGCCGAGCTTGTTTAATTCAGCCATGACTACTTCAGTCATTTCATATTCATTACCGCTGATTGATGGTGTCTGAATCATCTTCTGGATGAACTTCACGCAATCGTCTTTAAGTTCAGCTGCAATTTCATTAATCTGATCTAAAACTTCTTTACTGTACATTTGTTATAACCTTTCTGTCTGGAATTATTATTTTAGTATTCTTTCTTTGTGATTGCATTAAATTCTTCTTCTGAAACGTATGATTTCTTTTCGCTCTTCATAAGAACAATGTAGAGAATGAATGAAATAAGGAATCCGATGATGTAGCTGTTAGCATCGATGAATCCCATGAATGATCCGCCTATGAATTTTCCGAGCATCGGTATTCCGGCTCCGAGTATCCATGATGCCACTGCCTTAATGTTCCAACCGTTTGTATAATCATATCTGTCATTGCCTTCGTCATACAGTGCTTTGATGTCAACTCTCTTCTTCTTAACAATGAAGTAGTCTGCAACGAGAATAGCTGCTACAGGACCGAGAATAGTACCGCATGTTCCGAGGAATGTGAACATGAATGCACCAGCTGAACCGAAGATCCACCATGGTCTGTAAATAATACAGAGAACACATGTGAATATAACGCCCATCTTGTAGCTGATCTTCTTTGGAGCCAGACTTGCGAATCCGTTTGCAGGAGCCACAACGTTAGCTGCCATGTTAGTTGTAAGTGTACCGAGAATTGTAGCAAGTGATACGATAACTACGAGAACTTTGCTGTTAAGGTGAAGGAGTACTGCAGTCGGGTCATACTGTGCTTCGCCGTATGCAACCTGAGTAACCTTAGCGAACATTGCGCCTATTGTTGCCAGAATCATTACTGAAATAGGCATTGCGAACATCTGTCCTCTGAACTGAGCTGACTGTGACTTAGCATATCTTGAGAAGTCAGGAATATTAAGTGCCAGTGTAGCCCATACTGCGATGTTACTTGTGATACCGGCCATGAATACCATTGCCAGACCACCGTTCTGATCAAGCAGTGCTGTGTCGTTTCCTGCCAGGAACATGTCTCCTACCGAAACGTCTACACTGTTGCCCAGTGAGATAATCCAAACGATAAGTGCTATACAGAGTGCGATAAGAACAGGGCTTCCGAGGTTCTCAATCCATTTGATACCTTCGGATCCTCTAATTCCGAGAATCAAAGTTACGATAAGGAATAATGCGAATCCAACATATCTTCCGAATCCGTCAACTTCCCATGAACTGCTGAATACGCCGATTATTGCTGAGAATGCAGCACCGCCTACCCAGCACTGGATTGCACACCATCCGCCTGCAACGATTGTTCTCATCAGTGAAGGAAGGTGTCCACCGCTTCTTCCGAAGGATAACTTAACGAAAATCGGGAACGGAATACCATATCTTGTTCCGGCATGTGAGTTAAGCTGCATAGGGATAAGTACAATCAGGTTACCGATTGCAACGTTAATAAGCGCGAGAATTGGGCTCATTCCAAGAGCGATAAGTGCAGCTGCATAGGAGAAACCTGTAATACATATTACCATTCCTATCCACAGCATTGAAACATTGTATGTGTTCCATGTTCTTTCAGCCTGAGTCGTAGGTCGAAGGTCCTCATTGATATACCTTGAACCGGCTAAGCTTTTCTTAACCTCTTCATCCATAACAAACAAGCCTTCTGAAAATTCAATCTGGGTGTATTTACTTTCCATATTGACTCCTTTCAAAATAATAATTGATTACTAAACGATTTCACAACATTGGCCTACATTATGATGTTCATAATAAGAGCAACTCCTGTGCCAAAAGAGAAATCGTAATAGTTTAAAGTTAACCTCACCTTTTCACATATGTGTATTTTCAATATGTTTCGGATTCTTCCCCGACCGAATCCGCAAAGAAAAAAGACATTTCCCGAAAAAATGTCTTTTAATTATTTGTTTCATATTCAGAACATGTGAAACGGGGAGCGTTCCTTTTTTGGAATACTTCTAATAATTATTCCGACCTGTTTATTTTTCTGAAAAGAGTTGTCGGGGATAATCCCAGCAGCCCTGCAGCTTTGCGTATGGTTCCCCCTTCTTTTAATGCCATTTCAATATATTTATCCTCGACTCCATTGAGAACTTCTTTAAGATTAACAGGCAGCTCATCTGCCGAATCCACCTGAATCACAGACACATCTCCTGTTTTCTCAGGTATGAATTCCTCCGTCACCTCATCATCGGTACTGAGCACAACACATCTTTCGATAACGTTTCTCAATTCCCTGACATTTCCTCGCCATTCTCTTCTTTCAAGCATATTCATTGCTTTTTTCGAAATAGTCTTATTCGTACCGTTCTTTTCGTTTATTTCTTTCAGCATTACAGCCACAAGAGGCGCAATGTCCTCTTTTCTATCTCTGAGAGGCGGAATATTTATCGGAATTACACTCAGTCTGTAATAAAGATCTTCTCTAAAAAGATTTTCTTCTATCATCTGCTTGAGATTTCGGTTTGTTGCCGCAATAACTCTGCAGTCGACTTTAAGAATTTTCGTACTTCCGACACGCATGAATTCGCCGCTTTCAAGAAACGACAAAAGCTTCGGCTGGAGGTTTATCGGCAGTTCGCCTATTTCGTCAAGGAACACTACTCCGCCGTTTGCCACTTCAAACAAACCGACTTTACCGTTTTTATTGGCACCTGTAAAAGCACCTCCCACATACCCGAACAACTCCGATTCCAGAAGATTTTCCGGAATAGCTCCGCAGTTTATGGATACCATCGGCTGTTCTCTCCTGGAGCTCATCTTATGAATCAGTTCCGCCACAACGGTTTTACCGGTTCCTGAGTCTCCCAGAATAAGCACAGAACTGTCACTGTTTGCTGCACGTTCTGCAAGATTAAGCACTTTACGCATAGATGCACTTGCCGCTACAACATTGTTTTTATTCATGTATTCAGGTCCGAATATTCTGTTTCTGTAATCGTCAAGCAGTGCTTCCTGTTTATTTCTTTCTTCGTACAACTGCTCCAGCATCGGAATATCACGAACATTGTTTATTATTCTCTCAACATTTCCCTCGTCATCACATATCGGCGTAGACGTAACAAGAACCACCTTTCCGTTCTTCAGTGTCTGAGTGATTACTTCCTGTTTGCCGCTGCGAAAGGCCTTTAGAGATGCGGATTCCTGAAATACTCCTTCATCGACCAGAGCTTCAACATGTTTCCCGACTATATCTTTACCGTCAATGCCCATAATTTTTTTATGAGCCTCGTTTGTCATTACGGTCACACCGTGCTCATCTACAATTGTGGTTCCGTCCTCAGTAAAAAAGCATGACCGCATGGCTTCTATGATAAATTCCTTTTCATCCTCAATATCATTGCGTTCTATCTTGTCTTTTATCTCTTGGAAGGTGTAGACTTTGTCTTTGTACGTTATCATTTCATGCACCTCGTTTGCTAAAGCATTCATGTTACGAAATTTCAACTCATTGCCCAGTCTTTTTATATTATCAGAAAATCCGTATAATTAAAAGTGCTGTCGATTCACAGGAACCGACAGCACTTTTAAGTTAAATTTGAATCTAAAGGGATGTAGAATTTTTTTCGATGTAATCTGCTCCGAATAAGTCTTCTTCCTTCGGAATGTTAAGAGGCAGTTTCCTTGAAACGTGTGTAATGTTAATAAGGTCTTTCCAGTTAACGTTATGTGATACGCTGTTGTTACCCCAAGTACCGCAACCCAGTGTCATTGTCATAGGCATTCCGTTTTCCCATGAGCCACTGTTTCCTGCACCCTGAGGCTGATTTACCATCATTCTTGCAACAGGCATACGCTTAGCCATTGTATCGATCTTTTCATCATCATTTGTATGGATTCCGCAGCCGTGGCCCTTACCCATGTAGTCCATAATAGCTTCCATCTTATCCATTGCATCTTCAAATGAATCAGTCTTCATGAGAGTAGTAACTCTTGACAGTTTCTCGCCTGTAAACGGATATTCATTACCGATTCCGTCATTTTCTTCAACGCACAGGAATTCAGTTCCTTCAGGAACTTCCAAATCTGCCAGACTCAGGATCTTTTCAAGCGGCTGTGCAACAATGTGTCTGTTGAGTGTATGATTTGCAGGTGATTCAGGCCACATTGTCTTAAGGAGTTTAGCCTTTTCTTCTGTGTTTTCTTTAATAAGGTGTCCGTTGTTATGTGCCAGTGCAGCAACAAATTCATCATAACATTCTTTCTGAACGAGAAGAACGTTTTCTGTTGAACAGCTTGTTGCATTGTCAAAGATCTTTGATGATCTTACCATTGCAGCTACTTCTTCAAGATTTGTAGTTCCGTCAACGTATACTGCATCGTTTCCTGTACCTACGCCGATAGCAGGAGTTCCTGATTTGTACGCAGCCTTAACCAGTCCTGATCCGCCTGTTGCGAGAATGAAGTCACACTGCTTCATAAGTTCGCCTGAGCAGTCAATGCTAACCATTTCAGGGTCGATTCCAATGATGAGATCTTCAGGTGCATTGAACTTAGCCAGTACTTTTCTCAGGTAGTCAATGACAAATTTATTAACGTTAGCAGCCTTTGGATGTGGAGCGAGTATTATTGAGTTTCTGCCTTTGATTGCATTCATAGGCTTTACAACTGCAGTGTTTTCTGCATTTGTTACAGGTGCAAGTGCTCCGATAACGCCCATAGGCTTAGCATATTTCGCAATGTTTCTTACTTCATCATATTCGATAAGGCCAACTGACTTTTCATCCTTCATTTCACGATAATGTCCGATAGTCTTGTTCCAGATTTTCATAATCTTATCTTCAACATTACCCATTCCGGATTCTTCTACTGTTCTTTCTGCAACAGCTCTCATGAAATCAGGTCTTGTGCCGTAGAACGCGATTGCCTTAACAAGTTCGTCAACCTGTTCCTGAGTGTAATCGTTGATTACAGCCTGTGCAGCTCTTGAACGTTTCATTAAGCCTTCAATATATTCTGTATAGTTTTTTTCCATATCCTGTTGTCCTCCTAAATGAACTGTTTTCATTAATACGTGATGCCTTATATAAGAGCAACAACCATGCCAACTGTTTTACACCCTCATTTTCATGAAAATAACCGTTTTTTCTCTCGCAAAAGCCAAAAAACCGTTCCAATTACGGAATATAAGAAACGAGTGGTGTTTCATAAACGAAACACCACTCGCAAATTACTGTCAATTATACTTGTCTTTATTAAACTTTCCAGGAATTAAGATATTTTTCCTGTTCTTCCGTTAATGCATCAATCTGTATATTCCATGCATCAAGTCTTCGTCCGGCAACGACACTGTCTATTTCCGATGACACATCAATGACTGCATCCGGCAATATCGATTTGCCTCCTTCTGCCTTTGCGTGTGCATCCAATACATACATTGCGCTGAGAGCCTGCACTGCGAAACTCATATCCATTATTTCTGCCGGATGACCGTCTCCTGCCGCAATATTAGCCAGCTTGCCTTCTCCTATTACATTAACCGTTCTTCCGTTTGAAAGTTCATATCCCGTAATATTCTTTCTGGCTTCAAATTTCCTGACAGCAGCCGCTTCAAGACCGGCCATGTCTATTTCAACGTTGAAATGCCCGGCATTGGCGAGTATTGCTTTATCCTTCATTGTAAGCATATGTTCAACAGTAATGGTATGCATACACCCGGTCGCTGTTACAAATATATCTCCTAAAGGTGCCGCATCAGCCATAGGCATAACATCGTAACCGTCCATTTTAGCCTCTATTGCCTTAACAGGATTGATTTCTGTTACGATTACGCGAGCTCCCAATGATGAAGCCCTCATGGCAATTCCTCTGCTGCACCATCCGTAACCTACAACAACCACTGTCTTGGAAGCGACAATAAGGTTGGTATTTCTCATAATGCTGTCCCATACCGACTGTCCTGTACCGTAACGATTATCAAAAAGATGCTTGCAGTCGGCATCGTTGACTGCTACCATAGGAAACTTCAGTATACCGTCACGTTCCATAGCCTTGAGCCTGATTACACCTGTCGTGGTTTCTTCGCATCCGCCCCAGCATTCCTCACCGAGTTCCGGTCGTTTTTCGTGGATCAGACCGACAAGGTCTCCCCCGTCATCAATAATAATATTAGGCTTATGTCCCAGGCACATTTCGATATGTCGCGCATATTCCTCGTCAGTTGCACCGTGATATGCGAAGACTTTCATCCCTCCGTCGGCGAGAGCTGCCGCTATGTCATCCTGTGTGGACAGGCTGTTTGAACCTGTAACAGACATTTTCGCGCCGCCGGCCGCAAGTACTCTGCACAGATAAGCTGTCTTCGCCTCAAGATGAACTGACAGAGATATTTTGACACCTTCAAAAGGCTTTGTTTCGGAAAATTCCTTTTCAAGACCTCTCAAAAGCGGCATATTGTCTTTTACCCACTGTATTTTCATTTCACCCGATGGAGCGAGATTTATATCACGAATATCATATTCCATTAAAGCTTTTTCCCTCCAATATATACATCATGAGGCTTGAGATTTTCGTCACATACTACGAAATCCGCATATTTACCTGTATCTATCGAACCGACTCTGTCATCTGCTCCGATCTGCACAGCAGGTGTCAGCGTAGCTGCAGTCACTGCAGTTTCCTTATCGATTCCGTACTCGATAGCATTAAGCATACACGTATACACATTGCTGGCGGAACCTGCAATTGTTCCGTCTTCAAGGCGAGCCACTCCTTCTTTAAGGAAAATATCCTGCCCTCCCAGCTCATACTTACCTTCAGGCATGCCGCAGCAGCGAAGGGAGTCACTGATGAGACATATTCTGCCCGGGAACAGCTTGAAGGCCATCCTGACAGATGACGGATGCACATGATATCCGTCGCATATCAGCTCGGCGATTACGTCATCACACTCTGCTCCCGCACCGATTACACCTGGTTTTCTGTGGTGAATCGGCGGCATTGCGTTGTAAAGATGAGTCAGATGTGTCGCTCCCGCATCTATTACTGCCTTTGCCTGTTCGTAGTCAGCATCTGTATGAGCTATTGATACAGTCGTCATATTTGATGCTTTTTCAGTAAACTCAACAGCTCCCGGAAGCTCCGGAGCAATATCCGCCAGAGCAATCAGGCCTCCGCAGTTATCAAAAAGCTTTTCGAATGCATCGAAATCCGGGTTCTTAAGATATGCGCCATTCTGTGCGCCCTTCTTTTTTTCGGAGAAAAACGGTCCTTCCATGTTAATTCCCATGAGACGCGAATGTCCCTCCGGCATTTCATCATGTAATTTTTTACCTGTAGCAAAGGCTTTATCAAGCACTTCATAAGGTAATGTCATTCCTGCCGGCGCAAATGAGGTTATGCCTGAACGACCGAGATACTCAGCCATTTTTTTGAGGCCGTCATAATCTCCATCGGAAAAATCCGCTCCCATTGCACCGTGCGTATGAACATCAATCAGTCCCGGTATCACATACTTGCCATTAAGATCCGTTTCTTCTTCAGACGTGGCCTCTGCCGCAAAAATTCCGTCCTCGACGATAAAATCCTCACGTACAAATTTCCCTTCCTTAAATATTATTCCATTCCTGTAAATCATTACTTTTCCCCTTTTATCTTTTTTCAGGCAGACTTGCTGCTGCCACTGACTGTCCGACTCTGCGCATTTTCTCATCAGGAAGCATAACCTTAAGCTGAGAAGCAAATTCAGGATATTCGTCTGCCAGAACTCTGTTACATTCCCTGATCATTATTTCTCCGCCTTCTCCCGATGCAACTCGTCCGAGAATCAGAACATTTTTCAAATCATAATACTTGCCGTACAGCACAAGTGTGTGTGCCAGATAATCACCTATCGAAAGGAATATCTGTTTTGCACCTTCACGTTCTTCGTCATTGCCTTTTTCTCCGTGAAGAATATCCTGTACAACCTTGAGCTTTTCCGCCGGTGCCAGGCTTTCGTCGAGAGTTATTCCTGCAGCCGGAGCCAGTTTTATTACGCTGTCCTGCGAGAAGTATGTCGCACCTACACCGGTATCACCTGACCACGGGTCAGGCATTGCATTTTCATTTAAATCAACAGGTGCAAAGGCCAGTTCATTAAACCATCCAAGCACGTTTTTATCTGCATTGACATATCCGCCGGCTTCACTTGTTCCCATGGCAATTCCCATTACAGGCGCCATGTCCATGCTCATTGCCCCCGCAAGAGCAGTAACATCACCATCATTTGCAACAACAACAGGCACGTCACCGATCTCAGCTGCGGCACGTTCATATACTGTCTTGACCTCATCCCAGTCATCTCTTGAAATTTTAAGAAATATGGATGATACCATCGGAGCATTTCCTATAAGAACGCCGGCCGTTGAAACACCTATTGCATCTACACGAGGCATCTTCGATGCCGCCGTCTTAAGTGAATCTACGATTCCGTTATACTGATATGAAATATCCTCCGAAAGTTTAGGATGCCATACCACCTCTTCGGAATAAACAGTCTCTCCGTCTATTACAGCTGACACCTTACGGTCAGAACCGCCTGCGTCAAACCCGATTCTGCATCCCTCCAGATGTCCTCCGACCGACTTGTCGGAATCGTTTGCTTCAGGAAGATTCTCCGGAGAGCAGATTTCAAATTCAAAAGGTCTTTCGTATGTGTTCATCATAAATTCCACATCAAAATCCCTGGCTGCTCCGCGAACATAAGCTTCCTTTACTTTAGCTGCCTCTCTGTCGCATCCGCATACGGAAACCTTCCATCCTCCGACACTCCAGAGACAGAATTTAATGTATCTTTCCAGATAACGCAGATTCGCTTCTTCGTATTCTTCGTTTCTTATTGCTGTGTTAAATACTGTAATTTTACCTTCTTCTCTTTCGATGGCAATTCCGACAGGACGCGCAGCCTCTTTCTCATACTCATTCATCCACACGCCCATAGGTATAAATTCTCTGTCAAGGGGAGGCATATTTTTAACATTAACTTCAATTCCAAGATAATTCATGTGTCTTCTCCTTACTCAGTGATTTCTTTAACTATTTCGTTCATCTCGTCCCATTTTGATTCTATATCACGGACAAGCTTAAACTGTGTGCGGCATCGCACAAGATTATGTCCCGGATATGCTGTATGGAAGTATCTGTCCCCGTCAAGATAATCGGTCAGAAACCTTACTCCCAGCTCCAGCGCCAGGGTCTTCGGTCCATATGGAAGCATTTCCTTTTCTTTATCTGTCATGTTGTCACACGCCTCTACAAATCCTTCTGTAAAGACCTTAAACATATGCAGGTCGAAAGAAACCTTCGAAAGATCCTTTTCATCCTCTGCCGCCGTCGACGCACCGAAACGAACACAATCACCGTAATCATACAGAGAAAGTCCCGGCATTACAGTATCCAGATCTATAACATACATAAGCTTTCTCGTATCTTTATCAAGAAGAACATTATTGAGCTTCGTATCGTTATGAGTTACTCTTTCCGGAAGGATTCCGTCATCTCTCATTTTCTGAAGTGTTCCGGCCGCCTCCTCTCTGTCAAGAGCGAACCGGATTTCTTCAGCCGCTTCATCAATCCTTGTCGCCAGCTCACTGTCTGCCTTTGCTCTTTCTAAAGTTTCGCGAAATATTCTGTATCTGTCCGGCGTATTATGGAAATTCGGGATTGTTTCATGAAGTGTCTCTGCCGGATATTCAGCCAGCTCGGAAATAAACGTTCCGAAAGCTCTCGCGCACTCGCGAAAATCCTCGTCGGACTCAGGAGCCTCGAGACTTAATGAGTTCTCTGCAAAAGGTGTAAGTCTGTAATAGCCGTCTCTTTCAACAAATGTTTTTCCTTCTTTTGTTTTCAAAGGCGCCAGCACGTGAACCGGTGTTCCGTCTCTTTCGGCCTTTTTCTGCAAAAATCCTGTTACCCCCTCTATATTCTCCATAAGAGCCGGCACATCTTTAAATGCCTCTTCACTTAATCTCTGGAGTATATATCTGCTGCCTTTTTCTGTAGTAACAAGAAATGTGCTGTTTATATTTCCGTTCCCGTATTCTCTGCAGTCAGTAACCGGACTTTCGAGACAGAACATTTCCAGTATATCTGCGTGTTTCATTTATCTTTACTTTTCCTTTTTTATTCAACTGTAACTGATTTTGCCAGATTCTTCGGCTTATCTATGCTGCATCCTCTTTCGAGAGCTACATAATATGCGAAAATCTGTAAAGGTATTACTGCCAGAACCGGTGCAACCTCATCGATACATTCCGGTATATATATAGCCTCATTCGAAACCTTCTCGACTTCCGTGCGGCCTTCCTTCGCCAGTCCGATAACATGTGCATCTCTGGCTCTGATTTCTTCAATATTGGAAACCATCTTGTCATACAGGATATCCTGTGTAGCCAGTGCCACAACAAGTGTCTCCGAATCCATCAGCGCAATTGTTCCGTGTTTCAGTTCTCCTGCAGCAATAGCGAATGAATGAATATATGATATTTCTTTCAGCTTGAGTGATCCTTCATATGATACTCCGCTGTCTAGTCCTCTTCCTATGAAGAATACATGGTCATTGAAGTGATATCTCTTGGCCATATCCTTTATCTTTTCTTCTGAATAAAGGATTTTCTCAACTTTTCCCGGAAGTGCTTTCAGTTCATCAAGAACACGGTCATAGTATTCCTTATCCATCGTGCCCCTAGTACTTCCCATATAAAGTCCGATCAGGTACATGCAGATAAGCTGTGTTGTGTATGCCTTTGTTGATGCTACTGCAATTTCAGGTCCTGCCAGTGTATAGAAAACATCGTCTGATTCTCTGGCTATCGAACTTCCGACTGCATTTACAACACTCAGTATTCTTGCTCCTCTGGATTTTGCATCTCTGAGAGCTTCAAGAGTATCAAGTGTTTCTCCTGACTGGGAGATGGCAATAAACAATGTATTGTCATCAATAAATGTATCTCTGTATCTGAATTCGGATGCAACATCAATTTCCACCGGTATCTTGGCCATACGCTCAATTACCATTTTGCCTACAAGTCCTGCGTGGTACGCTGTACCGCAGGCTACAATATATATTTTGTTGAAATTCTCAATATCTTCCTTTGTCATGGAGATATCGTCAAGTCTGATGCTGCCGTCTTCGTTAAGTCTGTTCATCAGGGTCTCTCTGATAACCTTCGGCTGCTCATGAATCTCTTTGAGCATGAAGTGGTCGTAATCAGCCTTATCTGCCGCGTCTGCCTTCCATTCTACAGGATATACATCTCTCTTTACTGTATTGCCGTTTTCATCGTATATAACAATATTGTCCTTTGTCAGAACAACGGTTTCATTGTTCTCGATAAGGTACACATCCTGAACGTACTTCAGAACTGCAGGAATATCCGATGCAATAAAGTTAAAGCCCTTGCCTATTCCGGCTACAAGGGGTGCGTCCTTACGAACGGCAACTATTTTATCCGGTTCTTCGGCTGCAATCGCAGCAACGGCATATGCGCCTTTCATCTCTGCCACTGCCTTGTTTACTGCAGCGAGAAGATCTCCGTCATAGTAAAGTCCGATCAGATGTGCTATTACTTCCGAATCTGTTTCCGACTTGAATTTGATGCCGTACTCTGTCGCAAGCCATTCGCGGATTTCCTGATAATTCTCGATAATACCGTTGTGGACTATCGCTATGTTCTGCTCCATATTTCCGTGAGGATGTGCATTAGCTTCTGTCGGCTTACCGTGCGTAGCCCATCTCGTATGTCCGATTCCTACTGATGAATCGAATTCAGCTTCCGATATTTTACTTTCGAGATTCTTTATTTCTCCGACTGCTTTTCTGATTTCGATGCTGCCGTTAATAGGCAGAGCTATTCCCGCCGAATCGTATCCTCTGTATTCCAGTCGTTTAAGTCCGTCAATTATTTTTTCTTTAGCATGATCAGTGCCAATATATCCAACTATTCCGCACATATTATCCTCCTTAACTGAAGCGTTTTGTAATCAGACGTGTCAGCTCCTGAGCATAGCCTGTAATTACTTCTGTATCTTCGCCTTCTATCATTACTCTGACAAGTGACTCTGTCCCTGAAGGTCTCACGAATACCTTACCGGATTCTCCCAGCTCATTACGAATTTCCTCTATCCTGTTCATAATTTCAGCATCCTTCGTGAAGTTACCTTTGTTTTCTTCTCTCACACGAGCGTTTTTAAGTACCTGCGGGTAAATCTTTATTTCATCGCTCAGCTGAGATGCTGTTTTACCCGACAGTTTAACAGCCTGCATAAACTGAAGGCTTGTGAGTATGCCGTCACCTGTCGTTGCATGATTGAGAAAAATAACATGACCTGACTGTTCTCCACCAAGCATACATCCTGTTTCCAGCATTTTTTCGAGTACGTATCTGTCGCCTACCTGAGTAACGTCAACTGTACATTCCTTTTCCTTCATATGTTTGAAAAATCCTGCGTTGCTCATCTCTGTAGCCGTAACGCATTTTTCCGGCAGTTCGTTTCTGGCAATCATCATATCTGCGCAAATGCACATTATTTTATCTCCATCAACAATTCTGCCTTTTTCATCAACGGCAATTACTCTGTCTCCATCTCCGTCATAGGCGAATCCCATTGCTGCGCCCTGCTCAACAACTTCCTTCTGAAGCTGTTCCGGATGTGTAGAACCGCACTTTTCATTTATGTTCAGTCCATTAGGATTGCTGTTAATAAGAATCAGTTCAACTCCGAGATTATCGAAAACAGTCTTTGCTACTTTTGATGCTGCCCCGTTGGCGCAGTCCACAACAATTTTAGTGTCTCTTACTGCCGTATCGATTGTGCTCTCAAGGAATCCCGCATATCTTAATTCCGCTTCATCGTCCGCATCCAGACATTTTCCTATTCTTTCGCCTGTAATATGGCTGTTTACATCAATGTCCCGCAGAAGAATAGTTTCAACCTGGTCTTCAAAGTCATCATCCAGCTTGAATCCTTCACAGCCGAAGAATTTTATCCCGCTGTATTCGAAGGAATTATGAGATGCGCTTATTATTATTCCCGCATCTGCTCCGTATTCCCTTACAAGATGAGCAATTGCCGGCGTAGGCAGCACACCTACTTTAATAACATTAACTCCTGTTGCCATAAGACCGGCACTGATTGCGTCTTCAAGCATGTCGCCGGAAATTCTTGTGTCTTTCCCGATAATAAAAACCGGTCTTTCTTTTTCATTTTTTTTGCCAAGGACATATCCGCTTGCCTTCCCCAGCTTAAATGCAAGTTCGGGTGTCAGTTCTGAATTAGCAATTCCGCGAACACCGTCTGTCCCAAATAATCTTCCCATTTATTTTCTCCTTTCATTTGACTACGAAAGTCTCAGTCTCATCTGACATCTTTAATACAGATACACCACGTATCCCTCTCGGTATAATCACACTGATCTCAGCTTCATTTTCACCGTATTCACAGTGAGATACATCAACAGTAGCTGTTATTCCGCCTTTAACTGCCTTGTTTATCGCAGATCTCTTTCCCCTTATTTTAATATCAATTACCTCCGGTCCTGTCAGTTCTGCCTCAAGATTATGATTCTTAAGATAATCATCACCGGATGATGTAACCTTTATTCCGGTTACCATCTTCGTTGTCACCGGATCCACCGTTCCCATTACATATGTCCACATGGCAATGGAAATCAGCAATGAGAGGATTGCCAGAATTTTTTTATTCCTCAGCATCGTTCTCCTCCTTCCCCTTGCCGTAGATCTTTTTCTCCATCTCGTCTTTTTCTCTCATGTGCCTGAATAACCCCTTGGCTCCCGGAATCTTTGAAAGAGTATGAGGTAAATCCTCATCATTCAGATAGATTCCCAGAAGTTTCTTCTCAACTGTCTTAGTATCGAGAAATCTTTCCAGACGTCCATCCTCTGCTATACTTATAATTCCCGTTTCCTCCGAAACAATTATTACAAAGGCATCGGAGTTTTCCGTAATTCCTATTCCGGCTCTGTGACGTGTTCCAAGCTTTTTGCTTATCTCCTGGCTTTTCGTCAGGGGCAGTACACATCCGGCTGCATATATCAGCCCGTTACTTATTATTACTGCTCCGTCATGTAGAGGTGAACCTTCATAAAATATGTTTCCGATAAGCTGCTCTGTTATCTCTCCGTTTATTACAGTACCTGTTTCGGCAATGTCTTCAAGCATAGTCTGGCGTTCAAAAACTATCAGCGCTCCCGTTTTTTCTCTGCTGAGTTCCTCAACTGCCTTGACAATACCTGATACAATACGCTTATTCTTCGTTTTTTCTTCCTGGGTCAGTCTGCCTCGAACGAGCTTACCTCTTCCCATAAACTCCAATGCTCTTCTGAGTTCAGGCTGGAGCACTATGAGAATAGCTACAGCTCCCAGTGTTACTGCCCCCTTACATATCCAGTTCAATACGTGAAGATCGAAAACATCTGAAACGAAGGTCGTGAGAACAAGTATAATAATACCCTTAAGGATCTGTTCCGCTCTTGTTTCCAGAACAAATCCAATCAGTTTATATACAACAAAGGCAACTATCAAAATGTCTATTGCATCGGTCAACGTGAAATCCGAAAATGCAGTACTAAAAAAATCTTTCATTTTGCTCCTTTTTTACCAAATTCGTTATCACTTCATTCTACAGTAAAATCGTCTTTTTTTCAATAAAAAGGGGACACAAAAACGGAGCCCTTCAGGGACTCCGTTCACACTCATTCGATATATCGCAAACAGCCTTAATATACTGTTTCAAGAACTCCGTACTGGCCGTCTTTTCTCTTGTAAACGACATTTACCGAATCCGTTCCCATGTTCATATAAACATAGAACTCGTGATTCAGCATTTCCATCTGCATTATCGCTTCTTCCGAAGACATTGGCTCTAACTGGAATTTCTTAGTCTTAACGACTGAAATTTCTTCCATTTCGTCTTCGTATTCCGGAAGTTCCTCAAAGGCAAATCCTTTCTGTCCCTTATATTTTTTCTGCAGTTTCGTCTTGAACTTACTCATCTGATTTGAAAGCTTCTCAATAACTCTGTCAACACAGTCATAAGGATCGCTTGCTTTCACTTCCGCTCTAAAAATCGTCCCTTTCCCATTAATCGTCGCTTCAACCTTGTACCCATCTCTTTCCTTGAGAACCATTACGTTTCCGGTATTTTCCTCAGGGAAATACTTGTCAAGCTTAGCAAATTTCTTTTCGATAGTTTCCTTAAGCTTATCACTCGGAGTATAGTTTTTGCCTGTAATAATAGTCTTCATGTCTGTCAACCTCCTTTTGATTTATTCTAACATCTCTTCAAAACACATTCAACCTTACATACACAAAATTCTGAAAATTTACGAAATCATCACATTCTGATAAAATCAACTCATGAATATTTTTGATAAATCAGACGGACAGGAGCTCCGGATAAATATGATAGGCTCCCACTTAAAAAAGACCTTCTCGAGAAAGATCGTCAAGCTTTCCCTTGACGGTGGTTTCACATGCCCTAACAGAGACGGAAGCAAAGGCTACGGCGGCTGTCTTTTCTGCTCAGAAAAAGGATCCGGCGATCGAGCCAGCAGTTTCTGCGAAGATGATTCTCTATCGATAAAACATGCCCTTGACAGGCAGATTAATCTTCTTTCGGACAAATGGCCGGATGCAGGATATATCGCTTACTTTCAGAGTAACACAAGCACCTATGCTCCTGTCCGGGAGCTTCGCAGCAAATTCGAAGCAGCCCTGAATCATCCTGATGTGGTGGGGCTGGCAATAGCAACACGTACAGACTGTCTTCCCGACGAAGTCATCGATCTTCTCGCAGAGCTGAACAGCAGAACGTTCCTGTGGGTTGAACTCGGTCTTCAGACAATCCACGATTCCACGGCAAAAGCCATGAATCTGTGCCATAACTTACAGGACTACGATAAATCATGCAAAGCACTTCTTTCTCGCGGTATACCCGTTGTCACACATCTGATTCTCGGACTGCCCGGAGAAACGGAAAAAATGATGCTGGATTCAGTCAGATATGTTTGCAGAGAATCGGAATTCGGTAAAATATTCGGAATAAAACTCCATATGCTGAACCTTGTGAAAGGTTCCATGATGGAACAGAAATATCCCGACTATGTATCCTTCGAAACAATGGATGACTATATTGATTTGCTTATTCGTTCAGTAGAAATTATTCCTCCGGAAATCACAGTACACAGAATATCCGGAGACGCTCCGAGAGAAATACTGATTGCTCCCCACTGGAGTTATAAAAAAAGAACCATCCTTAACGGTATCCATCGCGAAATGAAAATCCGAAATACATGGCAGGGAAAAGCACTGGAGGATAAAAGATAAACTTAAAGATTAGTTTTTAATTTTAAAAAAAAATGGTGCCCAGACTCGGAATCGAACCAAGGACACGAGGATTTTCAGTCCTCTGCTCTACCAACTGAGCTATCTGGGCAAACTTCATTTTTATTAAATTATTAAGTGGTGGGCCATCGGGGACTCGAACCCAGGACCTGCCGGTTATGAGCCGGACGCTCTAACCAACTGAGCTAATGGCCCACATCTTAAAAATGGTCGGGGTGGCAGGATTT
>JAQXIX010000044.1 GCA_029008005.1 Bacillota bacterium | reverse complement strand
AGCGAATTTGTATTTCGCGCCGTCAGCCAGCTTGGCTTTGCTGTATGAAAGTGAAGTTGTGGTGCCCAGCTGCTGGTAGTTTTTCCATGTTGATTTCTTGTAATATACATAATATCCATCTGCACCGGCAACCTTGCTCCAGCTTACCTTCAGAGTATCATGGTTCTTGTAAAGGTTAGTCGATACCTTACTAGGTGCAGCGGTGATGATTGTTTTGAAAGGTAACCATTTCGCGAGGGTCTGTTCAGCATATGATCCCTTATTTGCAAATAGCGTCAGTGTTTCAATCCATGAAAATGAATTCAGCTCGATGGACGTTACGCTGTCGGGAATCAGTATACCTGTCAGAGAATTGCAGGACTCAAAGGCCCAGTCTTCTATTGTCGTAACGCTGTCCGGAATTATATATGATTTTCTGTTATTGCTGCGGGGATACAGAATCAGCACCGTCCGGTCTTTGTTAAATAAAACCCCGTCTTTGGACGAGTAATATTTGTTGTTCTCATCCACTGTTATGCTTGTAAGGGACTTACAATTGTCAAGGGCGTTATTTCCAATAGATGTAACGCTGTCTGGAATCGTTATGCTTGTCAGTGCTGAACAGGAAGCAAAAGCGTTATTTCCAATAGATGTAACGCTGTCTGGTATTGTTACATCTGTCAGTGATTTGCAGGAATAAAAAGCCATCTTTCCAATGGTCATAACACCGTCTGGAATGACATAAGATTTTCTGTCATCAGCGGCTGGATACAGAATTAAAACTTCCTTGTTTTTATCAAACAACACACCGTCTTTAGTAGAGTAATTTTTGTTATTTTCACCCACTGTTATGCTTGCCAGTGATTTACAAGAGTTAAAAGCACCATCCCCAATTGACGTAACGCTGTCCGGTATTGCAACAGTTAACAGTTTGCTGCAGGAAGCAAAAGCTTCATTGCCAATAGCAGTAACGCCGTTTGGTATTGTTATACCAGTCAGGCTGGAACACCCACAGAATGCTCTGTTTGCAATAGACTCAAGGTTATTTGGTAGCCATATGCTTTTCAGTTTGCTGCTATTATAAAATGCGCTGTAGCCAATTGCCTTAACGGTGTCAGGAATTGAATAAGATGTTTCTCCTTTAGCACGAAGGTATTGAATCAATACAGTCTTGTCTTTATTAAATAGAACATCGTTTTCAGCCGAATAATTTATATTGTCTGCATTTACTGTTAAGCTATTCAAATAATTGCAGCAGTTAAAAGCTTCATTCCCAATAGTCGTAACACTTTTTGGAATATCAATACTTGTGATCGCATCGCAGGAATAAAATGCCATAGCCCCAATAGACAATATACCGTCCGGAAGTGTTACACTCGTCAGAGCATCACATTCTCTAAAGGCGCTGTCACCAATAGATGTAACGCTGCCAGGAATTGCTACATCTGTCAGGTTGCTGCAGTCATCAAAAGCATGTTCCTTAATAACCTTAACACTGTCCGGAATTGTTACACTTGTCAGAGCATCACATTCTCTAAAGGCGTTGTCATAAATAGTCTCAACGCTGTTGCCGATTTTAACACTATTTAGATGTTTGCAGTAATAAAAGGCATCCTTGCCAATAGTCATAACACTGTCCGGAATTGTTACACTCGTTAGAGCAGCGCAATTATAAAATGCTTTGCTCCCAATAGCCTTAACAATCACGCCATCGATCTCTGAAGGAATTTCTGCACTTGTAACACCGGAATCACATTTTGTAATAGTATTGGTAGATGGATCAAAATAAATTGCTCCACCGGTAATACCTTCTGTACATTTCACCTCGGTACCATCATCTGCAGCTGCAAATCCGGTTGGTATCATACAAACGGTCAGTGCCATGAAAACTGCTGTTACAACAGCTATAAGTTTACTTTGCCTGTGTTTCATATCAAACACCCCCTATCATCGGCGAATCGCCTTTACAACAATAATATACTGCTCGTTTGTTTGATTATATTCCCATCATAACAGAATGTAAATATTATTTTGCAACCTCCTCCGCAAAGGCCTTTGCTCGCGCTTCTTTCTCTTCATCCATGAAGGGTTCCTTGAGATTTCTGTGTCTCTCTGCCAGCATCCCCGCATATGTCATCCTGCAGTGTTTACAGAACCGCTTCATCATTGCCTCATAAAGATCTGTCCCTTTTTCTACGGGGTAACCGCATGTTGTAATCACGGCGAACCTTTTTCCTTCCAGAAGCGCCGGTCCATGAGAATCGCTGCCGTAATACTTGCATGATGAATACACCATTCTGTCCATCACCGCTTTTACAGGCGCCGGTGCCGACCATAAATAGACGGGCGCTGCTATTACAATCAGTTCCGATTCCGTCAGCGACTCGAGAATCGGCTGCATATCGTCATTAATCGCACAGCACAAGGACGAATTGTCTTTCTGGCATTCCAGGCACACGCGGCATCCTGATATATCCTTCTCGTAGACATCAAAACAGTCTGCGGTTATACCTCTATCCCGCAGTTTCTTAAGAAAAGGATTAAGCAGCGAAGCTGTATTTCCCGATTTTCTCGGACTTCCGAATATTACTGTCGCTTTCATATTTTTAATTTCTGTTCCCAAACAGATAAAGCAATCTGATGAAAAGATTTACAATATCAACATATAAGTCAGCGGCACTGTCAACGGCATTATCTGCAGTCGGTATGTACTGCTGTGCTCTAACAAGATCATATCCGAAGTATCCGGAGAAAATAAACACCATAGCTATCGATGTCAGATATATTCCTCCGCCTAAAATCAATCCGAATATTATTTCGATTGCTAATGCTGCTAAAAGCGCGAAAAACAATCCTCTTCCCAGCTTAAGGAAAAAATCAGGGAAAGACGATGCCATTAAACTCATAAGGAGACACACTATTCCCGTATGTACAAATGCCTGCAGCACCGATCCCGTCGTATACTGTGTTACAATCGCGGCGAGCAGCATTCCCATTGCGGCCGCCAGAGCAGTAAACGCCGCGAAGCTTATTACGGCACTGTCTGATTTATGAATTATTATCGTTGATATAATAGTAACTGCGAAATATACGATTACTACCGGTAAAAAATACATCGAATAAATCATATCCCGCATAGCTGCGCAAATAATTACGTCAACGATAATTCCCCAGAGAACTGTGCCGCACATGAGCATGTTGTATTTCCTTCTCGAAAGAAGATTTTCCCCGCTGAGCGAAGGAGTCAGCCGCATCTGTTTATATTGACTGTTATCAAATGCATTCATTATGGTTCCTCTCTTTCATATTTCAATGGTTTAAATTATCTGTTCAATGTTTCTTCCCATTCTGCTTCTCTGAATCCGACAAGTACATTATCACCATCAATAACCATAGGTCTCTTGACCAGCATTCCGTTTGTTGCCAGCAGTTTCAGCTGCTCGTCTTCACTCATATCCGGCAGTTTATCCTTAAGTTTCATATCCCTGTATATCATGCCGCTTGTATTGAAGAACTTTTTCACAGGAAGTCCGCTCTTGCCATGCCATTCCTTCAGTTCCTCATAAGATGGGTTCTCTTCTGCAATATGGCGTTCAGAGTATTCAATATTGTTTTCATCAAGCCATTTCTTCGCTTTCTTACATGTAGTGCATTTCGGGTAACATAAAAATAACATCTTTTTCCTCCTGAATCATTAATTAACTGCTGCCTCAAGGATTGGTACTATGTACTTCCGGTCCGTCCAGTCGCATTTTTCATCGCCAGCGGCCATTAATGCCTGTTCCCAAACCTCATAATCCTTAGGGTCTTTTTTTGCTACTGACTTTCGAAGCAGGTTACAGAGATTTCTGTCTACAATGCTCATAGCTTCCGTATCCCATGCGCCCCTGCAGTAATAACAAGGTATATCCGAAAGCCCGCCTTTCATATTGTGTGCTGCAATTTCACGATATGCTTTTTCTTCATATGGAGACGCTCCCACACAGAATACAATAATTTTCTTTCCCTGAAGTTCTTTTATGTTTTTCTTTAAGAATGATAAACCTGCAATGCCCGATGCATAGATTCCCCCGCCGAGTATAACAGTGTCATACTTGCGGACATCCGAAATCTTTGCCTTCTTCGTTTCAACGCATGCAAAACCTGTTTCCTCAGACAGCCAGAGAGCATATTTTTTTGTAGCCCCATATTTTGACTGATAAAGTATAATGCTGTTCATGTGACAGTTCATTTTCACTATAATTGATATCTGAAGACTTGGACGGAACGTCCGTATTCGCGCCATCTGTTGAGTTAGTATTGCAATTTTTGCAACAGGACAATCGCCTCACAATGGCTCGACACGACAGGATTGATGTCATATCGTGTCAAGCCAGGGGTGTTCACATTTTCACGATAACAAGAGGCTATCGTGAAAATGTGTAAGATTTGTCGTCGCCGTCATCGTAGTCTTCTTCGTCATAGTCCTCTTCTGTCTTCAAGACTTCTGGTATTTCTTCTATACCAGGGACCAATTGTTTTATTATCATAAACAGGTCATGGAAGTATTCTCCGGAAACGAAATACGATTCTGTGCGCTTAGTTTTGTCTGCAAATGTAACTACAAGATCAACCGATCCAGCATCAAGCCACAGGTCTTTTATTTCTTCTTCCAGTTCCTTATTCACTCCATCTGCTATGGTTTTGAAAGTTTACTGAAATGAAGGGCTTGTTGTTTTATAACTCCACTTCCGTTTCTGAATGTGGCTTTCTTCTGCATACGGATTGCATTCATAGCTAATGGAATCTGGTGTGATGGTAACCTTATCCTTAAAGGCATAGTTAATCGAACAATACCCAGAAGCTCCTTTGATTACTATTTTGGTTATCTCTTTCATTTAACTCACCCTCGCTTTTAGTTATTGTAACACAAAACGACAGGAATCTCTCCTGCCGCTGAAATATAATTATTGCTTCCGATATTCATTTGTTACCTGGCAATGTCCACTTCCATCCCGGCCTTGAATTTCACCTTGAAATTATCATCTGAAATAATAATCTCCTGGATGTACCTTCTCACCATCTGCTCATCGTACTCCGTCAGCTTCTCCGGCTGGCTTCGAAGAAATTCCTCCATCTCCTGTATCCTTTTCTGCATGCCTTTCCTTTCTGCCCTCTTTGCGAGAAGGCCCTGCTTCTTTTCCCGGAGGTTATCAATCTCAATGGCAAGGTCGGTGTAGTCCTTTTTCGCATGTGCCAGCCTTACAAGTTTCTTCTGCTTTTCAGCCATCAGACTGTTTAAGGTTTCAAGCTCACCGGTGTTGTCGTCTGCAAGGGCCATCCGGATGTTTTCCATCAGCCGGTCTATCATCGTGTCGCTCAGGCCCACCATCTGATTAATAGCTTTAACCGTTGCCCCCTGCAGTTCCGTTTCACGCACCGTATCCGCGTCGCATGCTTTCGGGCCATTCTCTACCCGGTTACAGCATCTCCACACGATGTAATGCTTGTTCCGTTCATCTTCATGTATCCCGAATCATCGGCTGTCTTTGCTATTGTTACGATGTCTTTGCCGTTGCCGTATATTACGATGGAATCAGCATTAAGCTGTAGAAAATTCAGTAGGCTTGCGATATCTTCTGTGACTGTATCGTTTCCCACACTCTTCAAAGAAAATCCCTGTTGCTTTTGTACCAAATGCAAAAGGCAATATGGATACTTGGATAAAGTGGTTCAACGAGGAAGCGAAAAGGTTCATCCAGGATAACCCTATGGATAAGTGTGAGAATTTATCTCTCGACAAATTCATTGAGGACATGAGCGATGATGACAAGAATTCATTCGACCCCACAGCGACAACAGCTTATGAGGATTTAGCTGAAACACTCAGGACAATCGACATTCTCGTCGACTCACTCTCCTCACAGAATGTAGTCTATGGAAACATACTTAGGCTTATTATTGAAGGCTACGACAAGAAGGAAGTCTTGGATATGGTTGATACCGGAAAAGGTAAAACACAGGGATATGTTTTAATAACAACAGTCCTTGAAATGGCAAAAGATTTGTACGACGAAATGAATGAGTAAAGCCTTGGGACAGCGGCAGAAATGCCGCTGTTTTAATGTCCAGGGGGTGTTCAAAGGTGTTCACTTTTTCACGATAGCAATCCTGTAGTATCAACCCTATCCCGCCGATAAATTCCCACATACCTAGATTTTGATAAAAAACAGAAGGCCCACCGAGCGCGTATCGAACCATTTCACGATAGCCTCTCCGAGAGCCTTTAGTTTCAAGGGTTTTCAGCCCTGCTGTATTCACTTTTTTGACATCAATACTACACACTCGACATGTGATAGATAGGCTATTTTGGGATATTTTCGCTAATCCTTGGCAAAACCATTATTTTCAAGTCTTAACACACTTTGTGATCAATCTCAAACATCCAAATGACCGACTCACATAAGTAGGCTATTTTACCTTTTTTCCGTGTGTCTGCATATATTCATCCGCGAGTTCATCAGCAAGATACTGATCGCTCATACAATGAAGATCCGATACTCCTTCGCTGATCAAGACATACAGTTCCGAACGGTAAAAGAAATCCATCGCGTC
>JAQXIX010000043.1 GCA_029008005.1 Bacillota bacterium | reverse complement strand
AGTGCGCCGCCGGAAAAGGTGGCGATAAACATTCTGTTTCTAATATCTTTCATAACGGGATAATTCTACCACAGGAAATGAAAAAATAAAACCCCCTTGAAAAATATGTTGATTTTATGAATTCGGTATGATAGTATTTAGTTAGTAAGACAAAACAGAATAGATGACAAAAAGAGCATGACTAACGGAAGTGGGGTGAGATTCCTCGACTGGCCAGCAACCGTGATGCGCCCTGAGCGACGAGACGGGAGACGAGTTATGGCTCGGATGATTTAACTTCTGAGGCAGGAAAAACATTCGATGTAAGGGTAACCGAAGATAAGAATCCTTTGCTAGAGCGGCGGGGATTTGCTGAGGGGCACCGGATAAAAATAGAACCGGGATATCGGGATATTACGAGAATGCATGGACTGCCAGAGAAGGCAGTCTATTTTTGTTTGCAATAAACTGAATATCAAAATGGCTTTTGTGGCAGATGCGCGACCCGAAGACGCATGAAGCTTCGGACACGCATTCTTGTTCCTTGCTGAACAAGGGAATCAGGTGAAATTCCTGGACACGTGGGAGCGGCAGCCGAATACATATTGGCGAAGCCGGCTCCCCTTAGTAGCTGTGATTACAAAGTACTGTTTCTGTGCAGAACGTCTGCATACGGCGAAAGCCGGTCATTGGAAGGGCTGTAGTGGCCCGGAGAGAAGGCGAAACGAGTGCGCTGATGCAATTTCAAGAGAGGTTGCAGCTGAATGTAAAAGTCAGAAGACCTACAAACCCCGACCTGAAGATGAAAAGGGGCGGGAGCCGAAAGAAAGGGAGATGGCATAAGCTGTCTGCCTATGTTTCATATGTCACAAAAGCGATGGTTTAAAGATCATCGTTTTTTTATTACAGGATCACTGCACGAAAAATAGTGTTTATATAGATTAATCGCGAAGGAGGTTCAGGCGATGAAGAATGAACAAACCGGAGCGCAGAATAAAGAAAGGAACGGAAAAGAGAAAATGGAAAGGAAAAAGATATCTTCTCGAATAATGATTTTACTGCTAGTATTCATGATGTTATTTACCATGATGCCGGCTGTTACATGGGCGGATGAAGGAACAATCAATGTTTATGTTTCAGTAAGCAAATACGGTGAAATAACAGTGGGAAAAGATAGTGCAGTCATGGCTTATGTTCCGGTTACGGTAAATGACCTGAACGGGAATGGAACATTTGATATTGACGATGTCCTTTATGCCGCACACGAACAATACTATGAAGGCGGTGCGGCGGCAGGGTACGGTTCGGCAACCAGCGAATATGGCCTTAGGTTAACTAAATTATGGGGAGATGAAAGCGGGCTGT
Organism: Bacillota bacterium; assembly: GCA_029008005.1. Classification (GTDB taxonomy): domain Bacteria; phylum Bacillota; class Clostridia; order Peptostreptococcales; family Anaerovoracaceae; genus Lentihominibacter. The sequence goes on along the minus strand of JAQXIX010000043.1, from coordinate 2,941 downwards.
TCGGCTACCAGGTTAACAGAGGGACAGAAAATGTCATGGGATTGAGCCATGAGGTCACTGAAGGAGATTATGTTGATGCCTACATAAACAAAAGTGTATATCCTGACAATGAAGGTCACGCAAGATTTGACAAGACTTCAGCAGAAATATTTGAAGGTCAGTCGTTAGACCTGCTATTAGAGTATGTTTCTGGATATGATGATAGCTATAACGCTGTTTATTCGCCTTGCGAGGGAGCGACTTTAACTGTAGATGGTGCAGAAAAAGATACAGTAACAGATACAAAGGGAAAGGCAACGGTAAGCTTTGATACAGCAGGAACATACATCCTTTCTGCAATGAAAACTAAAACTGTAAACGATCAGGAGGCAACAGCAATTACCGCACCTGTATGCAAGGTTACTGTAAAATCATTGCCGGATGCAAGCATAACTGTTCCAAGCGATGCGGAGCTTTTTGTCGGAAGCAAGGTAAAACATTATGTTGCATTTACTGAAATATCTGCAGCGCATAAATCTGAAAATGCAAATGCGGGCACAACTACATATTACTTTGATTTTACAAACAACAGCACATATAACTATCGTGTAAGTGGTGAAAACTATGTTACATATGCAGGAACTTTCAAGAAGACTGCGGGTTACAGCCTGAATGTAACAGAGGAAATGCTTAAACCTGAAGGGGTCACAAAGGATACTATTGATAGAGATGTAAATTCGAACAAAGGATACAATGTGGCAGATGTATACCTTAATATCAATCCACAAGGGTATCTGAAGCTTGACAGCATAGGTGCAACACATCAGATAGTAAATCTGAGAGACTGGGAAGCTGTTGATTCCATTACAAACAACTACTTTATTGAGCCGGATTATCATTATACGGTCATAGATGAGACGGGAAGTTCAAGCAGTAATGTAGTAACAATAGATGAAAAGGGTCTTATAACAGCAGTGGGAAAGGGCACGGTAATTGTTCTTGTAACATACGATGCGATTAATATTCCTTCTGCTGCCGGCGGTCCTTTCTTTGGGGCAATATGGCCGGAAAACACAGGAGTATTTGTAGTGTCTGTAGGCGTTGAGGAGAGTGGCATTGAAACAGGCATGATGATTAATGAGGGAAAGAATACAACTGACAGTAAGCTCTCCGGTGACGCAATCGATGCTGAGCACGATGTTATTTATTTTGTTGGAGAAAAAGGAGAATATACATTTACTCCGGTAACTGATGACGTATCGGTTTATGTAGCAAATCCTACTGTTTCTGATAAAATGACATTTAGCGGATTTAAGGCAGTAAAGAAAAATACAGACGGCAGTGTCACAGTACCATTGGTTGAGGGACGCAATATTGTTAAGCTTGAGAAAAATGGTAAAACAGAGTATCAGATTATCACTGCTAAAAAAATAACTTACACCATAAATGGTGGAGAACAGGTTAAAGCGGGAGATACAATATCAATTATATTTGATAAAATATATAATCCGGTAGGGAAACTGGCAGGTGTATATAATCCTACAACGGTCATAATGTATAACACGGTCAGCGGTTATGAAGATATACTCATTGGAGGGACAGGCAGTCAGTATAACTTTGCATCTAATATCGCAGCACAGACCGTTGCAAATATAGTAACAAAAACTATAAATGCTCAATGGGGTACTGTAAGTATAAAAAAAGGCAACACCATAATTATTCCGGATGATTATGCAGAAGATACTTTTACGATTTCGGAAGGTACACTTTTTGCGTATTATTATGGTGATCCTGCCGGTAATCATCGTGAGATTACGTATGAAAACGGCAAGGGCCCTAATTTGAACGCAAACCAAAGACAGACATATTTAGGCGCTCTGCCTGATATTGAAATACCAGTTGCAGCAACTGATGCTGAACTCAGCAGGATAGATTTGAAGACTGATAATGTGAGGGTTAACTATTACGAAGGTGAAACATTTGATGTTTCAAATTTAGTTGTAACTGCAATATACGAAGATAATGTGACACAGATTGCTACAAACTATTCAGTAACTCCTGAGATACTTTCTGAAGAAACAAAAGAAGTTACGGTTAACTATCGTGGTAAGACTGCGACAATTCCTGTCACAGTAAATGAAAGAAAAGTCCAAAGTGTAGATGTAACGAAAGCACCGGTAAAGACTGTGTATACAGTAGGAGAGGTGTTTAACCCAACAGGAATTGAAATTACGGCAACATATGATGGTGGCGTTACAAAAGATGTTACGGAGGATGTCACGTATTATGATACTGTATTTAATGCGGCAGGTGACGATGTAAAGGTAACAGTGTCATACACTGAAAAGGGAGTTACGAAAACAACTACACAGAGTGTAAAGGTAAATAAAGCAGGCAGTGCTGTTCCTGAAGACAATATCTCAGTCAGCTTCACATTACTGGGCGATGATAAACATGGTGAGCCTACAGATATTACAGGGACACATACGTTAAAAAATCATAATTTAAAAACGTGGATTCCTAAGACAAATGTGAGTGTTCCAGAGGGATCAAAAGTAATAGATGTAATCGAAAAGGCGTTAGGAACAGCTGGCATTCCGTTTACCAACCCAGATGGAAACTACATTGACACAATAAAAGGTCTAGGTGAATTTTCAAACGGTAACATTTCCGGATGGATGTATACTCTTAATGGATTACACCCTAATCTGGGTGTTGCAGAGCAAATAGTTAAGAATTGTGATGTTATAGTATTGCACTATACAGATGACTACACTGTTGAGCACGGATCTGAATCATTGGGAACACCGGCAGGAACAGAGTCTCCAGTCACCACCGCTGGCGCAAGTGGCTCTGCCACAACCACCACTCCAACCGAAGTAACCGTTTCCGGCTCCACTGCCACAGCTACAGTCAAGAGCGAAAACGCAGCCGAGGCAATCAAGCAGGCTAAGGAAAACAA
>JAQXIX010000042.1 GCA_029008005.1 Bacillota bacterium | reverse complement strand
CTCCGGTACAATTACTTCAAACTTCTTCCCTTGGAACACTTGCGGTGCAACTATGAGATCCTTCCTGGGTGTTAACAGTGCGTACATTCCGTTCGCTATTCTGAACTGGCTGAACCCGCTGGTATCAATGTTCTACGGAATTACAGGCATCACAATGGTTGAAATGACTGAGGAAGAATACCAGAAGATTCTGGCTGAAAGAGAAGCTGAAAAGAAGGCTGCAGCCGAGGCTGCAGAAGCGTAAACAAAACGCTGCAAATCAAAATTACAGTATATGTATACACCAGAAGGGACGTCCTAAGACGTCCCTTTTTTATAGCTTTTTTCATTTCATTATGTTAATATTGTCTAAGTAATAGTAACTTGGAGGTTGTTAAAAATATGTCCATAAGAAACAACGGCCGGCGCCGAGATCCAAAAAAAGTAATCAGTTCAATATTTCTGGGAATTGTTGCGATAATCATGGCAATAGCTTCTTTCCATGGAGGCTTTTCATTTAACTCCGGGGGATTCTTTTTCGGAAGCGGCGGCGGAGAAAATGTCGGCGGCTTCGATTTCGCCTGGTTTATTATCGCTGTTATTATAGGATACTTTGCTTTTGCTAATTTCAGAAATTCAAACGAACCTTAAACCGACAATAACAATCCCCCTCATCCGTCTATTAAAATATCATGTATTTATCGCCGGATGACACTTTAATGACTTTGTGACGCACACCCTTTCTGTCTGTTAGCCATTCAGACAGAACAGGGTGTTCTGTTATCATCAGCGGAATATTGTCACCTTCGAATTCATGTGAATATCCGATTATTTCAACACCCTCTTCTTCGAACAGCAGCTGCGCCTGTCTGTTATATACGTTAAGACCGTAATCTCCGTATACTTTTATTCCTGCACGGCAGAAAGCTTCAATCCACCCCATGTTTCCCAGAATAATTCCCGATTCCTTTGCTTCGTTTACTATGCTGTCGAAATTATCCTCAATATACTTATCCAAAGCACCCTTACTGATATTCGAAATATATGGCACTCCCTCTCCCTTAAAGTTCTCAACAGGTACTTTATTACTGATATCGGAGTACAAAGGCTGCAGCCCCTCAGACAGTTCCCGAGAGATAATATCTTTAATCTCACCTTCGGACATTCCTTTCCTCCCGGTACTCCTACGAGCGTCCGTAATCTTACTGACAAGATTTCTGCGCATGGAGTTTATCATCGACGCCGGAACAGAAATTCCATCATCGATATCTACATTCAAAATACCCGCTTCAAATACAGTACCTCCCAGTTTACAGAGTTTTTCACAAACGAAATCGGTATCCACTGCTTTTTTTACTGCTTTCTCACAAGGATTTTCACCTTCTGCAATAAAATGCTTCCCGTCACATTTACCTTCAAGCACCGGTAACTCTCCCAGGCGGCCTGTAAAATTCATGTCAATCAAAGTTTTTCTCGAAAGCGGATTGTCGATGACTAAGCGATTAAGCTTATCTTCGGACATGCGATACGCAACATCCCCAACGCCCGGTTTTTCCTTGAAATCTCCAATGCGGATTATTTTTTTCGATGTTTTTTCAATATAAGTGGCGATATTCCCAGTGACCGGTTTTCCCGCTTCGGAACGAATCTCAACCACGTCGCCGATTTCCGGGCAGCCTGCTCCTTTAGCCATTTCGACTTCGGCAAGCCACCTTCTTTCGCCTTTGCGCCTGCCGGCACGTATTTCACTTACAGCTTTAACATATCCTATCTTCAGGCCTTTGTGCTTAGGACTGTCTCCCGAAAGCAACCTGCTTCCCGGATTTCCGTCGAAATAGCCGTGAGAAAACTCTCCTCGACTGTAAATCTGTCTGAGATGACCGTAATCCTTTTTATCGATATTAATCTCACCCTTAAGCGCATATTCATCAAGATATTTACGATATATTGAGGTTACCACTCCAACGTATTCGGCCGATTTAAGACGCCCTTCTATTTTGAGAGAATCCACTCCCATTTCGCAAAGCTCAGGCAGTCTGTCAATCAGGCAGAGATCCTTCGGACTTAACCAGTATCCTTCCTCACCCTTATCATTCACATATGCCAGTCTGCAGGGCTGAGCGCATACGCCTCTGTTACCGCTCCTGTTATTTTTACCGAGTATGCGACTCATGTGGCACTGGCCGGAATAGCACATGCAAAGAGCGCCGTGAACAAAGACCTCAACGCTGCAGTATCCGCCCTTGCCTTCATGACATTCCTCTGTAAACAGTGCCAATTCTTCTGATGTCAGTTCTCGCGCCGGAACAATACGTGAAAAACCCAGTTTCTTAACAAGTCCGACAGCATGTCTGTTATACACGGTCCCTTGAGTGGACAGATGCATCGGTAAATCCGGCAGGTATTTATGAACCAGGCGCGCAAGCCCCATATCCTGCACAATTATTCCGTCAGCTCCTGCTCCATACAGGTAATTAACATATTCAAAAGCCTTTGCAAGTTCTTCGTCCTTTATCAGTGTGTTTACGGTAACGTATACTTTCACACCTCTTTCATGCGCATATGTGATTGCTTCCTCAAACTCGTCACGACTGAAATTATCCGCCCTCATACGGGCATTAAAAAGAGAGCCGCCCATGTATACGGCGTCGGCCCCGTTATTCACTGCAGCTCTCAGTTGTTTCATACCTCCGGCCGGTGCCAGAAGCTCAGGAATTCTTTTCATTCCGTTTAATTCTCCTCGCCATATAAACGACAGGTGTATCTGCCAGGCTGGTAACAATAAATATCACGTATCCGCCTACGCAAATGCTTATGAGAGTAGACATGTCGTATACTCCGTAGAATGCGGCGAAATTGTATAACACTGTATTTATTGCCTGCGAGATCAGCGTAGATCCGTTGTTTCTAACCCACAGAAAACGCGTCTCACTTCCTGTAATTCCGGTTGTCAGCTTCCAGATAAGTCTGTATATCCATATGTCGAAATGCTGACAAATGCAGAAAACCGCAACGCTGGCTATTACTATTCTCGGTACTGCGGAAAAGACTATTTGGAAGCCTTCTCCGGCCCAATCCGATTCGGATGGTTCGTAGAGGAGCCAGCTCTGGGATACAACAACGAATACAATTGCCGTAATAACACCAAGCCATGCTGCTTTAGTGGCGTATTTTTTCCCTTCCTCTTCGTTGAGAATATCTGTTACGAGGAATGTTGATGCGAACAGCACATTCCCCAGCGTCTGTTCTATTCCGAAAGCATCTACCACTCTCAGAACTTCAATGTTCGCCAGTATCGTCGCGATAGCCGTCCAGCAGAATAGTCCTTCTCTGCCAAAAAATCTGTACAAAAGTATAATGGCGCCGTAGAAGACAACTATCGACGCCACCAATAATATTTCATTAGTCATAGCAATAATTCTCCCTAGTTTTGATTTAAGACAGGATGGTCACGAACTGTCTATTATTATATTTTCCCTTACTTTTTAACTTTAAAAGATGATTTGAGGCCGACGATCTTATTAAAGATTTTCTCATCATCTGAAGTAAGCTTTGAATCAGCTACATAGTAGCCTTTGCGGAAAAACTGGAACCTTTCTCCCGGCTTCGCTTCTCCGAGAAGCGGTTCTGCATATCCCCAGCTTTCTACAAGGGATTCCGGGTTGTCCACATATTCTCCGTCTTCGTTTTCGATCATCAGGTAATCATAATTCCTGATTTTTATCTTCACTGCCGTACGCGCATCAACCCAGTGGATTGTTCCCTTAACCTTACGGTTAGCTCCTTCGCTTCCGCTTCTTGTTTCAGGATCGTATGTGCAGAGCAGTTCCTTAATGCTTCCGTCTTCGTTCTTAACCACTTCGTTACACGTGATGAAGTAGGCGCCTTTGAATCTGACCTCGTTGCCCGGGAAGAGTCTGAAATACTTTTTAACCGGTTCTTCCATGAAGTCATCTCCGTCAACCCAAAGCTCGTTACTGAACGGCAGATTTCTTTCACCCATTTCCGGAACTTCACGGTTGTTCTCGACAGGTAGTTCTTCCGTCATATCCTCCGGATAGTTGGTGATTACAACTTTGATAGGATTTTCAACAACGTTACGGCTTTCTACTCTAAGCTTCAAATCGTCTCTTACGCAGCTTTCGAGCAATGCCACATCTACTGTTGAATTAGCCTTAGCCACTCCGATTCTCTCGCAGAAATCTCTGATAGCTTCAGGAGTGTATCCTCTTCTCCTGAGACCGGCAATGGTCGGCATGCGCGGATCGTCCCATCCGTCAACTCTGCCTTCATCTACCATAGCCTTAAGGTATCTCTTCGACATTACTGTGTTAGTTATGTTCAGTCTGGCAAATTCTATCTGCTGAGGAGGTGTCGGCCATTTTCCTATCTCCCTGAGAACCCAGTCGTAGAGAGGTCTGTGATCCTCGAACTCCAGGGTGCAGATTGAGTGAGTGATTCCCTCGATGGCGTCCTCAATTGGATGAGCGAAGTCATACATAGGATAGATGCACCACTTGTC
>JAQXIX010000041.1 GCA_029008005.1 Bacillota bacterium | reverse complement strand
ATAGATGACTCAAGATATGACTGGGCAAGAGGATCTACAATTCTGGCAGAGAATCACCCTGAATGGAAAGAAAATGCATTCATGATGATTAATATTGATAGTGGTGTTGCTTATGGAGATTCAAAGGGAATGGAAATCAATACTCCGTATGAACTGTCAGGAGATGTGAAGAGCATTGGCAGAAATACAGAAATTCCGGACAATCCTTTTGAAGGAAAGCTTAAGGTTACAAGTCCAGCTTGGACATGGACTGAAAGCTTTGGATATACAATCAATGGTATTCCTGTAATGGATTCAGGTCTCTATGGTGCTGATCATTCATCAACATATCACTCAAACAAGGACACAGCAGAAGACATTGGATATAGCCCAGAAGTATTTGCATATACTCAGAAAATGTATGGTTCATATCTGATTACATTTGATAAGATGGCTGTAAGAAACTTTGACTATACTAAGCTTCTCACTCCAATGAAGGAATCGGTAAACGAGAATGTTGTTGGCGATTACGATAAACTTATGAAGGCATTCGACAATGCAAACGCAGCAGCTGAAAAATTTGCAGCAAAGAATAAGGAAATGGCTGAGGCTGAAGATGTTGCTGAATTCAACAGCAAATCAAATGAACTGTTCCAGGATGTTTCACTGAACCTGTTTACGATTGACTGGAATGAAGAATTTCAGTTTATACACTTGTACAAGCAGACTAATGTTGAATGCCTGAAGGCTGCAATCAAGGCTCTTGAGGATGGTGACGTTCCTACCGCATTGGATGAAAATATCTATTGCATTGACCTTAACTGGTACGCATCGGCATTTGACAAGGAAACATATGATTACTATGAGAATCAGGTTCTCGGACCAAACGCAAAGAATTCATGGGGCGAAGGATATCTAGAATCAAATGCAGACCTTTGGGAAGTTGTTCAGAGTCTACAGGACAAGTACGACAAAAATAATCCTGATGTAAGTAATGAAATAGAAGCTCTTAAGGCTGAACTGGCAGTTCAGGAAGCAGATCTGGCAGATGTTGTTTCAGAGGAAATAGAAACACTTAATAGATTGGCTGACGAAATGAACGCACTTTCCAAGTAATTTAGAGCAGAATAATAAATGTTGCAAAAGAGAGTCATTGACTCTCTTTTGTATGCATTTTACTAAAAATGTTTAGTGTTGTATTATAAAGGCAGAAAAGAGGACCAAGTATCAATCAGAGGGTGTTACAGGTGTACAATTACTTGTTTTTTGCATATCTCGCTTCAGCGATGATGGGGTTTTTCGTTGTTGCATCAATATCTACGTTTTTTAAGGACGAGGGTAGACTGTCACGTGCCCAATGGAATTTAAAAGCAGTAACATTGGCATATCTTGTTCTTTGCATACTCTATATTATTATTGACTATTATCTTCTCATCATGGTTCACCAAACAGATACATGTATGCTTTTCAGGATAATAGATATTACAGCATGGATGGCTACGAAATATTTCTGGTATATTTTTATTATTGAATCAACAATCCTTTCTGAATCAGCCAAAACGAAGCTAAAAAGAATAGTTGTAATAGCCATTATTCCAATAACTCTTATAGCAGCTTTCAACTATGGAGTTTTTATGGATGAAAACTACTATGTGAGTGAAGAAAATGCTCGTATTTTTGTTTGGTGTGTTCAATTGGTCAGTGTATGTGCCACGCTGTCATTAAATGTCGTTTTTCTTGTCGTTACATACAAGCATTGCTACTACCAAGGGATAAAACATCTTGTGTATGTTATGACTTCGCTATTAATAATAAATGGCGCATGGAATGGTTTTATAACACTGTTCCTTATTACAGGAAAGGTTCAACATATTGCATGGAACAAGCTGCCTGATCCTACGTCTATAATATTCCTCGCAATCAATATACTGCTTTTCTTACTTGTCAAAAATTATCATAATATTGAGTTGGCTAGTAGGGGTGTTGAATCAAAGATTAACAGAATAACAGAAAAGTACCATTTGACTGAACGAGAATCGGAAGTTGCCAGATACTTATATAAGGGACTTACATATGTTGGTATAGCTGATGAATTAACAATATCAAAGAATACAGTTAAACGACATATCCACAACATTTATCAGAAGATGGAAATAGAATCAAGAAATCAATTTATTGATTCTGTAGACAATATTTAGAAGGTGGGTTGTTTTTTCATTTTGGATAGACTATGAAGAAATTGAAAGTTTACTCTGTATACCCTTGACTGCACATTAGGGGCTGTCGAAAAGTCAAGAAAAGAATATATAGCCTTTTACTTTTTTATACGGATTGCCATATAGATAAAAAAATGCTTTGATTTGTATAATCTTTGCCCTGCAGGAAGTCAGATATGTTATATATGGCAATCAACGTCAATTCCGAACTTAATCGGCTTAAATTCCGCGCCTGAACACCATGTACAACACCATGTACAACACCTGCATCTAGCCGGATTTGCTAATAAAGCATATAAAATGTAATATATATTTGACATTTAGTAATCTATAATTTATACTATGCTCATAAAGGAGGTAACATATATATGAGTATAGCGTATGGAATAGGTTTTATTTGCGGATTGGCTTTCGTATTTATTGCCGCATTTGTTTTCAAGAAATTTTTCTTCAGAAAGAAGGCTGTCTATGATGAGAGACAGAAGATAGAACAGGGGAAGGCATGTAAGGCCGGATTCTATTTCCTTCTGGTGTACTGCATGCTTTTCGGAATCGCAGACAACGTATTTGATTTTCGGTTAACACAGCTGCCTGTTATGCTCGGCGGGGCTCTGATTTCTGTAATGATTTATGCAGTATACTGCATTTGGAAGGAAGCATATTTCCCGATTAACCAGAGCAGTATCAAATGGATTGTCCTGCTTATAGCGCTGGGAATAGTAAATGTTTTCATTGCGGTCATGAACATTTCCACGAGTCCGCAATCGACTGTAATAAACGGAATGTGCGCTGTAATGATACTGATTATCAGTATTGTTTCGATTATAAAATTAATAATTGTAAGGAGAAACTGCAGTGAAGAATCTGAGACTTAAAGCGGCAAGAGCTGCTAAAGATATGTCGCAGCAGGCTCTTGCAGAGGCAGTTGGAGTTTCAAGACAGACAATAAACGGAATTGAGAAGGGCGATTACAACCCTACAATCAGACTGTGTCTGTCAATATGCAAGGCGCTCGACAAGACTTTAGACGAGCTGTTCTGGGAGGATATAAATGATAATTCGGAAAGCGAACGTTGAAGACGTCAGTGAAATAAGTAAAATATACGATAGCATTCACGATGAAGAAGAAGCCGGCAGAATAGCAATAGGGTGGGAGAGAGGAGTCTATCCGACATCAGATACTGCAAAAGCTTCAATCGAAGCCGGCACCATGTTTGTTATGGAAGACAACGGAAACATAGTCGCTGCCGCTAAGATTGACCGCAATCAGGTCGATGCATATGCAGATGGAAGCTGGGAGTATGAAGCAGATGATTCTCAGGTGATGGTTCTTCATACCCTAGTTGTCGATCCGGCACGATCCGGCAGAGGGTACGGCAAAGAGTTTGTCAGATTCTATGAAGAATATGCTCTTGAGCAGGGATGCCCTTATATGCGAATGGACACTAATGAGCGTAACCTCAGAGCCCGTGCCATGTATAAAACCTTAGGATACAAAGAAGCAGACACGGTACCTTGTGTTTTTAACGGAATCAGTGGAGTGCAGCTGGTGCTTCTGGAAAAACACCTGGAAGACCGGATATAATAACAATCAAATTGCTTTTGAGATGCCCTCGATGGTTGAGTCATCGAGGGTTTTGTTGTATACTTTAATAAGTGTTTGCAATTTCAACCGTGAATCGGGATAACATAAGAAAGGAAAGAAATCACATGGAAAAAATGGGCTTAAACAAAATCAGAGAAGAGTTCCTCAGTTTCTTCGAATCTAAAGAACACTTCAGAAGACAGAGCTTTTCACTCGTACCGGAGAAAGACAAAAGTCTTCTCCTTATAAATGCAGGTATGGCACCGCTTAAGCCGTACTTTGCCGGAATAGAAACACCTCCGTCAAAGAGAATGACAACATGTCAGAAATGTATAAGAACCGGAGACATCGATAACGTCGGATACACAGACAGACACGGAACATTCTTCGAAATGATGGGTAATTTCTCATTTGGAGATTATTTCAAGAAAGAAGCAATTTCATGGGCGTGGGAGTTCGTGACGGAACGTCTTCATATGCCTGTAGACAAGCTTTGGGCAACAGTTTATGAGAATGACGACGAAGCCTACAATCTATGGAAAGATATGATCGGATTGCCGGAAGAGAGGATTGTCAGACTCGGCAAGGATGATAACTTCTGGGAAATCGGAACCGGTCCTTGCGGTCCTTGTTCCGAAATATACTTTGACAGAGGAGAGGCTCACGGCTGCGGAAGTCCCGACTGTAAACCGGGATGTGAATGCGACAGATATGTTGAATTCTGGAACCTGGTATTTACTCAGTTCGATAAAGATGAAGATGGCAATTATTCCGATCTGCCTCATCCAAACATCGATACAGGCCTCGGCCTCGAGAGAATGGCATGTGTAATGCAGGACACAAGCTCTATTTTTGACGTAGATACTGTTAAGTACATAAGAGAAGGCGTAGAAAATGTTTCCGGCGTTAATTATTGCGACGGAAAGGCAGATACGGATGTTTCCATAAGAATCATCACAGACCATCTCCGTTCGATGACATTTATGATCGGTGACGGAATCCTGCCGGGAAACGAAGGAAGAGATTACGTACTCAGAAGACTTATAAGAAGAGCAGCCATGCACGGTCGTAAGCTGGGAATAAGCGGACCGTTCCTTTCTGAGCTTTGCGATCGAGTTATCGATACTTCCGGCGGAGCATATCCGGAGCTTGAAAAACGCAGAATAATGATCAAGAGAGTAGTAAACGCAGAAGAACAGAAGTTTGCGTCCACAATCGACCAGGGAATGAACATTATCGACGAGTACATTGCCGATATGGTAGTTGCCGGAAGCAAAGTCCTCGAAGGCGCAAAGGCATTCAAACTTCACGATACATACGGTTTCCCAATTGACCTTACCAAAGAAATTCTCGGTGATAAAGGCTATACAGTTGACGAGGAAGGTTTCCGCGCTGAGATGGAACTGCAGAAGCAGCGCTCCAGAACAGAGCAGGAAATGGAAGGCGCAGGATGGAAAAATGACGATAAATCCATTGAATTTTCAGGAGAAACGGAATTTGTCGGATATGAAAGTCTCAACTCGGCATCGGTAATCAAGTCAATTGTTAAGGATGAAGATTTTGCGGAAACTGCAGAGGAAGGCGACAAGTGCGCGATTGTTCTTGATAAAACACCGTTCTATGCAGAAAGCGGCGGACAGGTTGCAGACAGCGGATACATATACAGTGATAACGGCGGTGTTGCCAGAGTTGACGATGTGAAGAAATCAGGCAAGGTTTTCATTCACCATGTTGAAATAATTAAAGGCAGCTTAAATACAGGCGATAAAATCGATGCTATGGTTACAGCGCCTGACAGAAATATGACTGCAGCCGGTCATACGGCGACACACATGCTTCACAGGGCTTTGCAGGAGGTTTTGGGAGATCATGTTAAGCAGTCAGGTTCATACGTTGACAGGAACGGCCTCAGATTTGACTTTTCACATTACCAGGCTATGACACCTGAAGAAATCAATAAGGTCGAAGAGATTGTCAACGATAAGATAAGACATTTCATACCTGTTACAACAAAGGTTATGAACATAGAAGAAGCCAGAAAAGAAGGGGCTATGGCGCTCTTTGACGACAAATACGGAGATACTGTTCGAGTTGTATCAATCGGAAACTTCAGCAGAGAACTCTGCGGAGGAACACATGTTGCCAATTCAGGTAATATAGGTGCCTTTAAGATTGTAAGCGAATCGGGCGTGGCATCAGGTGTCAGACGTATTGAAGCAATAACCGGACAGGGAATACTGAGAAGCTACAACAAAGAGCTTGATACTGTAAACAGCGTTGCTGCGGCTCTTAAGGCAAATAAGGACCTTCTGACAGAAAAGGCAGCGGCTCTTATCGAAGAGAACAAATCTCTTAAGAAGGAACTTGAAGAATTAAAGAAAGCTGAAATGAGCAAAGGTCTTGACAGTCTCCTTGACGATGCTAAGGAAATAAACGGTGTAAGGCTTGTAGCCAAAGAGTTCAGTGACTGCACCATCAACGATTTAAGAGAACTGTCAGACAGCATTAAGGCAGATAATAAAAATGTTGCCATGGTATTCGCGGCTGTATCCGGAGGCAAGGTTACTTTCATGGTATCTCTTACAGACGACCTTGTTGAGAAAGGTCTCCATGCCGGTAAAATGATAAAGGAAATAGCAGCTGCAGCCGGTGGCGGCGGTGGCGGTAAAGCAGATATGGCTCAAGCAGGAGCCAAGGATCCGTCGAAGATTCCGGATGCATTCGCCAAGGCTGAAGAATTAATTTAAGGAAAGAATTGACTTGTAATAAATGTCTTTTTAATGTTATACTTTCCCTATAGAACTGATTGGAGGTTACGAAGTGGATAGACAGACAAGAATGTTCGATAACAAGGACATAAACGGACAGAAAAGCATTAAAGAAGTTCTTACGGTGGTTTATGAAGCTCTCGATGAGAGAGGCTACAAGGCTATAGACCAGATGGTAGGGTATATTTTATCCGGAGATCCTTCATACATTACAAGTCATAACAATGCCAGAAATGTAATGGGTAGGATTGACAGAGACGATTTAGTTGAAGAGCTTATCAGAGCGTATCTTGAGAAGTAATGAAGAAGATAGGACTGGACGTAGGAGATAAAACTATAGGCGTTGCTATTAGCGACGCCTTAAATATTACTGCGCAGGGAATTACTACAATTGAGCGTATCGGAATAAAAAAAGATACCTCTAAAGTAATCGAATATATTAAGGAATATGACTGTGATACTGTCATAATAGGCTTGCCCTTGAAGCTTGACGGCTCAGACAGCCCTCAGACAGAGAAGGTCAGAGAATTCAGAACCAAACTTGAGAACAAGCTTCGCTCAGAAAGACTCAAGGATGTTTCCATTGAATATTATGATGAACGGCTTACAACGGTAATGGCTGAACGTGTCCTGATTGAAGCTGACTTAAGCAGGAAGCGCAGGAAGGAAGTAATAGACAAACAGGCTGCCGTAATAATACTACAGAGCTATTTGGACAGTCGTGGAGGAAATAGCTAACTATTCCTATAATCATAATTTTGGGAATAGTTACAGCTTAATAATGTAGAAAAACACCGCATCTTACATATTGTGTGCATATAATATGTTGTGCGGTGTTTTCCGTAGGGTTTGAAGTTATGTATTGAGTATTGTTTAATTTCCTATTATTAATGAAGTTCTGAGACCCTCTGTAAGCCTCTGAATCCTTTTACATGGATACAGGTATCGTCAGTTTCATTCCAGGCTTAATCTCGTCAGCCTTGATATCATTAAGCTCGCATATAGCGTAAACTGCATCGCGTATTTCTACATTGTCATCTTTATATTGTTCTGCCAGATCCCAGATGGTATCTCCATATGAAACTTCAATGATTTTATAATCGGAATCTTCAATTGCATTAGCTGTGCTGAATCCTGTAAAATAACCGATTGTTCCCACAAAGACGCATATAACAATTACAAGAAATGTTATGAATCTGGATTTTGATTTAATTCTGTATTTCTTATTGGATTTCATTGTGCTGACCTCCCTGCTCTGCTCTTTCGTGAACATTTGTTCTGTAAATAATATATCAGAATATATGTTCGATGTCAACACAAAAAACGAATATTTGTTCTTGATTTATTCTTTGTTTTGTTCTTATATTTTCATGAGCTTGTCGTATAATTTATCAAATACATCCATTACCTTCTTTCTGAAGATAATACCTAACAGACAAAGAACAATAGCAACCACGCCGATAATAACAGCAC
Organism: Bacillota bacterium; assembly: GCA_029008005.1. Lineage (GTDB taxonomy): Bacteria > Bacillota > Clostridia > Peptostreptococcales > Anaerovoracaceae > Lentihominibacter. The sequence goes on along the minus strand of JAQXIX010000041.1, from coordinate 67,337 downwards.
TTGTATACTGTCCGTTCATAAGCTGGTTGCCTATAAGAAGGCTTCCCATCATTCCGGGTGACCTGCCGATAAGTGAAACAATAAGAAATCTGCTGAGACGTATTTCCGAAAGACCTGCCACATAATTGCACAGATCCTTAGGAACACCGGGAATAAGATAAATAAGGAATATAGCTGCAATTCCCTTCTTACCCTGTATTTTTTCAAGGGTTTCGTTTATCTTTTCCTCACCGAAAAACATATGCATTGCATCATGGCCCAGGATTTTAGCAAGATAATAAGTAATAACGCTTCCCAGTGCGGCACCGACAAGCGACAGCAGATAGCCGAGCCAGAAACCATACATGTATCCTGCGGCAAACTGAAGCTCCTGCCCGGGAATAATACATATAACAATCTGAATTATTTGGGCAGTCAGATACAGCAGCACACTTTCGGCTCTGTATTCCATGAGCGTCATTTCGATTTCCCTTAGATTGGAGAACCTTTCTATCAGGTCGTGCTGAAAGAAATTAACATATACAGGAATTCCAATAAGAATAATAATCAAAAGTACCAGCTTGACAACAGCTGATACTTTCTTAAAAATTCGCCTTTTTTTCTCTTTCTTTAATCTCTTATCCATTATTTGAGTATATCAGAAAAATATGGTGTTTCTGTGATGCACTGAAGGGCTTTAATTACACCGAACTTGGAATGTTCATAAGTGAGACCGCCCTGAAAATAAACTATATAAGGCTCACGTATAGGTGCATCTGCAGACAGTTCGATCGAAGAACCCTGAACAAAAGCACCGGCAGCCATAATGACAGGATCCTCATATCCCGGCATATCCCAAGGTTCCGGAGTCACGTGGGAATCAACAGGCGCAGAAGCCTGAATTCCTTTGCAGAATGCTATTACAGCCTCAGGTTTGCCGAACTTGACTGCCTGTATTATGTCACTGCGGGAATCTGTTGCTTTCGGACATACATCGAAATCCAGTGAAGAAAATACTTCAGCACAGAGAACGGCACCCTTGACAGCTCCGTTAACTGTTTTAGGAGCGAGGAACAGCCCCTGAAGCATAGTTCTGGTCTGGCCGAAAGTGAGACCGCACTCCCCTCCTATACCCGGGGATGTCATCCTGTATGAAACCTTTTCAATTAAATCTTCTCTTCCGGCAATATATCCTCCCGTAAGGGCAAGACCGCCTCCGGGATTCTTTATCAGTGATCCGGCAATAACATCGGCTCCTACATCAGTAGGTTCAAGCGTATGGAGAAATTCTCCGTAGCAGTTGTCCACCATACATACGATATCAGGGTTGATTCCGTGAACAAACTCAGCCCATTCCTTGATTTCCTCAATTGTAATTGCTCTTCTCCAGCCGTATCCGGTAGCTCTCTGAAGAGTTACCATTCTGGTATCATCGGTTATAGCTTCTCTAAGGGCATCGAAATCTATTGTGCCGTCGTCCTTAAGCTCAACCTGGCTGTAGGACACGCCGTATTCCTTTAAGGAACCTTTACCCTCTCCGCGTATTCCGATTACTTCCTCAAGAGTATCATAAGGAGCTCCTGTACAGTATATGAGCCTGTCTCCGGGTCTCAGGATACCCATAAGAGTCAATGTCAGAGCGTGTGTGCCGTTTACTATTATAGGTCTGACAAGAGCTGCCTCAGTGTGAAAAATGTCCGCATATACACGTTCTATGGCATCTCTGCCGGCATCATCATATCCGTATCCCGTATTCCATGAAAAGTGCCTGTCACATATATTGTTTTTCTGAAAGGCATTCAGAACCTTGTACTGGTTGTATGCCATGATATCGTCAAGATCGCTGAATCTGTCGGAAACAGCATCTTCACATTTGTTTATGTGATCCAGAATTTCACGTGAAATACCAAACTGATTATTTAAATAATTATAAGTGTTTTTTTTCATTGTATCCTCTCAGTGCATTTGCTGCGAATTCATTGTAGTTAAATAAAATATATACGCTATACCCGATTCTATGTTTCTTTTGTGAGTCTATAAAATCATTAAACCTTTTCTGGACTTCCGGAGAAATATGAGAAAGTGACTGCAGATCTTCTTCATCAAGGATCTCCTGCCATGTTAAAACAGGATATCCGTTGCTTCCGTATTCTCCGTGGTTGTCATTCATATAAGAAGGGCCGAGAACCGTCGCACCATTAACGAGAGTTCCTACGGCAATCTTTTTGCCTTCCGGCAGATTAAAAGCGGTTTCGGAGCTGTCGGCACCTACCGAATACTTCACTCCCGGAACCATGAAATGGCAGTTTTTAATGTTTTCGTCTTTTTTACCGGAAGAAACATTGTACTTACCTATAATTCCTCCCGAAACGTCGGTATTGTTTATCTCACATGCACTGTAGCATGATTTTATTTTCACACTGCCTGAAGGGATGATTCCTGCAATTCCGCCGGCATATCCCGTTACTTTACCAATGAGAATGCCGTCATTCTTAACATTGATTTTACCCACATTGTAGCAGGACAGTATCTTTGATCCGCTTACGTTGGCAAACCCGGTTATACCGCCTGTGCCCTCTGTACGGGAAATGATTGTGCCTGTATTGTAGCATCTGTCAATAAGAGCCCTCTCAGAAAGAGATCTTCCTGCAACGCCTCCCGTTCCGTAAGTCGCATATCCTCTGTTTTTTGAAACAATTTCACCCCTGTTGCCGCATTTAATAATGCGCCCCCAGTTTTCACCGCAAATGCCTCCGACTTTAACATCGCCTTTGACTTTTTCGTAATTCACCGAGTTGCGGACAGTACCGTCGTTATATCCGCATATACCTCCTGTTTCTGCGCCTGCACTTACTTTGACATGTGCCGTGCATTTATTGATTTCGCCCTCTTCGGCAACATATCCCGCCAGAGCGCCGCACCGTCCGCCTGTAGTTTTAACACTGCCGGTTAAGTTAAGATTTTTCACTGTTCCCGGAAGATATCCGAAGAAGCCTGCGTAATCGCCGGAAGTGTCGATGTTAAATCCTCTTATCGTGTGATTATTTCCGTCGAAAGTACCTCTGAAAGCAACAGCTTCGTCATTGCCTACGGGGATCCATTTTTCCGTAAGTTTAACGTCCGCATCGAGAATTACAGTAACTCCTTCAAAGTCCTCATAACGTTCGGGCTTGTATATTTCGGTCTGCCGTTCGTTAACGAGACTTGCAAAACCTATAAGCTGTGATTCGTTTCTGAGATGATAAGTTTTCTTCTTATTCTCGTAGTCGTACCAGGATATGTCTTTTCTTACGAATTCTTCCTCTGGAATAATTTCATCATCAGTATACTCAATATCATCAATATCCTCAGTTTCCGGTTCTTCTGCCTCCGGCTTTTCTGTCTTATGGTTTTTAAGTGCCAAATCTATATCCAGATCCGCAAAAGCATTATACGGCATTAAAGCTGTTATGCCGAATACCAGCACAAGAATGATAATATTGATTTTCTTAAAAGCTCTTCTCATTTTAATCCCTTTCTTTCCTCTCTATTTCCCATTCCATATCTTTCACAAGATCTCTTTTGACATTCATTTTATGACTGGCATACAGCTGCGTTGTCGTAACCTGTTCGTGGTCAAGAAGTGCCTGAACGTCATATATTGAATTACCCCTTCCAATGAGGCTTGTTGCCGCTGTAGCTCTCAGTTTATGCGGACTGTACCCGCCTTTTCTCGATGTTGCCAGACCGATTGATGTATACTTCTTAACAAGTTCACGTATTTGACGCTCTGTCATTCTTTTTCCCTGAAGTGACAGGAAAAGCGCATCACGATGTTCCGGAAGAAGACTTGAGTCATCAGCTCTCTCGTTTTCCAGATAATCCTTCACTACCATATCAGCCGACTGATTAAGAGGCATCACCGCCTCCTTGTCACGCTTCCTGTAGATTTTGAATTCTCCTCTGTTAAAATTAAACGAAGAGACATTAAGCTGCTGAAGTTCAAACAAACGGAGACCGTATGTAAGAAAGAGAACGAGAATGGCCTTGTCCCTTTTTTTCGTTTTCTCCCAGTACTGACGTTCTTTCGGCGTCAGGTGTGTGCCTGTGCTTACCGCATCAAGCATAATCATCACTTCGTCATCCTGAAGGGCTTTGATTTCCCTTTCCTGTGCCTTAGGAACACGTATAGGATCAAATCCGTCCGTAATATTGTTATCAATCAGATCATCCCTGTACAGCTGTTTGAACATAACAGACAGAGAGGATTTCTTTCGAGCGAGAGTTCTGTTGCTGTTCTCATAAACAACAATCTCATTATCTTTCTCAACAGTATACTGCCTGCAGTAATCAAGAAAAATGTTTATATCCACAGCCTTGATTTCGTTAAATTCACTTAATTTGATACCTGAGGGTTCCGCTGCACCGGTAATGTCAGTTTCGGATATGAGATATCTGCAGAAGAACGAAATATCTCTAAGGTAATTTAGTCTTGTCATGGGAAGAACATTACCTTTAAGATACACAAAAAAGCCCCTTAAGAACGTTGGCAGAGTTCTTTCCAACGCAGTACATTGGTTTACTATCTCGTGCTCTTTAAGGACTATATTATCCGGTTTATCGCTTCTGTTACGGATTTTTATATTCTTTTCTTCAGGCATTCCGTAATCACCTCAACAGCTTTTGAGTCGCTCAAGTATTCCGATAAATTGTACCACTCCATTGTACCATATCTTTTGAACCAGGTTAACTGTCTTTTGGCATAATGCCTGGAATTTTTCTTAATACTGTCAACGGCATTTTCATATGTACAAAGTCCCTTAAGATATTCAAGTGTTTCTTTGTATCCGATAGCCTTCATGGAAGTGAAGCATTCATCCAGCCCCATATCCGCCAGGCTTCTGACTTCATTTTCAAGGCCTGCTTCCATCATAATATCAACCCGTTTGTCTATTCTCGAATAGAGCTCCTGCCGGTCTCTCGTCAGCCCCACCAGGACAGCATCGTACAGGAAATCCTCTTCCGAAGGAGACTTGAAAGGTCTTACATATTCTTCCCCTTCTTCAAGCCGTTCCAGAGCTCGCATCACTTTTTTCACATTGTTGGGATGAATGCGTTCCGCAGCTTCGGAATCCTTTTTTCTGAGCATTTCGTGAAGCACTCCGGCACCCTGTTCCTGTTCTATTTTTTTCAGCTTTTCTCTGTATTCCGTGTTCTCGGGAGCTGATGCAAAATCCATAGGAAAAAGAATGCTGTTAAGGTATAATCCTGTTCCCCCTGCAATTACAGGCAACTTTCCCCTGGATAAAATATCTTCTATTGCCTTTGCCGCAAGCTTCTGGTAATCGGCAACAGTAAAGGGTTCTCTCGGATCTGCGAAGTCGATAAGATGGTGTTTAACTCTTGCCTGTTCTTCAGCAGTAGGTTTAGCGCTGCCGATATCCATATATTTGTAAATCTGCATGGAATCGCAGGAAACAATTTCTCCGTCAAGTTCTTCTGCCGCTCTTATGGCGTATTCTGTTTTTCCAACTGCAGTAGGTCCTGCAATCACAAGTATTTTTCGCTTCATACTCTCTTAAACATTTTCTCGATATCGTATTTTGTAAACTTAATAAATGTAGGTCTTCCGTGAGGACACGAAAAAGGATTATCGCAAAGCTTCAGCTGGTTAATCAGGCTTACAGCTTCTTCAGTGCTTAATCTGTCCCCTCCTTTTACAGCCGACTTACATGATCTTACGATTATTCTGTCTATAGTTTTATAATCGGTTGGATCAGGCTTATCTTCTATCGATGAAATGAAATCCTTAAGGAATGCCTCTCCGTCTGAAAGCTCCATAAAGGCGGGAATTTCACGCAGAAGATATGTATTGTTTCCGAAGAATTCAAGCCCGTATCCCATTGCCAGTACAGCAGGCATCCAGTTTTCTTCAGCAGCGGCAGTATCAGAAGACACTGATATATTAACAGGAATGAGAAGCTTCTGTGACAGCTTTTCTTCTGAATTGTACTGGCTTCGTATTTTTTCGTAAAAGATTCTTTCATGTGCCGCGTGCTGGTCAATCATGAAGAAGTCACTTTCATTCTGTGCCAGAATATATGTATTGAATACAGCTCCCGTAACTGACAGAGAATCGAAATCAAAGGGAACGTTATATGTAGTTTTATCTTCCTTAATCTCACACGGTTTTACGTCCTGCTGTGAAGCTGCTCTGAAGGATGACAGCATCTCTTTAATATCAACCTGTTCCGCCTTTGTTTCTACCGGTGGTTCCGTTTTTGTTTCTGCCTTTGCTTCGGGTTTCGCAAAAGCCTTAGGAGATCCGATTGTTTCGAAAGAGGTAACTCCCCTGTCTCCTTTCAGTACATTGGAAACTGCCTGGGAAATGAAATCCTCCACTTTGAATCTGTCATCAAAACGCACTTCCTTTTTCGCCGGGTGAATGTTTACGTCAATTGTGTTGCCCGGAACAGACAGAAAAAGAAAGGCAACAGGAAATCTCCCGTGCATCAGTCGTTCTATGTAACCTTTTTCGAGAGCGTTTCTCATTACATCACTTGAAACAACACGACCGTTAACACAGAAAATCTGTCGACTTCTCGTGGACATAGTATGTCCGGGATTAGAAATGAATCCCTTAAGCACCATGTTGTCAGCGGATGCTGAAACAGGAAGAAGGAAGCTGCCTATCTCGGCTCCGTAAATACTTATAATACTGTTAAGAATGTTTCCACGCCCCGATGTGGTAAATACGTTTTTACCGCCGCTTATAAGATTTATTCGCACATCCGGGTATGAGAGAGCCATACGCGAAAGCATATCGGTAATCTTTCGTGTTTCGGTTGCATCGGAAGCGAGAAACTTTAATCTGGCAGGAAGATTGTAGAAAAGATCCCTGACCGTAATGGTTGTTCCTTCGGGGCAGCCTGTTGCCCCTTTATCTATTAACCGGCTTTCTTCAATAACAACGCGGGTTCCCATGCGTCTTCCGGCAGGTCTTGTAATCATTTCAACTCTGGAAACGGCACATATGCTTGCCAGAGCCTCACCTCTGAATCCGAGGGTCGAAATATCATCAAGATCCTCGACTTTTGAAATTTTACTGGTAGCATGTCTTTTGAAGGCTTCAGAAACATCACTTTCTTCAATGCCGCAGCCGTTGTCGGTGACTCTGATATATGATTTGCCGCCGTTCTTTATTTCAACTGTAACGGAACCGGCTCCGGCGTCAAGGGAATTTTCCACAAGCTCCTTGACAATGGAAACAGGCCGATCTATTACCTCTCCGGCTGCTATTTTATCTGCTACGTTTTTTTCAAGAACTTTAATCATAGATATTCCTTTAATTCTTCAAGAATTCTGAGGGCTTCCGACGGTGTTGTGTTCATAAGGTCGAGAGCTTTTAATTTAGCTGCCGCCGGATCGGGCAGTCTGCTGAAGAATGAAAGCTGCTCTTCCTGAACTTCTTCACAGGTACTGTCTTCAAACTTTTCCAGATTGTTCTGCATATCGTGTTTCAGGCTTTCCAGATGTTCTTCGGCTTTTTCGAGAAGCTCTGCAGGTGCACCTGCCAGGCGCGCTACATGGATTCCGTAGCTTCTGCTGGCGCTTCCCTCGATTATCTTGTGTAAAAATACAATGCTTCCGTTGCTTTCAGAAACATCGACATTGAGGTTTTTAGCGCCTTTCAGAGTGTCTTCGAGAACTGTCATTTCGTGATAGTGGGTAGCGAAAAGCGTTCTTATATGCCTTTTTTCCGCACAAAGAAATTCCGCTGCGGACCAGGCTATGGACAGTCCGTCGTATGTACTCGTTCCCCTTCCGATTTCGTCAAGGATAACAAGGCTTTTTTCTGTAGCTGTATTCAGTATATATGACAGCTCGCTCATTTCCACGAAGAATGTGCTCTGCCCTCTGGCCAGATTGTCTGAAGCACCTATTCTCGTGAATATCCTGTCGCATATGCCTATTCTCGCTTTATCACACGGAACGAAACAGCCTGCCTGCGCCATGAGAACAATCAGTGCGGTCTGCCTCATATATGTGGATTTACCGGACATGTTCGGGCCTGTTATAATAAGAAGATTGCTGTCACTTCTGTTCATATAAGTGTCATTGCTTACGAAAATACCGTCTCTGATGGTCTTCTCTATTACAGGATGTCTTCCCTTCTCTATTGAGATAATATCTCCGTCATCGACTGCAGGTTTAACGTAGTTCATCTTCTCCGATACTTCAGCAAAGGCCGCAAGAACATCAAGAGAAGCTATTGCCTCTGATGTATCCTGAACAGTTCGGATATATGTCTGAAGCTTTTGCCTTATTTCTGTGAAAAGTTCGTACTCCAGCTTGTTGATTTTGCTCTCGGCATTGAGAACAAGGCTCTCTGTCTCCTTAAGCTGAGGTGTTATGAAACGCTCACAGTTGGCAAGAGTCTGCTTCCTGATGTAATCTTCCGGAATAAGGTCGTAATATGATTTTGTAACCTCCAGATAGTATCCGAAGACTTTGTTGAATCCCACCTTAAGGTTTTTGATTCCGGTGCGCTCCCGTTCAGTAGCTTCCAGAGATGCAATCCATCCCTGAGCATCTGAGATTGAATCCTTGAGAATATCAAGCTCCCGGGAAAAGCCTCTCTTAATCAGACCTCCGTCTTTAAGGGTAAAAGGAGGATCTTCTTCGATACCTCTTTCAATAAGATCCGCTACATAGTCCAGAGTGTCTATTTCACTGTTTATTTCAGCGAGAAGTCCTTCACAGGAATAAAGCTCGTTCTTAATATCGGGAAGAGCCAGGCATGAGTTTTTAAGCGCAATCATGTCCTTGCCGTTGGCCTTGCCGGTAGCGATACGACCGGACAGACGGCGAAAATCATATACCTGCTTCAGTGCTTCTCTGATATTATTTCTCATGAGAACATCATCGACAAGGGTTTCTACCGCATCAAGACGCTCACATATGGCTGCAGTGCTGTTAAGAGGTTCACGCAGCCATTGTTTCATTTTTCGCGAGCCCATGGCCGTACGGGTTTTATCGAGTACACCAAGAAGCGATCCCTGAAGCTTTTTTTCGAAAAGCGTCTCCGTTATTTCAAGGTTCTTCAATGTGGATTTATCAAGAGACATATGCTGATCCATAGAATAAACATTAAGGCTCTTGATATGACTGAGATCGTTCTTCTGCATCTGAAGAAGATACAAAAGCAGTGAACCCAGTGCCATTTCGGCGGAACTGTCTTCGTCCACACCTATACCGTGTAGTGCACCTACCGCGAAACGGCTTTTGATTGTATCACGAACGGCTTCGCTTCTGTAGTATTTGTCGTCTATTATATTAAAATATGCCTCGCAAAGGGGCATAATATCTTCGATACATATGTTCTGCGCAGTATCGCCGTTGGTTATTACCTCTCTGGCGCCTATTTTAACCAGTTCGTTAACGAGAGATTCTCTCGCTTCTGCGCCCGAAATTGTCGTAAGGCTTGTTTCGCCTGTAGAAACATCACAAAAAGCCAGACCGAAATCATTTTCTCCGGCAAAAACAGATGCTATATAATTGTTTTCGTTCTCCCTGAGCATGCTGCTGCTCATTACCGTACCGGGAGTCACTATCTGAATTACATCTCGTGCCACAATACCTTTCGCGGTCTGCGGATCTTCTGTCTGCTCACAGATAGCAACTTTATATCCCTTCTCTATAAGTCGGGAAATATAGCTTTCGGCAGCATGGAAAGGGACTCCGCACATGGGAGCCCTTTCTTCCAAACCGCATTGTTTACCTGTAAGAGTCAATTCCAGTTCACGGGATGCAAGCACAGCATCATCAAAGAACATTTCATAAAAATCGCCGAGTCTGAAGAACAGAATGCAATCCTTGTAGTTCTCCTTGATGTCCAGATACTGCTGCATCATAGGTGAAAGTTTTTTCATCTTATTTTCCTAATTTTTTATTATATGCTTCGATGCCGAGTTTAATAAGCTCAGCGCCTCTTCTCATTTTCTCAGGTGCCAGTACGTATGCGATACGCATTTCGTTCTTGCCGAGACCCGGTGTTGCGTAGAATCCCGATGCAGGTGTGAACATTACAGTTTCACCATTGTCGTCGAATTCCGTAAGCATGAACATAAGGAAATCCTCAGTGCTTTCAACAGGAAGCTTGGCAGTCAGATAGAATGCTCCTCCCGGTTTCTGGCATACAACGCCCGGGATCTTGGATATTTCGTCATAAGCAGCGTCTCTTCTGGCACAGTATTCAGCCTTTGCTTCGTCGTAGTAGCTCTTGTCTAATCTGTAGAGAGCAGCAGCACCTACCTGTTCCAGAGTAGGACAACAGAGTCTTCCCTGAGCCAGCTTGAGAATTCCGCTCATCAGTTCCTTATTTTTGGAGATTACTGCACCTACTCTTGCTCCGCAGGCTGAGAATCTCTTCGAAACCGAATCAACAAGAATTACTCTGTCAGCAAGATCTTCTATCATTCCGAAAGAAGTAACTTCTCTGTCGTCATATGCGAACTCTCTGTATACTTCGTCTGAGATAATCCATAGGTCGTGTTCCTTGGCAATTTCTCCTACGAGCTTCATTTCGTCCAGAGTGAGAACTCGTCCTGTAGGGTTTCCCGGGCTGATGCAGCAGATTGCCTTGGTATCAGGTGTGATTGCCGCTTCAATAAGGTCTCTCTTTGCCCATGCATATCCGTCTTCGGCACTTGTTGTAAGAGGAACGAGCTTACCGTTTACCTGATTGCAGAATGTGTTGTAGTTAGTGTAAAAAGGCTCGGCAATCAATGCTTCATCACCGGGGTTGAGAAGCGCAGTAAAGATAAGAGTGAGAGCTTCTGATCCTCCGTTTGTAATCAGAATATCATCTCTTTCATAATTCATGTCATACAGCTTCATGTAATCGATCATTGCATCGAGCAGTTCAGTAACACCACCGGATTCAGCGTATGCGATTACCTTCTTGTCGAAGTTATTTATTGCTTCCTTGAAACATTCGGGAGTTTCAACATCAGGCTGTCCTATGTTCAGTCTGTAAACGGTCTTGCCGTTTGCTTCTGCATCAAAACCGTATTTGTTGAACTTTCTGATTGGTGAAAACTGCATTGCTGCGACTCTCTTGGATACTTCCATTTCAACATTCTCCTTTTAAAAACATTTTTATATTCGATTTATAATCTATGATGTGATTCTAACACAACATCATCGATGTTTACCACACTATCACACTTGTTTTTTTTCATGAACAAGAGATACTCGATATTTCCCTTCGTCCCCTTCACGGGAGAGTATGTCAGGCCGTGAGGATATAATCCGTTTTCACTGCCGTACTCAATTACATTTTGAATTACTTCCCTGTGGACTTTCTCATCACGTACGATTCCTTTCTTTCCCACCTGCTCTCTTCCCGCTTCAAACTGCGGCTTAACAAGACACACGAGAGATCCGTCATCCTGAAGAAGCTGTGATGCTACCGGGAATACGAGCTTAAGGGAAATAAAGGAAACATCAATACTGATAAAGTCCACATCAGTACCTACTTCATTTACATCGAGATATCTCACATTGCATTTTTCCATGTTGACAACACGTTCGTCATTTCTCAGCTTCCAGTCAAGCTGACCGTACCCCACGTCAATTGCGAACACCTGTCTGGCCCCGTTCTTAAGCATGCAATCTGTAAATCCGCCTGTGGAAGCACCGATATCGACCGCCTTAACATTATCAAGACATATATCCCATGTTTCCATTGCTTTCTCAAGCTTAAGCCCGCCTCTGCTCACATAAGGGCAAAGCGCTTCCTTTACTGTTATTTCCGCATCTTCCTTAACAGAAGCTCCCGGCTTATCGACGCGAATCCCGTTAACATAAACGAGACCGGCCATAATCGATCCGCGAGCTTTTTCTCTGGAAGAGAACAGTTCTCTTTCAACTGCTAAAACATCAAGCCTCTTTTTCAATTATTATCCTTTCTGCTATTCCTTCGGCATCAAGTCCGTATTTTTTATAAAGCTGTTCCTGAGTACCGTGTTCAATAAATTTATCAGGCCATCCTATCATTACTGTTCTGCAGGCACTGTCCGACAGAATTCCGGCAACAGTTTCTCCGAAGCCGCCTGAAACAACTCCGTCTTCGACAGTAACAGTCAGCTTCCTGCCGGCGGCCATTTCTCTGATCAGAGTTTCGTCTGCCGGTTTCGTAAATACCGGGTCGATTACCGCAGCCGATATACCCTTTTCTTCAAGAATTTCAGCTGCATCAAGCGCCGGTTTAACCATAGCGCCTACAGCCCATATTGCCACATCCTCGCCGTCGCGAAGCACCTGAGCTTTTCCCGGGGCGACACTGACTTCATAATCAAGACTTATTGCCTTGCCGCGAGGATATCTTATTGCACACGGTACTTCTGCAGAATATGCATATTCCATCATCTCACACAGCTGTTTTTCGTCTCTCGGAGCCATTACTTCAATTCCCGGCATAGATTTTAGATATGCCAGATCGAATATACCGTGATGTGTTTCACCGTCTGCACCAACTACACCGGCACGATCTATACACAATACAACCGGCAGTTTCTGAAGACACACATCTTCTATTATTTCATCGTAACTTCTCTGTAAAAACGTCGAATATATTGCGACAAAAGGTTTCAGACCTCCTTTCGCCAGGCCGGCTGCAAAAGAAACGGCATGCTCTTCCGCTATTCCCACATCATATATTCTGTTTGGGTATTTTTTCGCAAAGTCCTTAAGACCTACACCGTCTGTCATTGCAGCAGTTATTGCCACAAGATTACCGCAGTCTTCGGTCATTTCCGAAAGCTTCCTGCCGAATACAGATGAATATGAAACAGAAGATGCTTTTGTTTCTCCTGTTTCTGGGTTAAACGGACCGATTCCGTGAAATACATTCGGCTTTTCTTCCGCCTTGCTGTACCCTTTTCCCTTTTTCGTCACCGCATGGATAAGTACAGGTCCCTCCATTGATTTGGCTCGTTCAAGGGTTTCGCACATTTCTTTTATATCATGTCCGTTTATAGGTCCCAGGTACTTTAATCCCAGCTCCTCGAAAATGATACCGTCTATTACAGCGTACTTGATACTTTCTTTCGCCTTGTGGATACCGGAAATCACTCCTTCGCCAAAAACAGGAACCTTAGAGAGACCTTTCTTTACAGATGTTTTGGCGTGAATATAATTTTCTGCACTTGTAATTCTGCCGAGGGATTTGGAAAGACCGCCTGTATTTCCGGAAATGGACATTCCGTTATCGTTTAACAGTACTATAAGGTCTGTATTCATGTTCCCGGCGTTGTTGAGTGCTTCAAACGCCAGTCCGCCTGTCATGGCTCCGTCTCCTATTACGGAAACCACCTTGTTCTTTTCGTTCTTTATATCTCTTGCTGCAGCCATGCCGAGGCCGAGAGAAATAGAGTTGCTGCTGTGTCCCGTGTCGAAAAGGTCAAATTCACTTTCTGATTTTTTAGGAAAACCGCTGATGCCGCCCATCTTTCTCAGAGATGAAAATCCGTCAATTCTCCCGGTGAGAATCTTGTGAATATATGTCTGATGTCCCACATCGAATATTATCTTGTCATAAGGAGCATCAAAGCATTTGTGAAGCGCTATTGTAATTTCGACAATACCAAGATTAGAGGAAAGATGTCCTCCTGTTTCTGATACTGACTCTACGATAAAATCGCGAAGCTCATATGACAGAAGCTCAAGCTCGTCATAGGACATTTTCTTCAAGTCATCGGGAAAAGTGAACCCTCTTAAATAATCATTCATTTATCAATTACCTCTTACTTCGAGATTCTTCGCGAGTTTAACGAATTCTTCCGCATTATCATAATACGGCTCGAGTATTTCTATTGCCTTTGCTGTTCTTATTTCAAGCTGCTCCATTGATTCTTCAAATCCGTGGATCGAAGGATATGTTGCTTTTTTCTTGATGCTGTCCATTCCGGACTTTTTACCCATCTCTTCTTCTTCGCCTATTACGTCGAGAATATCGTCGCGTATCTGGAATGCCAGTCCGAGATTCTCTGCGTAAATCGTAAGTCTTTCGAGGGTTTCGCTATCGGCTCCGCCAAGCATTGCACCTGCACGTACAGAAGCAATTATCAGTGAGGCTGTTTTAGTCAGGTGTATGTAATCGAGCATTTCAGAGGAGCAATGCTTATCCTCCGCTTCAATGTCTCCGACCTGACCTGCAATCATTCCTCTCACCCCCGAGCCTTTGCATATTTCGTTAAACGCTCTTATTCTGTTTTTAAGGCCTTTATCATCGTCGAAGTAAAGAAGCATGTCACGTGACATTGTTTCGAAGGCAGCTGCCTGAAGGCCGTCGCCTGCAAGGGTTGCTATTGCTTCTCCGTAAATCTTGTGATTGGTAGGCTGTCCGCGTCTCATATCATCATCGTCCATACAAGGCAGGTCGTCATGTATAAGCGAATATGTATGAATGTATTCTATGGCACATGCATACGGCAAAGCCTCTTCAACATTGCCGCCGCAGAAATCACATGCTGCCAGAAGAAGAACGGGTCTGATGCGTTTTCCTCCTGCTGCAAGGCTGTATTTCATAGAATCATAAAGTGTGATGCTTTTGTGATCAATGTCGGGAATGAAATCTGTAAGATGATTTTCTATCAGTTCCTTATAGTCGTCAAACGAATATTCCTTCATGTTACGCCTCCTGTTTAGATAGAGTTTCTATTTTCTGAGATGCATTTTCGAGAATAGTCTTGCACTCTCTGTATGCTTCAAGGCCTTTCTCGTAATTCTCCATTGCTTCCTCAAGAGTTGTTTCCGATTCCTTCAGTTTTTCCGACGATTCTTCAAGTTTCTTCAGCGCCTCTTCAAAGCTTATTTCTCTGTCACTCATTTTCTTACTCCCTGCCTGTCTTAATAACTGACGCCTCTGCATATCCATGTGCTGTTTCAACCGAAATAACATCATCGATATTCAGAGCTGACGGATCTTTTATTATCTCACCGATACTGTTCCTTACGAGAGAATATCCTCTCTCCAGCGGAAGTCGCGGGTCAGATACTCTGATAACGTCTCTCATCATTTCTATTTTATCCTGAAGTGCCTTTATCCGGGATTTTATAGATGTATCTATCCCTTCGGCAATTCTGTCGATGTTAATCTGCTCATACATTATTCTCCCCGAAAGATTTTGAGCAAAGGCCTCAGGACTGAGGGCTTCCACCCTGTCGTTACAGCTTGAGAGTCTGTATGAAATATCTGACTGAATTCTGTTCTTCAGTTCTGTGATATTATCGTAAAGCCTTTCGGTATCGGGCACTGCCATTTCTGCGGCACCGGTCGGCGTTGCGGCTCTGAAATCAGCTGCAAAATCAGCAATCGTAAAATCCGTTTCGTGACCGACAGCCGAAATTACAGGAATCCGTGAAGCGAAAATGCTTCTGGCTGTAATCTCTTCATTGAAGGCCCACAGTTCTTCCATGGAACCTCCGCCTCTGCCTGCAATGATAATGTCAATATCATCACGTGTATTCAGGTAATCGATCATGCTGCTGATTTCACCTGCTGCTCCGGGCCCCTGAACAAGCACCGGGCAGATAAGTATATCTGTATAATTGTTCTTGGCCGTTACAGTCCTGATAATATCTTTAACGGCAGCACCTGTCGGAGATGTAACGACTGCTATTTTCTTCGGAAATGAAGGAAGCGGTTTCTTGTATTTCCCATCAAACAGTCCTTCACTTTCAAGAGCTTTCTTCAGCTTTTCGAATTTAACGGAAAGCTGTCCTTCGCCGTTTACATCTATGGTCCTTATATTGAGAGAATAATATCCTCCTCTCTCATATACAGATATGTTTCCCTGAGCGATTATTTCGAGTCCCTCTTCAAGAGGCGATATTATGTTTTTCAGATTGGCTGCGCTCAGAAAACAGTTTATCTTTGATGTTGCATCTTTTAGTGTGAAATATACGTGTCCGCTTCCGTGGAATTTCAGGTTGGATATTTCTCCCGTAACAGAAACACTGCTGAGAATAGGATCTGTTTTTAGTACTCTGGAAATATAGCTGTTAAGCTGCCCTACAGTTACAGGTTTCAATCCCATAAGTGTTTTCCTCCGAGAAATGCAATGCCTACGGCATTATCTGATGACAAATTGTTTTCATCAAAATAAACGGTAATTCCTTTATTGTTCATGCCACTCAGTATTTTCTGTCTCATAAAGCGGCTTGATGAAACGCCTCCGGACATAATAACTTTATCTATGGAGGACGCGTCACATGCCTGATATATCATTTTAACGACAGCCTCTGACAGTTTGGTGAAAATTTCACCTGCAAGTTTTTTACCTAATGTACCTGCACAATTTTTTATCTGAGTATCAATGCCTGAGAGATTTATTCGGGCATCTGATACTTTAACAGGTGTAAGCGCATCTGTTTCTGCCGGATTATCCAGGGCAAGTCTGTCAAGAGCTTCTCCGCATGGAAACGGCAACCCCATGGCGACTCCAGCTCTGTCTATTACCTGACCGAAGGAAATGTCTTTCGTGCCGCCTATAATTTCTATGTCATATGCCTTTGCGGGAGAAACTTTAAGTATTTCCGTAGTGCCTCCGCTGAAATGACAGGCAATAAATTTATCACAGTCCTTTAAGGGCGAATTATGTATTACGGCTTCAATATGTCCCTCCTGATGAGAAAAAGCCGCAACGGGAACATTAAAGGCTGAGGCAAGTGATTCACCGAGGCTTTTTCCGGCCATAAAGCATGGCATATATGAACCTTCCACAGGTCTTGGTCTGTCAGAAAAAGCTATACCGTCAATCTGAATGCCGGAGCAGTCCCGTAAGGCGCTCATCAGTTCCGGTAAATTCTTTACATGCTGAAACAGAGCATCCGATTGTCTTAATCCCCGCTCTCCCTCTTTGACTGTCAGAAATCTTCTTAAATCACATATTATTTCGTCTCCGCGAATCAACGCGAGAGAAGTCTTATAATTGCTGGTATCTATACCCAGAACTGTATTAAAGGTCATTTTCTCTGATTTTTTCCGCGAGATTACCGAGAACTCCGTGAACAAATCTTGCGGATTTTTCCGTACTGAATTCCTTTGCGAGCTTTATGGCTTCATTTATGGTTACTGGCTCCGGAACATCATCGGAATAGAGGATTTCCCCTGCAGCCAGCCTCATAATAGCCAGATCAACCTTCGGCATTCTATTGGTTTTCCATTTCAGACTGCATTCATTAATAAGAGCATCTATCTTTTCCAGATTATTCGTTATATTGCCGAGAATATTATTTCCTCTTTCAATATGGTTGCCCGCCAGCTTCTCTTTCGCCAGTTTCTCCGCACATGATACAGGGTTTTCGCCTTTGAATGCCCCTGAAGCATCCATCTCAAAAAGTATCTGCATCATTATTGTTCTCGCTTCATTTCTTGTCATCTGATTTTACTCCCTGCACATGAATATTAACTGCTTTGACTTTCTGCCCGGTCATTTCTTTTATTTCTTTTTTTACATTTTCCTGTATATCCCACGCTACAGACGGAATGTGACAACCGTAACATGCAATAACATGGACATCTATGGTCAGTTCGTTGTCGTCTCTGTCAACCTTAACGCCTTTGGAAACCAGCTCACGACCGAGAAGATTCTTTCTAAGAGCTCCGCCTATGCCGCCGTCCATTGCCGCCACACCTTTTGTCTTAAGGGTGGCGTTGGCTGCACACACTGCGATTATTTCATCTGAAACATTAATCTTTTCTTCTGCCATTTATTTGTTCACCTTCAGTTTAATCTTCTCTATTCTTCTGTCTTTGATTGATTTAATTGTAAACACAACGTTTTCGAAAGGAATTTCTCTGTCTATGTAATTTTCATCAGGAATTTCCCCCAGAAGATTTAAGATAAATCCTCCGATAGTCTCTGAATCTTCGGATTCAAGTTTGATATTAATCTCCTCATCAAGGTCGTCAAGGTTCATGCTGCCTTCTACCATATAACAGTTATGACCTATTTTCTTGATTTCCTCATCTTCTATATCGTATTCGTCGTCAATGTCGCCCATTACTTCCTCTACGATATCCTCCAGAGTAACAATTCCGCTGAAACCGCCGTATTCATCAATGAGAATTGCAATGTGCTGTTTTGTCTTCTGCAGTTCCACGAAAAGAGAGTCAATATTCTTCGTCTCAGGTACAAAATACGGTTTTCTGAGGACAGATCTGATATCAACATTGTCGAAGCCCTCTTCCCATGCCTTTATCAGATAGTCTTTAATGTACAGGATACCGCATATATTGTCGCTGTCGTCATCATAAACAGGTATTCTGGAGTAACGCAGCTCCATAAGCTGATCTATATATTCCTCCGGAGGATCGTTGATGTCTATTGAGAATACATCTGTTCTCGGAGTCATTATCTCATATGCAAGAAGATCGTCAAAAGCAAAAACTCCCGTAATCATTTTCTTGCCTTCTTCTTTAAGTTCACCGCTTTCCTGACCTGCTTCCAGCATTTCCACAATATCATCTTCGGAATACACATTGTCATTGGCATCCGTACGCTGTCTGAAAAGCTTCAGAATCAGAAAAACAATAACAGTGGCTGTTACTGTCATCGGCTTCATAATCAGCACCATAGCCTTCGTGGCACGTGAAGTGCTGACAGCTACACCTTCTGCATGAATAACGGCAATTCTTCTCGGGAAAACTTCGCCAAAAGAAAGCATAATAAGCCCTCCGAGAAGTATTACGATGATTTTTATCAGAATCTCCTTAGATGTGCCTGATAAACCTGCATTCTCAAGAAACGCTCCTATTGCACCGGAGAAGGTGAAATCAGCGGAAATGCAGAACACCATCCACATAAGCACATTGAAGGCTCTTATTGCCAGTTTATATTCATAGGGTTTTTCAAGAAGATCCAGCACCACCAGAGCTTTTTTACTGCCCTCATCGGCCATGCTCCTTATTTTGACTTTATTAGCTTCGGTGACAGCTCGTCTTGAAGCGGAAAAATAACCGTTCAGCGCGATTACAACAATAATAACTGCTATTCCCCATATGGGCAGCGGGTCTGATGACATTCTATCTGTTCTCCTTTCTCATCATCCAGGATTCAGCAACGGGCTGAATCATTTTAATTCTCAATATCTGCTGAGGATGAGGTGCCGAATCTATCATCTCACCTTCCTCATTATACATTTCGTCTATAACCTGAGTGAACCACGTTCCTTCGGGACCGAAGACCTCAACGGTATCCCCGCGGTTCATTTTGTTTCTCTGCTCCACAACAGCAAAGCCTGTTTCCGGATCATATGATTTTACCAGTCCTGTGAAACTGTAATCTCTCGTATAAGAACTGGTAAGATAGTTCTGTCCTTCACTTCCGGGACTGCTGTAATAGAAGCCTGTAGTAAACTCTCTGTGGCTTGCCTTGCACATTTCACTCATAAGCTCAGGATCAGGCTTCCAGCCTTCAGGATTATCATAATATGAATCTATCGCCTGCCTGTATGCTTTAATTACATGGGCAACATAAAAAATACTTTTCATACGCCCTTCTATTTTAAGGGATGAAACTCCTGCTTTATGAAGATCGTCAATATGCTCCAGCATACAGAGGTCTTTACTGTTCATAATGTATGTGCCTCGGGAATCCTCTTCTATCGGCCAGTATTCACCGGGACGTTTTTCTTCTTCAAGGCGATATTTGTATCTGCAAGGATGTGCGCATGCGCCTCTGTTGGCGTCTCTTCCCGTCATGAAATTGCTGAGAAGGCACCTTCCCGAATATGAAATACACATTGCTCCGTGAGCGAAGCATTCTATTTCAACATCGTCAGCGAGGCTTTCGCGTATACAGCTGATTTCATCGAGAGTCAGCTCTCTTGCCAGAACAATTCTGCTGACACCCTGCCGTCTCCAGAATTCTCCTGTCAGATAGTTTGTCATATTTGCCTGTGTGGAAAGGTGAATTTCGCATTCCGGCATTTCCTGCTTAAGCATCATAATTACTGCAGGATCCGAAACGATAAACGCATCGGGTTTAACTGCAGACAGTTCTTTAATATATTCCCGCAAAGGCTCAATATCATCATTATGAGGGAAAATATTCAAGGTAAGATGGCATTTCACGCCTTTGCTGTGGGCATATGAAATACCCTCTTTCATATCTTCGAGCGACAGATTGCCGGCACCTGCCCGGAGAGAAAACAATTCACCCCCGAAGTAAACGGCATCTGCTCCGTAATCCACCGCTATTTTTAATTTCTCAAGATCTCCGGCCGGAGCCAGAAGTTCGATTTTTTTCATTTGATTTTCTCTTTATTGATTATACTTAGGGACATCCCGTCTCCTACAGGAAGAATACAGGTGTCCGCATAAGGCTGATTCTTTATGTATTCTACGAAACTGCGCATTCGCTTAATACTTGTCTTATAACGTTTTTTCGTGTCAAATTCGTCTGATGCAGTCATTCCCTTCATGAGAATGTTATCACATATAATAAGTGCATCATCTCTGCAAAGAGGCAGTGAAAGATCCCAGAACTCTCTGTAATGGCTTTTTGCTGCGTCGATAAATACAATATCATAGCAGTTGTTTTTTTCTGTATGAAGAGCCTCCAGTACGTTATGAGCATCACCGTGTATTATGGTCACTCTGTCATCGATTCCCAAATCGGAAATGTTTTTGCATGCGGTTTCGTACATTGTTTCGTCCGATTCGATTGTAGTAACCATGCAGTCGGAAGAAAATGCGAAAACAGAGGCAGAATACCCTATTGCACAGCCTATTTCGAGAATTGACCCGGGTCTGCGCACTCCTGTAATAAATCTGAGAAGCTCCTCGGAGTCTTTCAGAATAACAGGTACATGGTGTTCCTCCGCATAATGACGCAGTTCTATGAGTCTGTTGTTCACCGGAGTGTACAGGCTGTCCGTATATGCTTTAACTATATCATTTGTTATGTTCATTAATCGCTTAAATCCTCTTCTGTCCATGGGTGTGCCTGAACATTCTTCTGATGCTCGGCATCTGTTTTAGCATAATATACTGTTCCGTCCGGTCCAGCATAGAAGAACAGGTCATCTGTTTTCTCATAATTAAGCACAGCATCCATATCTACTGCGGGAACTGAGCATATAGGTCCCGGCGGAAGGCCTGTGAATTTTCTTGTATTGTACGGCGAATCGGATGAAAGCTGAGATTTCTTAAGATCAACACGATCCTCCTGGAATATGTAGCATACTGTTACGTCACTTCCCAGTGAAATATTCTCTTTAAGACGATTGATGAATACGCCGGCAATGTGTGACGCTTCGTCAGGATTACTTCCGCCTTCCTTACATACAATCGAAGAAATCGTCAGAAATTCATGAACAGAATAACCCGATTTGTTTATTTCGTCCTTCCTTTCGGTAAGAATCCTATCGGTGTTGTCCAGAATCATTTCCGTAACACTTTCAACTGACGGATTTTCACCTGTCAGAATATATGTATCAGGGAAGAGATATCCTTCGAGAGGATACATAACATCCTTGTTAAGTATGTCATCTGTAAGGAACCAGTATTTACCGATCAGTGACTTGAGATATTCTTTGTCGCTCCAGGTAGCCAGTATTTCCTTTTTGCTGAAAGGAACAGCCTTTGAAAGGAGTTCTGCATTCTGCTGAAGTCTGTAACCGTCTTTTATCTCGAAGGTTTCCTTCGAAAGATAATCAAAGTCACCTGTATTTATTGCTTTCATCATTTCAGGGAAAGTCATTGATCTGCTGAAAACATACGTATTAGCCTGGAGTGAATTGTATCCGCCGATTCTTGAATTGATTTTGGCACATGTGGTGTTCTTCACAAGACCGGCATCGTCGAGAATGGCAACTATTGATGACGCACCGCTTCCCACAGGTATTTCAACGACCACATCTTTTTTATCAGACGAATCAATGGCGCCGATACCTGACAGATAATAGACAATTCCGCCTGTAAATACAGCAACTATTATTGCCGCGGCAATTACAACTGCTTTAAGATTTGATGACCTCTTTTTTGCCATTTGTTTTCCTCCTGAGCAAAAAGAGGGACGTAAACGTCCCCTTTTCTGCGTTCATATTTATTTATTTGGATCTGCCCAGATATTCGCCTGTTCTTGTGTCTATCTGGATTTTTTCGCCTTCTTCAATGAAAATAGGAACTTTGATTACAGCACCGGTTTCTACTGTAGCATCTTTTGTTACATTTGTAGCTGTGTCACCTTTTACACCCGGTTCTGTTTCTGTTACCATAAGGTCAACGAAATTAGGTGCTTCAACAAGGAACGCATTTCCCTTATAGAACTTGATTGTTGCCTCGTCATTTTCTCTAAGGTATTTCATTGCTTCCTCAACCTGATCGAATGTCAGCGGAATCTGATCGAATGATTCCGGATCCATGAAGTAATAAAGTTCGCCGTCATTGTAAAGATACTGCATTGTCTTAGTTTCAATGTGTGCCTTCGGGAACTTGGCATCAGGGTTGAATGATTCTTCTTTAATTGCACCTGTAAGAATGTTCTTATGCTTAGTTCTTACAAATGCTGCTCCCTTACCCGGTTTTACATGCTGGAAATCTATTACGATATGTGGATCTCCGTCAATTTCAAATGTCATACCTTTTCTAAAATCGCCTGCGTAAATCATAGTTTATTCGCCTTTCTTTATATTATATCCGATTTAAATTATACCAAAATCAACATACTTTGCAAGTACTTACCTTAAGCTTCCAAAGTCTCCCATAGGACCGAGTCCGAAGTCGGCAACATCGCCCAGTATTTTATATACGTCTGCCATCATCGTGCTGAATCTCATCTGGCACTGGAAGAATTCATTTGTAAGAGGATCCTGCAGCAGAACTGCTCCAAGCTGCTGTATCTGCTGGAACTTTTCCATATCTATTTCATTGCCCATCATCTGAGCTGTCTGAAGTTCGAACTGCTTTTTGGTAAAATCCTTGATTGCACTGTCTAAATCAGGATTTGCTTCAACTCTTTTTCTTACATCATCATATCGTTTGAATTCTTCAGACGCTTTAATCGCATCTGCAAGCTTATGTGCCTGGTCATAAACATTCATAATCATACCTCCATGAAAATAGGTAAAATAACAGGATTTCTCTTTGTCTTACTGTATATAAACTTTCTCAAACCCTCTCTTACAGAAGTTTTGATGCTGTTCCAGTCGTTGATACCGTTATCAAGACCTGTCAGGATTATTTCTTCTGCTTTCGCACATGCGGCATCAATAAGGTCTTCGTTCTCTCTTACATATACGAAGCCTCTTGAAATTATATCCGGTCCCGATATAATCCTGCCTTCCTTCCGGTCTATTGCCGAAACCACAATAATAAGTCCCGATTCCGAAAGAAGTCTTCTGTCCCGGAGCACAATATTGCCCACATCTCCGATTCCCAGACCGTCAACCATAATGCCTTCGGCCGGACATACGTTTTCTGTCTTGACTGCACGGTTTGAAGTCAGTGTCAGGCAGTCTCCGTTATTCAGAATGAATATATTCTCTGACGGCATTCCCAGCTCCGAAGCCAGTTCGGCATGCATCTGCAGATGTCTGGATTCACCGTGAACAGGCATAAAATACTTAGGTCTTATAAGGGAATGCATCAGCTTAAGTTCTTCCTGGCATGCATGGCCGCTCACGTGAGTTTCTGCAATATCTGAATATATTACTTCCGCACCCTTGGCAATAAGCCTGTTTACAACGTTTGATACTGTAAGCTCATTTCCCGGAACAGGCGTTGAAGAGAGAATTACCATATCATTCTTTCTGATATTTATTGCCTTGTGGTCATTTGATGCCATTCTGGCAAGGGCTGACATAGGTTCGCCCTGGCTTCCCGTTGTAATTACAACAAGTTCTCTGTCCGGTATATTGCCGGCTTTATTAAGATCCACAAGACTTTTGTCAGGAATCTTTATATAGCCCAGTTCTCTGGCCAGTTCAACTACATTCACCATACTTCTTCCCGATATGGCTACTTTTCTTCTGCACAAAAGCGCAATGTCGATAATTTTCTGTATTCTGTGAACGTTTGAAGAGAATGTTGCGATTATTATCCTTTTCTTCGAACTTCTGAATATGCCTTCGAGAGTTTCGCCGACAACCTTTTCGGACTGTGTATATCCCGGTCTGATTACGTTCGTGCTGTCTGCCATCATCAGAAGGACGCCTTCCGATCCAATTTGCGCGAATCTGGCGAAATCAATCGGATTGCCGTCTACGGGAGTATAGTCTATCTTGAAGTCTCCCGTGTGAAATATTCTTCCCGCAGGAGTTTTTATGCTGTAACACACAGAGTCTGCAATTGAATGTGTGATACGCAAAGGTTCAATCGTGAAGTAATTTCCGGCTCTGAATTCTTTACCGGGACATATTTTTCTGAAATCTCCTCTAAGACCGTGTTCCTTAAGCTTATTCTCTATTAATCCAAGAGGAAATCTGAGTCCGTATATAGGGATATTCAGCTTTTTTAACAGATACGGAACAGCACCTATGTGGTCTTCATGTCCGTGAGTAATTATCAGTCCCGCAATTTTTTTATCAGAGTTGACAAGGTAATCGAAATCAGGGATAACCTTATCAATTCCGAACATATCATCATCCGGAAACGAGAGACCGCAGTCAATGAGCAGTATTTCGTTCTTGTACTCAATGGCTGTCATGTTCTTTCCGATTTCTCCAAGTCCGCCGAGAGGTATTATTTTTACCTCCGGCGGTTTTCTTGATGTTTTGTTTTTAGGCTTTATTGTTTTGCCTTTTGGTTTGCTGGTATTCTTTGGTTTCCTTATATTTTTATTTTTCCTTTCACTCATTAAATCATCCCTTTACTACTATGTTGATAAGTCTGCCGGGAACAGCGATAACCTTAACAACATTCATACCATCTGTTAATCCCCTGATGATTTCATTTTCTTCTGCTATCTTAAGCATTTCGTCTCTTCCTGCATTGCCCGGGATATTTATCTTCTCTTTGTTCTTACCGTTAATCTGAACGACGATTTCAACTGTATCCTGAACAAGCATGCTTTCGTCATATTCCGGCCATCTCTGGCTGTGAACCGAACCACCGTATTCCATATTTTCCCACAGTTCCTCTGCAATATGCGGAACAAACGGAGCAATAAGTATAATCAGTTTCTTTACAGCGCAGCTGTAGAGAGCTTCGTTAACGTCCCCTTCTTTATATTTGTACATTTCGTTAACAAGCTCCATTATAGAACTTATTGCAGTATTGAAATTAAATCTGTCTCTGATATCCTCTGTTGCCTTCTTGATTGTGTGGTTAAGATTATACGCAAAGGCTTTATCGGCATCGTTTCTGATTTCGAAGCTTCCTTCTTCGTTGCTGTATTTACCCTTGAATTCGTATACGAGTCTCCATACACGATTCAGGAATCTGTAGCTGCCTTCAACGCCCTTATCGGACCAGTCAAGTTCTCTTTCAGGAGGTGCAGCGAAGAGGATAAACAGTCTCGCAGTGTCGGCACCGTACTTTTCAATAATCTCAGCCGGTGAAACAACATTTCCGAGAGATTTGCTCATCTTGGCTCCGTCTTTGATTACCATGCCCTGAGTAAGAAGATTCTTGAATGGTTCTTCATCCTTAACAAGTCCCAGATCGTGAAGAGCCATCTGGAAAAATCTCGCATACATCAGATGAAGAATTGCATGCTCAACTCCGCCGATATACTGGTCAACATTCATCCAGTAATCAACTTTTTCCTTTGAGAAAATTTCATCATCGTTTCTCGCATCACAGTATCTAAGGAAATACCATGAGGAATCAAGGAACGTATCCATTGTATCTACTTCTCTGCGGGCAGGTTTTCCGCACACAGGACATACTGTATCTACGAAGCTTTTGCTTGTAACGATCGGCGATTCGCCTTTTCCTGTAAATTCAACGTCTGTAGGCAGCATTACCGGAAGATTCTCTTCTTTTTCCGGAACCCATCCGCAATGGTCACAGTAAATCATAGGAATCGGCGTTCCCCAGTATCTCTGTCTTGAAACAAGCCAGTCTCTGAGTCTGTAATTAACTGTCTTGCGTCCGATGCCTCTTTCTTCTGCAACTTCGGAAATTTTCCTGATGGCATCCTTATTGTTCATTCCGTTGAATTCGCCTGAATTAATTACTGTTCCTTCTGCAGCGCAGGCTTCCTTAAGATTGTTGATATCAACCTCCGGATCCTGAGGGTCAATTACAGGAATAATATCAATTCCGAACTTCGTAGCGAAATCAAAGTCACGCTGGTCATGTGCCGGTACACCCATAACGGCGCCGGTTCCGTATCCCATGAGAACATAGTCCGAAATGTATATAGGCATCTCGGCTCCTGAGAACGGATTAACAGCATATTTGCCTATAAATACACCTGTCTTCTCATTTGTAGTCGAAGTTCTGTCTATTTCACTCATGTGAGCGCATCTGTCGATGTACTCTCTTACAGGTGCTTCGTATTCTGTTCCTTCTACCATTTCAAGAACTGTAGGATATTCAGGAGCCAGTACCATAAAGGTTGTTCCGTAAATAGTATCTACTCTTGTTGTGAAAACAGTAAGCTTCTCGTCGGAATCCTTCACACCGAAAGTAACTTCGGTACCATGGGATTTACCGATCCAGTTTCTCTGCATAGTCTTAACTTTTTCAGGCCATCCCTGAAGAATGTCAAGATTGTTCAGCAGTCTGTCGGCATAATCCGTAATCTTGAAATACCACTGTGAAAGGCTTTTTTTGCCTACCGCACTTCCGCATCTTTCGCAGCAGCCGTCTACAACCTGCTCGTTGGCAAGAACTGTCTGACAGCTTGGGCACCAGTTAACTTCACTTTCTTTTTTGTATGCCAGTCCTTTGTTGTAGAACTGAATGAAAATCCACTGCATCCACTTGTAATAGTTAGGATGTGCAGTAGCAACTTCTCTGTCCCAGTCATAGGAAAGTCCCAGTTCTCTAAGCTGTCTGTTCATTTCCTCGATGTTTCCCCATGTCCATTCGGCCGGCTCAACCTGGTGCTTGATGGCAGCGTTTTCTGCCGGAAGTCCGAAAGCGTCGTAACCCATAGGATGAAGAACGTTAAATCCGTTCATTTTCTTGAATCTGGCGATTACATCTCCGATTGAGTAGTTGCGGACATGTCCCATATGGAGTTTTCCCGACGGATACGGGAACATTTCCAGAACATAATACTTTTCTTTATTTTCGTCTTCTTCAACCTTGAAAGCTTTTGTTTCTTCCCAGATTTTCTGCCATTTGCTTTCAATTTTGCTAAATTCATATCTTTCCTGCATTTTTTCCTCCATCAGTCAATTACTTCGGTTTCGCAATCTCCCCAGATTTTTTCGATATTGTATTTTTCTCTCATTTCAGGGGTAAGAACGTTTACTATTACATCGCCGTAATCCATGAGAATCCATCCTGACGATTTCCTTCCCTCGATATTCTTAGGAAATACGCCCTGAGGTTCCATGCAATCTTCAACAGCTTCAACAAGTGATGCCACCTGTCGTTCACTTCCTCCGGAACATATTACGAAGTAATCTGCGAAGCTTGATTTCGGTGAAACATCGATTATATTAATGTCAATTCCTTTTTTTTCGCTGAGAACTGAAGCTATTTTCTCGGCTCTTTCTCTCTGTTCAGTCATTGTTTTCTCTCCTTTCCTGCAGAAATTCCAGAGCTTCAACAGACTCCGGAGCAATGAATTCTCCTGCATCGTTTAAATATTCTATGGTTCTCCTGAGAGAACTCTCACATCCTTTATCAAGGCTTTCCTCTAAATCGGCCCGAATAATATCGACTCCGGGATAATATCTGCCCGGTTCCGAGGCATCAGCGAGAAAAATAATCTTTTCAAGCTTGCTCATTCCGGCTCTTCCTGTTGTGTGATATGAAACCGCATTGAGAATATCCTCATCGGTAATTCCCCACTGTTCCTTCATTATTTCACATGCTATCTTACTGTGTACAAGATTGTTATTGTTTATGTAATAGTCCGGAAGTCCGAGTTTTTTCACATAGCGGTTAGCGTCTTCATCAGACACGTATTTTGCCAGATCATGGCACATGGCTGCAATTTTGGCCTTTCCGGTGTCCTCGTCATACAGCATGCAAAGACCAAGTGCAGCATAAACAACTCCCTTGGTATGCATGATTCTGGAATCTTTAAGGTGCTGTTTCATATATTCGTCAATTTTATTGACCAGTGTATCAAAATCGTATTTTGTCCCGTAAACTTTATATATAGAGTTCATTTTCCTTAATATACCTCTCTACTGCAGGAGGAACAAAATTACTGATCGACAGTCCCGATTTTATCCTTTCTCTTATTTCCGTTGAACTGACATCAAGCTGTACGCGGCTCAGGTTAATTACATAAGTGCCGTATTCTTCACGTACAAAATCCATAAACTCCTCGAGTTCATCCTGTCTGTATCCGGGTCTTGTGCCGACAATATATCCGTAGTTTGTCAGCAGTTCTTCACCGTTCATCCACGTATCGATCTTTAGAAATGAATCGGTTCCTGTAATAAAATATAAATCTGCTCCGTCGGGACATGCGTTATCTGCCTCCTGCTGCATAGCTCTCATAGTAAGATATGTATAAGAAATTCCTTTATTGCAGAGCTCATAATCGGAAACGATAAAACGTTCATTGTTTTCTGCCGCAAGCTTAAGCATATTGAGTCTGTGATTTCCGTCTGCAGCTTTTGCATCCTGCTTAAACGGCTGAACAGCCGTAGGAATCAAGATAACGCAGTCCAATCCTGCCTCCCTGAGAGCGTCCTCGGCCAGTCCTATATGTCCGCTGTGGACCGGATCGAAGGACCCTCCCATTATCCCTATCTTTTTTTTCATTTTGTTATTAGTTTTTTTCTGTTTCTTTTAATGCTATTCCCAGTTCATCAAGCTGTGCCTCATCAACTGTTCCCGGCGCTTCGCTGACCATACACTGGGCATTCTGATTTTTCGGAAAAGCTATTACTTCTCTTATTGATTTTTCTCCGGTCAGAAGCATGATAAGTCTGTCGAGACCATATGCTAGACCGCCGTGAGGCGGAGCACCGTATTTGAAGGCCTCAACGAGGAATCCGAATTTTTCCTGAATTTCCTCTTCGCCCATGTTCAGAGCTCTGAACATATCCTCCTGCATTTCCTGATCGTGAATTCTGATACTTCCTCCACCGAGTTCAACTCCGTTAAGGACTATGTCGTATGCGTTCGCCTTGCACTTGTGCGGCTCTGTTTTAAGAAGCTGTGCGTCTTCTTCCTTCGGTGATGTGAACGGATGGTGCATAGCTGACCATCTGTCTTCTTTCTCATCGTATTCGAACAGAGGGAAATCAACGACCCAGAGGAATTTGAAGTCATTGTCGTCAAGAAGTCCCATTTCTCCGGCAATATGTCTTCTGAGGAATCCGAGACTGTCAAATACAACCTTGTTCTTATCGGAAATTATGAGAATAAGGTCTCCTGCCTTTGCTCCCAGAGAATCCGCAATTTCTTTAAGTTCTTCAGGAGTAAAGAATTTGTTTGCAGAAGAAGTAACTCCGTCTTCTGCGACCTTCATCCAAACCATGCCTCTGGCGCCGTAGCTTTTAACTGCCTCAGTAAGCTTGTCAATCTTCTTTCTTGTATATGCCTCCGCACCGCCGTCAACGCAGATTGCTCTCACACTTCCGCCGTTTTCGATTGCATCTGTAAACACTTTGAACTGGCATCCGCGTACCATGTCTGTTATATCCTGAAGTTCGAATCCGAATCTGATGTCCGGTTTATCGCTTCCGAAGCGGTTCATTGCTTCTTCCCATGTCATGCGAGGAAACGGTGTTTCTAAATCGATTCCCTTAAGTTCTTTGAAGACTCTCTTCATAAAGCCTTCCTGAATTTCTATTACATCGTCTACATCAACAAATGACATTTCCAGGTCTATCTGCGTGAATTCAGGCTGTCTGTCTGCTCTTAAGTCCTCATCTCTGAAGCACTTGGCAATCTGAAAATAACGATCTGTTCCTCCTACCATAAGCAGCTGCTTAAATGTCTGAGGTGACTGTGGAAGTGCATAAAAATGTCCCTGATTAACTCTTGAAGGCACGAGATAGTCTCTGGCACCTTCAGGTGTTGATTTAATTAATACGGGAGTCTCGACTTCGGTAAAGCCCTGCTCAGCGTAATATTCTCTGGCAATATTGGTAAGTCTGGCTCTGAACAGAAGATTATCCTGCATCTTCTTCTTTCTTAAATCGAGATATCTGTATTTAAGCCTCAGGTTGTCGTCCACATTGTCGTCATCCTTAATATATATCGGCGGTGTTTCTGCCTTTGAATATATCGTCAGATCATCTGCAAAAACTTCTATGTCGCCTGTAGGCATATCGGGATTCTTGGATTCACGTTCTCTTACTGTCCCCTTAATTCCGATAACATATTCACTTCTCAGTGAGTCTGCCTTTTCAAAAAGTTCCTGCGGAACAGTATCGTTAAATACAACCTGAGTGATTCCTGTTTTATCACGAACATCGCAGAAAATCAGTCCTCCCAGGTTTCTGCTTTTCTGCACCCATCCGTTGAGAACCACCTGCTGCCCGATGTTTTCACTTCTAAGTTCTCCACACATATGTGAACGTTTATATAGCATTTCTTCATGTCTCCTTCTATTTCATCAGTTCTTCAATAAGGTTTTCCATTGGTACTTCGGTCTGCATTCCCGATACCATGTCCTTAACCTGAAACTTGTTTTCTGCCAGCTCATTTTCGCCGATTACGACCGTTTTCGCTGCACCGACTCTGTTTGCAACTTTAAACTGATTCTTGATATTTCTTCCCATTACATCCATCTGGACTGCGAGGCCTCTTCTTCTGAGTTCAGCCATAAGTCTGATGGCTTCGGCCTTTGCTGCCTCTCCCATAAATGCAATGAAAACGTCAGCGCCTGCCGGCTCAGGAATATTGAAACCGCATGCTTCCATTGTCATAAGGATTCTCTCCTTACCCATTCCCCAGCCTACACCCGGAGTTGACGGTCCGCCTATTTCTTCAACAAGTCCGTCATATCTTCCGCCGCCGCATACTGTGCCCTGTGCGCCGATTTTAGTTGTAACAAATTCAAAAGCAGTCTTAGTATAGTAATCAAGTCCTCTTACGATTTTAGGGTTGACAGTATATTTAATTCCGAAAGAATCAAGATTCTTCTGGAGCTGCTCGAAGGCTTCTCTGCAATCGTCACAGAGATAATCAACCATCATCGGAGCGTCTTTCACCAGTTCCTGATCTATAGGTGATTTGCAGTCAAGGATTCTCATTGGATTAGTATTGAATCTTCCCTGGCATGTAGGGCAAAGCTCATCAAACTTAGGTTCAAGGAACTTCTTAAGCGCATCTCTGTGTTTGCCTCTGCATTCCGGACATCCTACGCTGTTAATCTGGAGCTCAACATCGGTAATTCCCATTTCATTAATAAAGTCATATCCGATAGCGATTACTTCAGCATCTGCCATCATATCTGTAGTTCCGAAGGTTTCTACACCAAACTGATGGAATTCTCTCAGCCTTCCCGACTGCGGCTTCTCATACCTGAAGCAAGGAATGCTGTAATAGTATTTAAGAGGCTGTGGTGCTGCGTATTCTTTGTGTTCAACAAAAGATCTTACAACAGGAGATGTTCCTTCCGGTCTGAGGGTGATGCTTCTGTTTCCCAGATCGTTGAAAGTGTACATTTCCTTCTGAACGATATCTGTCGTATCTCCAACGCCTCTCTTGAACAGCTCAGTATGTTCAAAAACAGGAGTCCTTATTTCTCTGAATCCGTATCTTCTGCAAATATCTGCAAACTTTTCTTCAATGTAGTGCCATTTGTAAACCTGATCCGGCATTACGTCTTTTGTTCCTTTAGGTGCATTGGTTAACATATCTTACCTCCAAATAAAAAATTTCTTATCTTTCCTGTCTATCATTTCATCTATTCTGCCTATGTATATTTCATAATTCGAAACATTGGCGACTCTTTCCAGTCTGTTCTCTTCCGGAAAATAGATTTTGCTTATTCCTCCTGCTCCCAGGGCGAGAATAGACTGTGCTTCTTCCATTATCCTGACATTATACAGGGACAGCTTATTGTCTCTGCAAAAGCCTGTATTCTCAGTGTTTCCCGATGTATGCTTCTGCCTGTAAAGATAATATGGTCTGTACCCGTATTCTCTCAATATACTGTGAGCATCCTCCAGCATTATTTCTCTGAGATCCTCATCTCTGTAATTAAAATGAGCATCTTTGTCCTTAAGCTTAGAGGCTCTCTTGACTGCAAGTGTATGCAATGTGATGTTTTCGGCACCGAGCTTCAGAATATCTCTTATGCTTTTTGCGAAATCTCCGGCAGTTTCTTCCGGCAGTCCGGCAATGAGGTCTGTATTAACAGTTTCTATTCCGACTTTCCCGGCTTTTTCGAAGGCTTTGTACAAGTCTTCGATCGTATGCTTCCTTCCGATTATTTCGAGAGTTTTTTCTTTCGTGGTCTGCGGATTGATGCTTATTCTGTCAACCTTGTGTTCTTTAATTACTTTAAGCTTTTCTTCGGTTATGGTATCCGGTCTTCCGGCTTCAACTGTATATTCACGGATATAACTTAAATCAAAGCTTTTATCAACACATGACAAAAGACTGTCAAGCTGTGAAGCGGATAGTGACGTCGGCGTTCCTCCGCCGAAATAAACTGATTCGATTACACGTCCCTGTTCCTCTGCCATTCGTCCGCAGTAAATAATTTCTTTCTTAAGAGCTTCGAGATATCGCTCCATTTCGCCGTCATCAACCTGATTCGATGTGAATGAACAATACAGACATCTCGTCGGACAGAAAGGAATTCCGATATATAGAGAAATGCTGTTTTTCTCAGGCTTACCGGCTTCTTTTCTCTGAAATTCCAGTATTTCCGTAACAAGACTGCTCTTGCTTTCGTGAAGCAAATATTTGTCTCTGAATATTTCTTTCACAGAATCAATGCTGTTTACCGAATCAAACAGCTCTCCCGCAAGTTTAACGGGTCTGATTCCTGTCAGAATCCCCCATTTGGGACTTTTGCCTGTAATATTTCGAAGATCTGTGTATATTGCCCTTTTCAGCCCATCCCGGTCTCCTGAAAAACGGTACGTCACCGAAGCATCTTCATCTGACATATCCCCTGAAATCATGTATTCATCAGGTGAGAGGAAAACTTTGATCAGTTCTTCGTAAGGATATGTATTTTCGATATTTTCAAATCTGAATTTATACAAACGGGTTATTCTCTTTCTCGTATCCTATTGATGTTGCTCCCATATGTCCCGGGTATACGCTTGTTTCATCAGGGAGAACCCACAGCTTTTCGTGTATTGATTTTTTCAGAACTTCGAAAGAACCGCCCGGGAAGTCCGTTCTTCCTATTGAACGCTGAAACAACGTGTCTCCGCAGAACAGCACATTGTCTGATTCCACATAAATGCACATTCCTCCCGGCGAATGTCCCGGCGTATGAATAAACTTCAGTTCTGTGTTTCCGACTTTAAGACTTTCGCCGTCTTTTACCCAGATGTCTGCTCTCAGTTCAACAGGTGAGCCGAAATCAAAGCTTACATTGTAGTGAGAATCGGCCAGCATTTCCTTTTCGTCCTCATGGGCTACAACTTTGATTTCCGGAAAGTCCTCTATCATTCCGGGCACTCCCATTATATGGTCCCCGTGTCCGTGAGTCAGAATAATATATTCGAGTTCAAGTTTTTTATCTTCTAAAACATCTCTAAGTCCGGGACTGTATGAGCCCGGATCTACAATAAAGGCTTTTCCTGTTTCCTCATCTGCAGCGAGATAAGTGTTTGTTCCGATAGGGCTCGTTTCAATTCTGAAAATTTCCATGTAGTTTATCTCCTCATTCTAGAATAATTTATTGCTTTCAAGAAGTATCGTCACAGGACCGTCATTGATTATTTCAACGCTCATCTCCGCCTGGAATACACCTTCTTCCACGTGAATGCCTTTTTCCTTCAAAAGATCGATTACTTTCCTGTACAGGTTGTTTGCCTCATCAGGCGCAGCAGCCGAAAAATAACTTGGTCTGTTGCCTTTGCGAACATCTCCGAGGAGTGTAAACTGCGATACAGCCAGTATATCTCCGCCGGCATCCTGAATGTTCAGGTTCATGACTCCTTCCGAGTCGTCAAAAACCCGCAGGCCGAATATTTTCTTCGCAATATATTCGGCATCTTTGTCGGTGTCTCCTTTTTCGACACCGATCAGAATCATGAGACCCTTTCCGATTTTTCCTGTAATTTTACCGTCTACTGTTACGCTGCTTTTCGTTACTCTCTGAACAACTGCTCTCATTCTTTACCTCTGTACGCATCAATTACACCCGGAATGTTTCTGAATGAGCGGCAAAGTTTCTCAACCTGCCCCACACCCGATAAACCCAGCTGTAAATCAATTAAAAATGTATCATCTTTTCCTGCTCTGCCGTTGAGACCCTCAATTTTAACATCAAGGTCGTCACATGTTTTCGATATATTGCTCAGCATACCTTTCTGATCCTTGGCAACCAGGCAGATTTTCACTCCGTGCGACTGACCTATTCTGTCAGGATCCCAGGATACTTCTATGAGTCTCTGCTTGTCTTCGTCACTGAGAGATTTGAGATTATCGCAGTTCTTACAGTGAACTGTGATACCCTTGCCCTTCGTAATATATCCTATTATTTCGTCTCCCGGAACAGGCGAACAGCAATTCGCCAGTGTAATCAGAAGGTTCGTGGCACCCTCAACCATCACTCCGGTTTCTTTATCGACTTCTTTTTTCTGCTCGCTTCTCTTCTGGGTCTTCTCATGAATCTCATTAAGATCATCCATAAGTGACTTATCTTTTTCTTCGACCGGAGAATGCTTTTCATCTTCGTAGCTCTGGAGAAGATTGGCAACCTTAGTCTGGTAGTTTCCTCCGTAACTGAGCTGTGTAAACAATTCATCGGAATCCTTGAGATTCAAATCTTTAACTGCTCTGGAAATATAAGCGTTTACCATCAGTTTCCTGACATCATAACCTTTCTTTCTCAGATACTGGGTAAATATATCCTTACCCTTGTCGACTGAATCACCTTTATTTTCACGTTTGAGCCACTGTCTTATTTTATTTCTCGCCGAACTGCTTTTAGCAATTTTAAGCCAGTCCATACTCGGTCCCGGAGAATTCTGGGATGTTACAATTTCAACAATATTGCCGTTTTCAAGCTCATGATCGATTGTAACCATTTTACCGTTAACCTTCGCACCGACGCATTTGCATCCAATGGCTGAATGGATTTTGAATGCAAAGTCCAAAGGCGTTGCACCTGCCGGAAGCTCAAGTATGTCTCCGTTTGGTGTGAATACGAATACCTGGTTGGAGAAAAGATCCATTTTCAGAGACTCCATAAACTCCTTAGGATCGTCCACATCCTTCTGAAGCTCAAGCGCCTGTCTGAGCCAGGACAGCTTGACATCCTCTCCTTCCTTCGTAATACCCTCCTTGTATTTCCAGTGAGCGGCAATACCGTATTCTGCAATTTCATGCATTTCCTGTGTTCTTATTTGAATTTCAAAAGGCTTGCCGCTGTCTCCTATTACTGTAGTGTGAAGGGACTGGTACATGTTCGGCTTGGGCATTGCTATGTAGTCCTTGAATCTTCCCGGAATCGGAGTCCACATAGTATGAACAAGACCGAGAACCGCATAGCAGTCTCTGACAGTATCAACAATGATTCTGACAGCCATAAGGTCGAATATTTCGTCTATGCTCTTATGCTGATAGGTCATCTTTTTCCAGATACTGTAGAAATGCTTGGATCTGCCGTATATGTCATAGTGTATACATATTTCATCGAGAGAATTTCTGATTTCTTTGATTACTCTCTGAATCGCATCTTCCCTGGCTTCTTTTCTTTCACTTATTTTTTCCACAAGATCGTAATAAGCTTCAGGGTGAAGGAACTTAAGGGCTATATCCTCAAGTTCCATCTTCATGGCATATATACCGAGCCTTGCAGCAAGTGGTGCATAGATATCCAGAGTTTCCTGGCACTTCTCCACGATTTTGTCATGAGTCATATAATTGATAGTTCTCAGATTGTGAAGTCTGTCTGCCAGTTTGATAATAATTACTCTTATATCCTTCGACATGGCAAGGAACATCTTTCTCAGGTTTTCCGCCTGTCTTGCCTCCTTGCTTTCAAACTTCAGAGCACCCAGTTTGGTTACGCCATCAACGAGAAGTGCGATTTCACCGCCGAAATCCTCAGTAAGTTCTTCCATGGTGTATTCCGTGTCTTCCACTACATCATGAAGAATTCCCGCCGTTATGGTTTCGGCATCCATACCAAGCTCTGCCAGAATAACAGCTACAGACAGAGGATGAATTATGTATTCCTCGCCTGACTTTCGAAGCTGACCCCTGTGCATTTCTTCGGCAATATCATATGCTTTTTCAATAAGAGCCATATCATATTTCTGATTTTCTTTATGAATTTTTTCAAGAAACTCGGTTTTTCTCATCATCTATTGTTGCCTTTTACATATCTCTTTGAGCGCTGTTTGTTACTTTTGTTTTCCTGTTTTGTCTCTTTAACTTCAGGTTCTTTATTTTCGGGTTCCGGAAGGTTCTCAGTTTCTTTTTTAATTCCCTTGTACCCGTTCTTTGCTTTTTTCTTAGCCTTTTTCTTCGCTTCTTTTACCTGCTTCTCGTATTCGGATGTCAGCTCTTTTCTGCTGAAATCACAATAAAGAGGCGAACAAATGCAAATCGATGAATATGCTCCGGCAATTACTCCCACCATGAGAGGGAATATGAATTCTCTGATTGCTTCTCCTGCGAGAATTACCATCGGAATCATTACAATCAGCGTTGTTGCCGACGTCATGAGAGATCTTCCCAGTGTCTGTGTAATACTCTTATCAACTGTTTCAATGAGAGTACCCTTCTTCATGTATCTTATGTTTTCTCTTATTCTGTCAAAGACAACAATGGTATCGTTAATGGAATAACCGACAACTGTCAGGATTGCAGCTATAAACGGATTGTTAACGGTAACTCCGAATATTATGTAGAATGCCATTACAATCAGTACATCATGAAGTACTCCCAGCATTGCGGAGCCGCCGAATCTCCATTGTCTGAAACGCAGCCTGATGTAGATAAGCATACATGCAGCTGCAATAAGAACAGCCTTTATCGCGTTATTTCTAAGCTCGTTTCCTACAGAAGGTCCGAAATATTCCTGTGATATAACATCATCTTCAGTTGTTCCGAATTCCTTGTTTATGGAACCGATAACCTTCGCTCTTTCATTTCTGTCGAGAGATTCCTTTGTTTTAATTATTATTCCTGAATTATCATCTCCGGAGTATACAATTGTTTCATTCAGGTCATACTTTTCTATGGAGTCCTTAACATCGGAAATTTTAACCTGCTTACCCATGTCCATCTGAATCATAGTACCGCCGGTAAAGTCAATTCCGTAATTCACTCCTCTCGTCAGCCCGCAAACAAGCCCGATAACAAGAATTGCTGCGGTAATCAGGTAATAAACCTTCTTCTTGCTCATAAACGGTATTGTCTTATCAATACTGAATGAAGCTCTTCCGCCCTTACCGATTCCGAAGAAGGAAGGTTTGCTGAGTTTATCACTCTGAGCCATAAGCTTAACATACAGCTGTGTTACAACTACTGCTGTAATAATACTTACGAAAATACCAATCATGAAAGTATATGCGAAACCCTTTACGGAGCTTGTACCTATTTCATAAAGGATTATTGCAGCGATAAATGTCGTTACCTGAGAGTCGATTACTGTAGTCATGGCACGCTTGGTACCTGTTTCCGTAGCAACGCGTATAGTCCTGCCGAGTGATATTTCCTCACGTATTCTGGAGAATATTACTACGTTGGCATCAACAGCCATACCTATCGAAAGTATAATACCTGCAATTCCCGGAAGTGTAAGTACGCTTCCCATGAGGGACATCGCGTTGATAATAATCAGAACGTAGAGAAGCAGTGCTATGTCCGCACATACACCAAGTCCTCTGTATGCCACCAGCATAATAAGAAGTATAAGGCCAAGTCCGATTGCAGCAGCCAGAATGCTCATTTCCAGCGCATTGTATCCGATACTTGCCGACTGAACCGAGGACGTCACTTCGTTCATTCCTATAGGAAGAGATCCGCCCTTTATCTGTGCTGCCAGAGTCTGTGCCTCTTCCTGAGTGAAGTCACCCGTAATTGTGCACTTGCCCCCTGTAATAGGTTCGTTAACGTTAGGTGCCGAAATAATCTGATCGTCAAGAACAATTGCAATACAGCTTCCGGCCATTCCCTCTATTACCGAAGTGACTTCACCGTTATAGGCCTTTGTTGTGGCGTCTGCGAAAAGATTGGCTCCTGTTCTGTCAAATTCCAGATTTACTGCATAACCTGTTGACTGATCGTCTCTTCCCGCTGCAGCATCCTTAACGTTTCCGCCTTCGAGAACGACACTGCCGTCAGCAAGAATAAACTGCAGTTTGGCCGTCTTACCGATAAGAGCTATTGCATCTTCGGGATCCTTTACCTCCGGAATCTCAACTCTTATTCGGTCTTTTCCTTCGATTGATACTGTAGGCTCACCGAGACCGTTAGCATTAATACGATTTTCTATAACTGTCTGAGTTTGCTCCATTGCCTCTCGAAGCTCTTCGTCTGACATGTTCTTTATGTCATTTTTGTCAGCCTCCATTACAACGTAAACACCACCCTTAATATCGAGACCCAGCTTCATCCTGTCTTTAACAGGAGTGAGAGGACCGATTCCGTTAAGTGTGATTACCCAGCCTACCACGATTATCGCGATAATCAGGACAGCTAAAATTTTCTTTAATCTGAAACTCATTCCTACCTCCGGTTATAATATTATTTTATTTAGTCATACATATTCAATTCTACTGCTTTTTGATTGATTTCTCAAGCTTTTGGAGCAATAAAAAACACGGCAAACACCGTGTTTTTTCTGTTTTTTATTATACGTGGTTTATTATTCTTTTGATTCTGCAGGTTCTTCAGAAACTTCTTCAGCCGGAGCAACCTCTGCAGGTGCATCTTCTACAGGAGCGGCCTTCTTCATTCTCTTAGGCTTGCTCTTTATAACTTCCTTTTCTTCTGCATCGGCAACTTCATCAAAGTCATCAACGGAGCTCTTAGCCACATGGCCGGAACCCTTCTTAACTACCTTGGAAACAGACCATCTCATCATTTCAAATTTCACCTTATCAGCGCCTACCTGAACGACAATTGATTCTTCCTTAGTCTTGACAACCTTAGCGCAGATTCCGCCAATTGTTATGATTTCATCACCTACATCAAGGCTTGCTCTCATAGCGTTTGTTTCTTTCTCGCGCTTCTTCTGAGGTCTGATCATAAGGAAATACATTACAACCAGTAAAAGTACCAGTACAAGTATTGACATCATTCCGCTTCCACCCATAATTATCGTTTCCTCCTGTTAATAAAAATCTAACTCAACTGGTGCCGGCTGTGGGGGTCGAACCCACACGGTGTCGCCACCACGGGATTTTGAGTCCCGCACGTCTGCCAATTCCATCAAGCCGGCGTAACGGTATGATTATATCATCAGACCGTTACTATTTCAAGGTCTTCCTCTTCTATTTTTACCATTTCTCTGCGTGCAAGTCTGTTGTACATTACAGGAATTACAATAAGTGTTGTAGCCGTTCCGTAAATCAGACCACCTATACATGCTATAGCAATAGGCTGCACCATTTCAGAACCTGTACCAATACCGAGAGCCAGAGGAACAAGTCCGAGAACAGTAGTTGCCGCAGTCATGAGAACCGGTCTCAGTCTTACTGCACCGGCCGTTATTATGGCCTCTTTCTTTGACATTCCTTCAAGTCTGAAGCGGTTTATACAGTCAACAAGAACAATTCCGTTGTTTACAATAATACCCATCAGCATTACGAAGCCCAGCATTGCTATTACACTGAAAACCGAACCTGTAAACAGCAGCGCCAGCAATCCTCCCGTAAATGCCAGCGGCACAGTGAACAGAATAATAAGCGGAGCTCTCAGTGACTGGAACTGCGCCATCATCATCAGATAAACGAGAACAAATCCGATTATCATCATCAGAAGAAGCTGCTTCATTGCAGATAGTATTTCCTCATTCTGACCGCCGTAATCCGCAGAAACATCCGAAGGCAGCAGATTTTCATTTTCTATTGTTTTCTTCAGATTGCCGGAAACTTTTGTAACATTATATCCGTCTTTAAGTGATGCAGTAACACTTAATGTTCTCTTCTGACCATTATGATTGATCACGTTAAGAGATGCATCTTTTGATATTGTACATACCTTTGACAGAAGAACTTTTTCCTTCGTTCCGTCATTTTTATCAACGGTGAGCTTCATATCCTCCAGATCACTGCGACTGAAATTGCTCTTCGTTGTGTTCTCAACGCTTACAGTAATGCTTCCGTCATCTTTTTTTATTGTTGTTGCTTCTTTATCTTTGGCAAGCTTCGCAGAAACCTGCTGGTATACCTGGGCAACTGTCAGGCCGTTTTTCATGGCAGCATTTTTATCAACTGTAATATGAATTTCCTCTGTCCCCGATTCTTCAATATCGGAAATGTCCTTCAGAGCTTTCATTTCCCTCATTCGTTCTTCAATATTTGATGCTGCGTTTCTCAGGGAATCCAGGTTGTCGGAATAAAGTGTTACGGAAATATCGCTTCCTCCCATCATCGAACTCATATCCATATTCGCAGATGTTATTATTTCACAATCATATTTTTTCGCAAAATCATCAAGCAGGCTGCAAACTTTTTCTGAATTTTTTATTTTCTTTTCGTCCATCTGAATATAAATGGATGTGTTTCTCACATTCGTTTCGGCGGAGGACATTCCCATCATTCCCATTGTATCTGAAGTCAGCATAACACCTACGTCTTTTACTCCGTCGATTTTACCAACTGCCTCGGCAATTTCGTCGTTGACGCTTATTGTATCTTCAAGCTTGCTGTCTTCCGGCATTGTAATCTGAGCGGATATCTGAGGATTACTCATTGACGGCATGTACTCAAATCCTTTCGAAAGAAGAATTCCTGCTGAAATAATAAGTATCGCCATACTGCACAGAACAACAATTTTACCGTGATTCAACGCCCAGGCCGCTATTTCCTTGTACTTCGAAACGACTCTTCCCTTCTGTCCGAGAACGGTCTTCCCCGTTTTCTTAACGAGCATTCCCTTTGCCATAGCAGGAACCAGAGTAAGAGCTATTATCAGACTCGCAATAAGAGAATATGCAACCGTCAGGGCCAGATCAAGGAATATATCTCTTGTCATTCCGTCAACAAAAACTATAGGAACGAATACACAAACTGTAGTCAATGTTGAAGCTGTAATAGCGCCTGCTACCTGCCCTGCTCCGGAAACAGCCGCTTTCACGGCAGAATATCCCATGGATCTCAATCTGTATGTGTTTTCGATAACAACGATTGAATTGTCCATAAGCATGCCGACACCGATTGCAAGTCCCGAAAGAGAAACCATATTCAGAGACACACCGGTGAAATACATAAGAGCAACGGCAAACATCACGCTTACAGGTATACTGATTGCTGTTATTACCGTAGGCCTTATGTCTCTCAGGAAGAACAGGAGTATCAGAATCGCCAGAATTGCTCCGAGAAGGAGATTATCCAAGACGGATCCAATTACAAGACTGATAGAGTCTCCCTGATCCATCATTGTGATAAACGAAAGACCCTTGTGCTCACCTTTCAGGCTTTCGAACTTCTTGCCGATATTTTCAGACACCTGTGCTGTAGCATAGCTTGACTGTTTGGTAAAGCTCAGAAGAATTCCGTTATTGCCGTTGATTTTAGCATAGCTGTCGGATTCAGATGCCATGTAAGTAACAGTTCCGATATCCTTAACCTTAATCGGATCCACACCTTCTATATCAAGGTCAAACAGTACGAGATTCTCAAGTTCCTCAGTATTCTTTATCTTATCTCCGACACTCACAAGTATTTTCGCGTCTTTATCTGTAATGTATCCTGCCGGCATTGAGAAATTCTGCGCATTCAGAATTGCCGAGACGTTATCCATTGTGATAACACCGGTCATATCAGCACTGTCCAGTGCAGCTTTTTCCTGAGATTCTATTTCTGCCAGAGTGTTCTGAAGCTGTCCGATTGTTGAATTGAGAGTACTTTCTGTGGCGGCAAGATCCGCATATGCGTTTCCTGTACTCGCAACTGCTGTCATCTGCTGACTGTCCAGCTGTTTTAACGCATCATTTATTGCATTTATCTGAGAATCGACCGACCCTGCAACAGCGTTGAAATTTTCAACACTTCCAAAGGCCGCTTCAATCTTTTCCTTATAAAGTTTTATCGCCTCTTCGTCATTGGTTTCAAGGGCGTCTTTATAGTGCATATCAAGATTCTTGATTTCTTTAAGACTGTCCTTATTTTCCTGAAGCTTTGCCTTTGCCGAAGTAATTTTATCTATTGCATCGGAAGTACTGTCCGTAATTTTCTCTTTTCCTTTTTTAATTTGGGTTTTACCCTGTTTAGCCTTGCTAATTCCGCTCTTAAGCTGTTTCTTTCCTGATGCTGTCTTTGCTAATATTGCATCGGAAACCTTATCATTTATTTTATCGATTTTATCCTGGGACAGAATTATTCTTATCCCGTCATCAACAAGACCCATTGAAGATACGGAGGCTACACCTTCAATACCCTGAAGACTTGTTTCAAGTTCCTCTTTGTATAAGGTTGAAACTTCCGCAGGCGTTGAATTTTCTTTGGATACGGCTGCCACTGTAACAGGCATCATATCGAGATTAATCTTCATTACGACAGGTGCCGAGGCATTTTCCGGCAGACTGCCTTCGATCTGATCAATCTTATCTCTTATGTCCACAGATATGGCGTCCATATTAACCTTATCAGTAAATTCAAGGGAAACAACTGAATAGTTATCCGAAGATACTGATGTGAGATTCTTGAGATTAGGTAAAGTGGCCAGCTGATTTTCCAGAGGTTCCGTCACTTCAACCTCCGCCTCCTCGGCACTGGCTCCCGGATATGCTGTCATTACAATCGCATATGGCGTATTGATTTCCGGGAACAGATCCGGTGTCATTTTATATATGGAAACTCCACCGAACACCATTACAATTATCACTGCCGCAAAGACAGTAAAAGGTTTTTTAACACTGAATTTCGAAAACATTATTCTCCTTCCTGTTTCTTTCTCCCCTTTCTTATTCCCGAGTTTCTTTCCCAGAACACTCTGTCCTCGAAACCTTGAATAGTCTTGTCGTCATCTGCCATATGAAGCCTTTGCTGTGCCCATATACAGAATCTCTCGTCAATTTCCGTTCCGATGAAATGCCTGTTTAGTTTCTTAGCTGTAACTGCTGTACTTCCAGACCCTAAGAAAGGATCGAATACAATATCACCCTCATTTGAACTGGCCAGAATAAGCCTGGCAATCAGTTTCTCCGGTTTTTGCGCAGGATGAGCCGTATTTTCGGCCATTGACCAGAAGGGTACCGTAATATCATCCCAGAAATTTGACGGGTGTGTATCTCTGAAATTACCGATGTCCGTCTCCTGCCAGTCCTTAGGCTTGCCTTTCTCACGATATGGTGCCAGAACACGCCTTCTGACTTTAACGTCATCAATGTTGAAGGTGTAATCATCTGAAACAGTGGCAAACCATATGTCCTCCATACTGTTTTTCCAGTTTACCGAAGCACCGCGACCCTTCTCACGTTGCCATGTAATGCGGTTTCGTATCTTGAAGTAATCTCCAAGTACACTGCCGATTACCATGCTGCTATGCCAGTCACAGCAAACGTACAGTGACCCTGTTTTTTTTAGCAAAGGCTTCAGGGATTCCACCCACCTTCTTGTATACTTCTCGTATTCGGCATTGCTCATTGAATTAAAGACACGTCCGTTATAAACCTTGTTGAGGTTATAAGGAGGGTCTGCGATTACAAGATCTGCGAAGCCTGTGGCTCCTGCCTTTGCCATATCCTCCATAACCGTAAATGTGTCTCCCGTTATTACCCGGTCTGTTAACACCTTAATATCTCCGTGAAACACCTCCTCACGGACTTGAGGCGACCATTCTATGCATTTATCCAGATACTCTCTGCCTTCTTCGACAGTAGTATCGATTGTCTTGTTTCTTTCTGATTTTGCCATAAGAATAATTATGAACTAACTGTTTTATCAAATCAAGTCATC
Source organism: Bacillota bacterium (assembly GCA_029008005.1). Classification (GTDB taxonomy): domain Bacteria; phylum Bacillota; class Clostridia; order Peptostreptococcales; family Anaerovoracaceae; genus Lentihominibacter. The sequence goes on along the minus strand of JAQXIX010000041.1, from coordinate 23,006 downwards.
ATTTCTTTTGATATTAAGCTGACGCAGCCTTCTGTACAGCGTCGACTCGCTGATTTTAAGAATGCCCGCGGCAGTTCTCTTGCCTTCCAGATCCCATCCCGTTCTGTTGAGACACTTTACAAGTATTTTTTTCTCAGCCTCTTCCAGCTGTGTCTTCAGACTGTTCAGACTGTCGGCAGACATCTCTCTTCCCGTCATTTTCTCAGGAAGACTGTCTTTCATAATAGTGCTGCCGTTCTCCATATTGATTGCGTATTCTATTACGTTTTCCACCTCGCGGATATTTCCCGGCCAGGAATATGACGTAAGCATCTCCATGGCTTCTGCATCAATACCTGTTACGGCCTTTCCCAGCACCATACTGAATTTCAATATAGAATGCTGTACGAGAAGTCCTATGTCTTCAGGTCGTTCTCTTAAAGGAGGTATATTAAGAGGTATTACATTTAACCTGAAATACAGATCCTCCCTGAAAAGCTTCTCTTCTATCATTCTCTCAAGATTTTTGTTGGTTGCTGCGATTACTCTGACGTCAACGCTGACAGGTTCAGACGAACCTACAGGATCTACACTTCTCGTCTGCAGACATGACAAAAGCTTGACCTGAAGATGAAGGGGCATATCCCCTATTTCATCCAGAAAAAGAGTTCCCTTGTCGGCAAGCTGGAACTTGCCAAGTTTACCGTCCTTATCTGCTCCCGTGAAAGCACCGCCCACGTAGCCAAACAGCTCACTCTCCAGGAGAGTTTCGGGAATAGCGGCACAGTTTACGGTAACAAACGGTTCGCTGCAGCGGGGACTTTCGTTGTGAATTGCTCTCGCCAGAAGCCCCTTTCCCGTACCGCTTTCGCCTGTAATCAGTATTGTTGAATTGCTTGAGGCAACCTGCAGTGCTCTCTTCTTTATTTTATCCATCTTCTCGCTTCTGCTGACAATATTATCAAAAGATGCGTTTAACCCCGTTGAGTTCATCAGCGATGAAACAGCATTCCGAAGGATAATATTATTCTGGGAAACAATGTATTTGCCGGCAATCAGTTCAGACATACTCTGAAGAAAATTACGCAGAGCTGAAGTTTTATCTATCATTTTGTTTCGCTGTTCTTCAGTGAATGCAATAAGCCCTATCAGACCGAGAACATTGTCCTCAGTCTTAATGGGACAGCATATTTCTGCCAGTTCGTTTTCTCTGGCGTCATATTGTGAATCTTCTTCAGGGTTGAAATTAATGTATTCTCTTCCTGTCCTTATACACTCTGCATACACCAGATTACTGTTCAGGTCGCCGTCTTCCTCGTAGCTTCCCACTTTCTCTTTATATCTGCCTGTTCCTCCGATTATCATAAGATTTTCATCTATTATTTCAGTTTCAAGTTCCATAGCTTCTGTTATTGCATTGGCAACCTGCTGAACTGTATCTTTAATTATCAAAAGCGACATGGCTTACCTCCCATTCTTACCACAGCATAAATATATCATTTATTGTCATATTTGACAATTCAATTTGCATATTTAACAATTATTCGTCGTATATTTCGAAATAAAGCTGCGAAAATACTGAAAAATGCCTGTTTTTTACTTTGGCATACTAATTGCATTTATTTATCGGCAAGACAGTATCCATATTAAGATAACAATGACTATCTGGTATATAATATGAATTATAAGAAACGGTAATTGAATAACGGAGGTATTAAAAATGAAAAACAGTTTTATTGATTTCACAGGCCGTGTCTGTCTTATAACGGGAGCCGGAAGTCCTTCAGGCATAGGCTTTTGCACTGCGAAGATTTTAGGAGAACTCGGTGCCAAGGTTGCTCTTGTTGCCACAACAGACAGAATATTTCAGAGAGCGGAAGAATTATGTTCTCTGGGTATTTACGCTAAAGGATATATTGCGGATCTAATGGACCGCAGTCAGGTTGAAGCAGTCATTTCTAAGATTTCCGAGGATTTCGGGAGTATCGATGTCCTTGTAAACAATGCAGGCATGACTCAGGTTGGCGAAGAAGAAGATTTCAGTGATTTCATGCATGTTACATATGAAAGATGGGATACTTCAATAGACAGAAATCTTAATATAACCTTTAACGTTACAAAGTGCGTACTCCCTCTCATGGTTGAGAACAAGTACGGAAGAATCGTAAATGTCTCTTCCGTAACAGGACCTGTTGTCAGCAATCCCGGTGAAGCGGCTTACAGTGCCGCAAAGGCTGCAGTAATAGGTATGAGCAAAGCAATCGCCATTGAAGTGGGTACATCAAATATTACTGTCAACAATGTTCTCCCGGGATGGATTGCTACAGCTTCCCAGACAGAAAGCGAGGCTCAGGGCGGATATAACACTCCTATGCGGAGAAGCGCTGATGCTGCTGAAGTCGCTAACGCAATTGTATTTCTTGCATCTGACAAAGCCTCATATATTACAGGTGAATCACTTGTTGTAGACGGCGGAAATACTATACAGGAATACAAAGGCGATTCGAAATATTACTACTGATTAAAAGTTATAAGGAGGTAAAAAATGATTACGGATAAAAAGAGTCCTTACAGATTAGTTACAGATCGGGAACTGGCTGAACTGAGAGCAAGAGAAGACAAGATTTTTATGGAGAGAACTCCTAAGAGCAAGGAAGCCTTTGACAAAGCTCATGAAAATCTTCTCGATGGTGTTCCTATGCCGTGGATGGCTGACTGGGGAACAGACCACCCTGTTTTCCTTGAAAAAGCAAAGGATCAGAAGTGCTGGGACATTGACGGCAACGAGTACATTGATTTCTGTCTCGGTGATACAGGCGCAATGTTCGGACATTCTCCTGACGCAACAGCTAAGACTATTGCCGAAAGAGGCGCAATGGGTATAACTACTATGATGCCGACTCTTGATTGCCTTGAAATCGGTAAAGAATTAAGCAAGAGATTCGGACTTCCTACATGGCAGGTTGCGATGACTGCTACTGAAGCTAACCGATATGTAATCAGAAATGCCAGAACGCTCACCGGAAGACCTAAAATTCTCGTAATGCAGGAATGTTACCACGGAAGTCTCGATGAAACACTTCCTCATATCGGAGAAGACGGCAAGCTGTGTCTCAGATCGGAATTCGACTCAAATCCGGGACTCCCTAAAGATCAACTTACAAGAGTAGTTGAATTTAATGATGTTGAAGCACTTGAAAGAGAGCTTTCATACAAAGACGTTGCTGCCGTACTGCTTGAGCCTGTAATGACAAACTGCGGAATGGTTCTTCCTGCAGAAGGATATCTTGATGCAGTAAGAGAGCTTTGCGATAAATACGGTTCGTATATGATTATCGATGAGACACATACCCTCTCCAATGGTTACGGAGGATATACAAGAGCATATAATCTTAAGCCGGATTTCGTAACTATGGGTAAATCAATTGCAGGCGGTATTCCTATTTCCGTTTACGGATTCACTAAGGAAATCACTGATAAAATAGGTGAAATGTACGGAAACGGCGGAGTTTCCGATCCTATGGGAATCGGCGGAACACTTGCTGCCAACCAGTTCGCAATTGCATGTATGAGAACCCAGTTATCGGAAGTTGCAACAGAAGAGGCTTTCGATAAAATGTTCAGAGGACTTGAAAGGCTTGCTGACGGTCTCGAAGAAGTACTTAAAAAACATAATGTTCCATGGAGTCTGACAAGATCCGGAGCGAGATGTGAGCTTCAGTTTATGCCTACATCACCTGTCAACGGTACAGATGCCAAGAATAACTTTGACTGGGATCTCATGTACTACACTCATATTTATCTGCACAACAGAGGCATAATAATAACTCCGTTCCACAACATGATGCTTGTTTCACCTGTTACTACAGATGAGGATATTGACAGATTAATCAAGGGATGGGACGATTGTATTGCAGAACTCGCAGCAATAGGAACATATAACAGAAAATAATTAAAAAAGTTGTTGACAAATCATATGTTCATGTATTAATATATACAAGTGCCTGGTAATAAGGCACTTGCCAAGCGGCCTTGGCGGAATAGGCAGACGCGCACGTTTGAGGGGCGTGTGGGAGACCGTGCCGGTTCAAGTCCGGCAGGCCGCACCATCAGTAAGAGAGCTGTTGCAGATGCAACAGCTCTTCTTTTTATTATTATATTGAATTACAGTTTCTCAATTATTTCATCAAGACATTTCTTAAGTTCAGATAAATCTCCGCTGTTATCGGCAACATACTCAGAGCGACTTATCTTATCATCCTCTGACATCTGGTTATTGATTCTGTTTCTCACTTCCTTCTCTGTGATACCGTCACGTCTGCAGACACGCTTTATTCTTGTGTCAGTATCAGCCGTAACGAGAACAATGGAATCACACAGTCCGTCAACACCGGCTTCAAATAACAGAGGAGCGTCAATAAGGATGCCGCGGCATCCTTTATCATGACAGAGATTTATCTCTTCTATATTTCTTTTTATTACATCAATTATCTCCGTAAACATCAAATCATTAAAAACCCGGAGTTTCTCTTTGTCGTTAAAAACAATGTCAGCCGTTTTCCTGCGATTCAGAACAAGCGTATCCGGGTCTGTATTCTCGAAAATATCTTCTCCGAATATTTCAAGCAACCTTGAAAGCAAAGGCTCCCCGTCTCCGGTCATATTCCTTCCTATTTCATCTGCATCAATATGAGCAAACCCGCGGGAAACCAAATACTCGGCAGCAGTGGATTTTCCCGAGCCTATGCCGCCTGTCAAGCCTATAACAGGCAGTTTATTTAAGTTCATACCAGTTATTCCCCTCGTTTACATCTGCTTTAAGTTCAACAGCCATATTGTAAGCATGTTCCATCTTATCCTTAATTATATCTATTAAAGCATCATGTTCATCAGGATAAGTATTGATAATCAGTTCGTCATGAATCTGCAGAATTAGTTTTGATTTAAGTCCTTTATCTGCCAGTTCATGAAAAACATCTATCATAGCAAGCTTGATAATATCGGCGGCACTTCCCTGCACAGGTGTGTTCATGGCAAGTCTTTCTCCCACCTGCTTCACCATATACTGAGGAGCGTTAATTTCCTTAATGTAACGTTTTCTGCCCATCAGGGTAGTCACATACCCATTATCCCTGCAAAAGCTTACGGAATCATCCATAAACTCTCTTACTGCACTGTGCTTGCTGAAGTAGGCTTCTATATATGACTCGGCTTCCTTACGGCTTATTTTAAGTTCTGTGCTCAATCCGAAAGAACTCATTCCGTAAATTACACCGAAGTTTACTGCCTTTGCACGACTTCTCTCTTCGATTGTAATTTCATCCTCCGGAATTCCCAGGACACGGGATGCTGTGGCTCTGTGAATATCCTCACCATTGTTAAAGGAATCAATAAGGGACTTGTCCCCTGACATATGTGCCAGAACCCTCAGCTCAATCTGTGAATAATCGGCACCTATAAGAGTGCATTCATCACTTTCGGGAACAAAAGCCTGTCTCAATTTTCGTCCAAGCTCCTGCCTGATCGGAATGTTCTGGAGATTTGGCTCCGTACAGCTTATTCTACCTGTTGCCGTAACTGTCTGCCTGAAATGAGCATGAATTTTCCCGTCGTTTCCAATAAGAGGTATCATTCCGTCCACATAAGTGCTTTTAAGCTTGGAAAGTGTTCTGTATTCAAGTACAGCAGGTACGATTTCATGTTTGTCCGTAAGTTTCTCGAGAACCTCGGCACTTGTTGAATATCCTCTCTTCGTTTTCTTCCCATGAGGAAGCTCAAGTTTTTCGAAGAGTATGGTTCCCAGCTGAACAGGCGAATTAATGTTGAATTTCTCCCCTGCCATATTATAAATCGAATCAGCAAGCCTGTTTATTTCGTCAGACAGAGATTTACCGAATTCGTTTAGATATTCTCTGTCAGCTCTGAAACCCTCATGTTCCATTGATGCCATAACCTGAATAAGCGGCAGTTCCACCTCTTCCAGAACATCAGCAAGGTTTTCATCTTCGATTTTAATCTTCTGTTTGCCGGCAATGCTTCGTACCGCCAGACAATACTCAAGACCGTAATCTGCCTTTTTTTTCGAAGGGTCTTCGAAAATGTCAAGTTGTGCATCGTCAGACATGAATTCATCAAAATCACGAACAGAGCTGTGCAGATATTCGTTTGACAGTGCGCTTACAGGATAGCTGCTTCTGCCGGAATCCAGAACATACTGGGCAACTGCCGTATCATGATCTGTACTAAAGGCTGAGACCCCCAGAGACATGAGCATATAATAGTCATCAATAAGATCGTGACCTGTAAGTTTCGAATCAATTCCATTGAACCACATCGTGAAAGCTTCTCTCATTTCACTGCTGTCTAGCCTTATATAGTAGTATTCATTGCCGCTTAATACAGCGATTCCGTCAATATAAGGTGCGCCTACATGGTTTCCGTCTCCGAAGACTTTGATTACTATACTTTCACCTGTTTCAGCTGGCATTTCCGGCTTATCGATAATCTTGAATGCAATATTGCTTTTATCAATCTCTTTATATGTTTCAGGTTCAGGTGAAGAATTTATATCCTTGTTTCCCACCTTCAGTCTGCTCAGAAACCGGTTGAATTCCAGCTTGGTATATATTTCAATAAGACTGTCATAGTCAGGCTCTTTCACAGCACAGTCTGAAATCGCAAAATCAAGAGGCACTTCCGTGAAAATTGTCGCAAGTTTTTTACTCATCATAGCCTGCATGGCGTTGTCTTCGATTTTCTTTTTCAGTCCTGCCGGCTTAATGCTTTCGACATTCTCTATTATCTCCTCAACAGTTCCGAACTGCTGAATAAGTTTAGTCGCAGACTTAGGTCCGACTCCCGGAACTCCGGGAATATTGTCGGAAGTATCTCCGCTGAGTCCCTTGAAATCTATTAACTTCAAAGGCTCGAAACCGTATTCTTCAATAAAGGTATCTCTGTTGTAAATAATAAAATCAGAAACACCTCTCTTCGTATAAACAATTTTCGTAACATCTGTTGCAAGCTGCAGCTGATCCCTGTCTCCTGTAAAAATAATACTTTCCACTCCTTCAGTTTCTGCAACCTTCGCAACTGTTCCTATTATGTCATCCGCTTCGTATCCTTCAATCTCGAAGCGTTTTATTTTCATTGCGTCAAGAACATCTTTAAGAAGAGGAATTTCCATTGCCAGTTCAGGCGGCATCTTTTTTCGCCCGGCCTTATAATCTCCGTAATCTTTATGTCTGAAGGTCGGAGCCTTCATGTCGAAAGCCACAAGCATATAATCGGGACTGTAGTCCTCTCTGAGCTTGTTCAGCATATTGATAAATCCGAAGATGCCGTGAGTATAAATCCCATCTTTCGTAATCATAGGATTTCTCATAGCATAATAAGCTCTGTTTATTAAACTGTTGCCGTCAATAATTGCAATTTTCTTCATTTCATTCCTTCTCTCTAAAGTCTGAATCCTTCCGGTAAAAGTTCTGCCAGAGTATGTGTCCTCAACACGTTTTCATTCATTGTAACAATGGTAATTTCCGGAGCAAATTCATACATAAACTGTCTGCAAATGCCACATGGAAGCGCTTCTTCGAATCCTGCCGATATTGCTATCGCAGCAAACCTCCGCTCACCTTCGGAGATTGCCTTTACAAAGGCAGTTCTCTCAGCACATATTGTCGCCCCATAACTTGAATTTTCAACGTTTACTCCCGTATATACCTTTCCGTCCTTTGTCAGAAGCGCCGCTCCAACCTTAAATCCGCTGAAAGGTGCGAATGCGTTATTGCGAGCCTGAAGCGCTATATCATATAATTCACTGTAATCCACGATTACCTCCCCGTTATTTCAGATGCAGTAATTCCTAAATTCCCCATAAAAACAATTAATCCCGACATGCCGTCAGGGATATAATTCACGCCCTAACTTCCGTTAGGTGGATGTCCTGCCTTTGACGTCTGACGTCCCGTCAAAGCGGGCTTGCCATCTTTCAAATGGACGTCCGGACTTCCGATGTGATAATGTAGGTTGAATTATATTGCCCTTAACGAACATTTCAGGATTATTTTAACAGTTCTGAATTATTATTCTACTTCGCTTAAATCGACACTGCAATTATGATGTACCTTCTGCACGTCATCATTTTCTTCAAGGATGTCAATCATTTTCTTAAGCTTCTTAAGATCTGCAGGATCCTTAGGAGCGGCTTCCATTGAAGGAACATACTCTATTTCGGATTCAACGAATTCATATCCCGCATCGGTAAGCGCACCGTGAACATCAGTATATGCAGTCGGTTCAGTGTAGATTACGAAACTGTCTTCGTTAACCTCCATATCGTCCGCACCTGCTTCGAGTGCCGCTTCCATAAGAACGTCCTCATCGATTTCATCGGTTTTCTCTATTACGAGTACACCCTTTCTTGCGAACATGTACGATACACATCCCGGTGTTCCGAGATTACCGCCGTGCTTATCGAAAGTGGATCTGACAGATGAAGTTGTTCTGTTAGTGTTATCAGTAAGGGCTTCAACAATAACTGCGACGCCTCCTACTCCGTAACCTTCGAAACTCAGTTCTGAATATGTTTCACCTTCAAGTTCTCCGGAGCCCTTCTTAACAGCTCTTTTGATATTATCATTAGGCATTCCTATTGCCTTGGCCTTTTCGATGGCAACTCTCAGAGTAGCATTGTACTCAGGGTCTCCGCCGGCCTTTGCCGCAACAATAATCTGCCTGGTGTATTTTGTAAACATCGCTGCACGCTTGGAGTCCTGTGCCGCCTTACGTCCTGCAATTGTACCGTGTCTTCCCATCAAGACACCTCCTATCTTTAATATAAAAATTTCCACAGACAATTCTACACGATATCTGTGGAAATTTCAATATGACAAACCTTATTTATCCTCCATGTTTCTGTGAGCCGTTGTCATCATCAGCTTAATTCTGTTAAGCTGATTGACATGAGATGCGCCCGGATCGAAATCGATTGCAACAATGTTGGCCTTAGGATTGAACTTTCTCATGGCCTTCATCATTCCTTTTCCCGTTACATGGTTCGGCAGACATGCAAATGGCTGCAGACATGCGATATTCTCTACTCCGTTTTCAATAAGCTCAACCATTTCACCTGTCAGGAGCCATCCTTCACCACACTGGTTTCCCAGAGATATTACATGGGTTGCGGCCTTTGCGGTATCCTGAATATACGCAGGTTCGCTAAATCTTTTCGATGCCCGCAGGGCAGTTCTGGCCGGCTTTCTTATCAGTTCCAGAAGCTTTATTGCCAGACCGTTTCCTATCATCTGCTTTCGTGTTCCCGAAAGGTGCTCATAGTTGAATTTCTTATTGTACATTCCGTAGAGGAAGAAGTCCATAAGGTCCAGAACAACTGCTTCTCCGCCTTCTTCCTCGATTACTCCCACAATGTCATTGTTTGCGACAGGATGATATTTAACCAGGATTTCGCCTACGACACCTACTCTCGGTTTCTTAATGTCAAGAAGCGGGAGATTGTCAAATTCCTCGCATATTTTTCTGCAGTTTTTGCGGAAGGTATTCCAGCTGCCGTCTCTGAGGTTTTCTTCTGCTATGTTATTCCATTTCTCATAAAGAGCATTGGCCGAACCCGGCACTTCTTCATAAGGACGAGTCGCATACAGAACGCGCATAAACAAATCTCCGTATACTACTGCCATCATTCCCCTCTTTATCAGATTATAATTCAGCAGCTTAAATCCCGGGTTGCTTTCCAGACCGGCCATGTTAACCGATATAACCGGAACCTGAGGCATTTTCATATCTTTGAGGGCTTTTCTCAAAAGCGCCACGTAGTTGGATGCTCTGCACTGACCGCCTGTCTGTGACATGAATATTGCTGTTTTATCAAGGTCGAACTTACCTGATTTGAGAGCCTCGATAATCTGTCCCAGAGACACGATTGTCGGGTAGCATGCGTCATTGTTTACATGACGAAGCCCTTCGTTAACAGCATCTTCGCTTACTTCCTTAAGCTGAACCGCATTGTATCCTATTGCCTTCAGTGCAGTTTCAACAAGTCTGAAGTGAATAGGAGACATTTCGGGAATCAGAATTGTATATCCCTCTTCCTGCATTTCTTTAGTGTAGTATTCTCTCTCATAAGGGCTGTTTGCTGCTGCAGCTGAGACTTCAAAAGCTTCTCGAGCATTAACGGCAGCTTTAAGTGATCTGATTCTGATCTTGGCGGCTCCGAGATTAGAACCTTCATCAATTTTAAGTACCGTATAAAGCTTATTACTCTTATGACAGAGTTCTTCCACTTCGTCTGTAGTAACCGCGTCCAGACCACAGCCGAATGAGTTGAGCTGAATAAGTTCTACATCATCTCTTGCTCCTGCGAATACTGCAGCTCTGTACATTCTTGAGTGATACATCCACTGGTCCAGAACTCTTATCGGTCGCTCAAGTTCGATCATGTGAGCTACGGAATCCTCGGTCAGTACGACGAAATCATATGAATTAATGAGTTTATCTATTCCATGACTGATTTCCGGATCTACATGATAAGGTCTTCCCGCAAGAATGATGGACTTCAGGTTATGTTCTTCGGCATACCTTAGAGCTTCCTCTCCTGCTCTGTGAATATCGTCATGAAATCTGTTATCTTCCATTCGAGCCCACTTGACAGCTTCCTTTATTTCTCTGCGGGTTATATCCTTGTCGGCCAGAACGGATGTAAGCTCTCTCACCAGTTTCTTGTCATCGTCATAAGGCAGGAACGGATGCATGAATTCCACATCGTTTCCTATGAATATTTCGTCCATGTTGTTGGCAATTACTTCCGGGTATGTTGCAACAATCGGGCAATTGTAGTGATTCGGCTGTTTCTCATCCTCTACTCTTTCGTAATTTATACTCGGATAGAATATGAATTTACAGCCTTCCTCGACAAGTGCCTTGATGTGACCGTGTACAAGCTTCGCAGGGTAACATGCCGTATCTGAAGAAATGGTATCCATTCCTTTCTCATAAACCGACTTTTTCGATACAGGCGAAAGCACAACCCTGAATCCGAGCTGAGTGAAAAATGTATGCCAGAAGGGATAGTTTTCATACATATTCAGTACTCTCGGGATTCCCACTGTTCCCCTTGCGGCCTGTTCCTCTTCCAAAGGCTCGTAGTCAAATACTCTTTCGAATTTATACTCATAAAGGTTCGGGATTTCTTTTCTGACATCTGTTTTTCCCTCGCCCTTTTCACAGCGGTTGCCTGTTATAAGTCTGGTGCCGTCATCGAATTTGTTAATCGTAAGCAAACAGTTGTTTTCACAGCCTTTGCATCTGGAAGTTGATGTTTCAATATGGAATTCATCAAGTTTGTCGGCAGTTAGAATTCCGGACTTTTCCCCTTCCTTGTATCCGTCTTTCGCAATCAGCGCTACTCCCAGGGCACCCATGTGTCCTGAAATATCAGGTCTTACAACTTCTTTACCGAGAATCAGTTCTATGCTCCTGAGAATTGAATCATTCAGGAAGGTTCCTCCCTGTACTACGATTTTCTCCCCTGCATCTTCAGGATTTCTCAGCTTAATAACTTTATATAATGCGTTTTTGATTACGGAATATGACAGGCCTGCGGAAATATCGCCTATCGTCGCACCTTCCTTCTGTGCCTGTTTTACTTTCGAATTCATGAAAACTGTGCATCTTGTTCCTAAATCCACCGGTCCTTCTGCAAACAGTCCCTCTTTCGCAAAATCCGCAACACCCATGTTTACTGACTTTGCATAAGTCTCTATAAAAGAACCGCAGCCTGAGGAGCATGCTTCGTTAAGCATGATATTGTAAATGGCGGAATCCTTTATTTCCATGCACTTCATATCCTGACCGCCGATGTCGAGAATGAAATCAACTCCGGGCAGGAATTTCTCAGCAGCTCTGTAGTGAGCCATTGTCTCAATTTCACCGATATCGATCTTAAGAGCGGCTTTTATCAGATTCTCACCGTAACCTGTAACTCCTGATCTGGCAATATAGGCACCTTCCGGAATTGATGCGTAAACTTCGCGCAGCATTTCCATTATAGGAGCTATAGGCTTGCCTCTGTTGCTTCTGTAAAATGAGTAGAGAACATTTCCTTCTGTGTCTATGAGTATAGCCTTTGTCGTCGTTGAGCCTGCGTCGATTCCAAGAAAAAGCGGACCTTTTGCCTGTTCAAGAGGTTTTCTGCTTACCTTGGCTCTGTTATGTCTCTCTTTGAACTCCTCGTATTCTTTCATATTGGCGAAGAGAGGATCTATTCTCGGTGTGTCATTAAGAGATGTACTGTCAGCCTTTTCCAGCTTGCTCAGAAGTGTTCCCAGATCTGTATCATCCTTCTTTTCTGCGAGAAATGCTGCTCCCATGGCGACGAAGAGTCTTCCGTTTTCCGGGAAAATAACGTCTTCCGGAGCAATATTCAATGTTTCTATGAAACGCTGTCTCAACTCGGAAATAAAGCTGAGAGGACCTCCGAGAAAAGCAATCTTACCTGTAATCGGATGACCGCATGCAAGTCCTGATATTGTCTGGTCAACAACTGCCTGGAATATTGAGGCCGCCAGATTTTCAATTTTGGCACCGTCATTAATAAGAGGCTGAATATCTGTCTTTGCAAATACTCCGCAACGTGCCGCTATAGGGTAAATAAGCGTGTGCTTTTTAGATGCCTCATTTAATCCGTCAGCATCTGTATTCAGAAGGACAGCCATCTGGTCAATAAAGGCGCCTGTACCTCCTGCACAGGTACCGTTCATTCTCTGCTCCACCGTCTGTCCGTAAAATGTAATTTTTGCATCCTCTCCGCCAAGTTCAATAGCAGTGTCTGTTTCGGGAATAAGTCTTTCTACAGCACAACTGCAGGAAATTACTTCTTGTTCGAAAGGAACATCAAGCAGTTTTGCCAGGCTGAGTCCGCCGGACCCTGTAATTACAGCTTTAATTCTTTCTTTACCGAAGTGTTCGTACGCTTCCTGAATAAGTTCACGAACCTTTAAGAAAACATTAGACATATGTCTTTCGTATCTGCTGTAAATTACATTGTCGTTTTCATCAAGAAATACAAGTTTTACTGTTGTTGAACCTACATCGATTCCTAATCTCATATAATAATATTCTCCTTATGAATAATATGACATACAGTTTATCCACTAAAAAACCACGCTATATTTTAGTAGCGCAGTTTGTAAAATTCAATAAGACTTTAGTACGAAATCTATTTTAGAATACATATTTCCCTTTTCTCATTTATCCTGTCTTCTGAATCCATTTCAACAAGATCGTATATGCGCTGGTCTTTAAGAAGATGTTTCCAGGCCGTGTAAGTTGCCTGAATAAAATCTTCATTTAGTTTAATGTCATCTTCCAGAAGCGGACAACTGTAGGGCAGTTCATCGCTGTACATTATCACGTGAAAGATTCCATCCTCGTCTATATGCGGCGCCAACGGAAAAGTTCTGCATTGAATCGGTCGTTTTTCTCTGGGACATAAAGGCGAAGTTTTACACTGGGCGAAATAAATTTTACCTTCCCAGCTGTCAGGATAGTAATAATCCTCAGCCTGAATATGTCCCCATTCAAGCCAGTCGTCTTCACCCTGATGTATCTTCTCTTCCCCCGGCAGAAAAAACAGCCCCATGTACTCATCTGCATTCACATCGCCTTCTCCGTGAAAATCAATTTCCTCAGGTTCATAACTGCATGTGCAGCATTCGGCGCCACAGAGACTACCGCAATCTCCGTCAATGGGATTTACTCTGTCAAGCAATCTGTATATCGCCCTGTAAGTTCTCTCTGATATTACCGGTTTCATTTTATTTATCACCAAGATGTTTCAATTCTTTCTTATAAAGTCTCATAAATGCAATAACAAGGTATGCCGTTCCGATTATTTCGGCCAGAGGAAATCCGAGCCATACAGCATTCAGACCAAAAATCTTTCCGAAAACGTATGCAATCGGAAGAACGCCGACAAGCTGTCTTATAAGCGAGCTCCATAAGCTGAGAAAACCGTGTCCCGTTGCCTGGAATACAGAAGATGTCATAATGCCGTATGACGCAGGCAGGAAGCAGATACTTATAAGTCTAAGTGCTGGTTCCCCGATAGTGTACATTTCGGGATTTCCTTCCGCATTAAAAATACTGAGCAGCTGATGAGGGAACAACTGGAATATGATAAGTCCCACTGCCATAATTGCGAAAGCAAGTGCGAATCCCTTTTTGTATGTCTCCAAAAGCCTTTTCCTGTTTCTGGCTCCGTAATTAAATCCGAGAATAGGCAGAACGCCCTGGTTGACTCCGATTACAGGCATAAATATAAATGACTGAAGTCTTCCGTATACACCCATAACCGCTACAGCAGTCTCGGTGAAGGAATTCAGAATCATGTTCATGCAGAACTGCATAACAGATGCAATGCACTGCATAAGAATAGCAGGGAATCCGACAGCATATATTTCTTTCGCAATACTCATCTGCCATTTCCATCCCCTGACGCGCACCTTAACTCTGTGATTCTTCTTAAAAAGGATATACTGTCCGAGACACATTGAAACAAACTGACCTATTATTGTGGCAACAGCTGCACCAGTTACACCCATTTCAGGGAAAGGTCCTATTCCGAAAATAAACAGCGGATCAAGAACAATATTGCATACAACACCAAGCACACTGCACAACATAGGGAAAACCATGTTACCGGTTGCCTGTAATATTTTCTCGGTGATAATCTGCACAAAAAGGAACAGCGAACATATTGTTATAATCGAAAGATATATTGTTCCCTGTTCTTCAATGTATGGCGTATCCGTCATGAAATCCATCACAAGTTTCGCGAAAAACGCTCCAAACACCAGGAAGAGAATCCAGTTAAAAAATGCCAGCCTGTATCCGTGACTTGCTGCCAGATCCGCTTCTTCCTTTCGACCTGCACCAAGGCGTCTGGAAATCAGAGAATTAATGCCGACACCTGTTCCTACAGCTACTGATATCATCACCATTTGAAACGGGAAAATATAAGTTACCGCAGTAAGGGCAGCTTCGCTTATTCTTGACACGAAAAAGCTGTCAATAATATTATATAAAGCCTGCAAAAGCATCGACAGTATTGCAGGCCACGACATGTTTAATATTAGTCTTCCGACGGGCATTGTGCCCATCTTGTTCTCTTGCATATGATATCCGTTTCCTTTCTATTTCTGCTTTTAAGTCTACCTTCCAAGTCTATCACTTTGTCCGGAATTTTTCAAGAACTGAGAACAGCCAGTGCGATTATTGTTATAATCATTCCAATTGCTCCGATTAATGTCGGAACTTCGGAATAAAGTATTATCCCCATAACCATTGCCGCAGCAGGTTCCGAACCGCCTTCCAGAATAGCCGCTCTGCCTGTTTCAATGTATTTTAATGCCAGCATGTATGTTATCGTCGGTAAAATCGAAGTGCATATTGCCTGCACTATCAGAAATACAGCCGAACCTGCCGGATCATCCATAATAAAAATCAGGAATGTCTCCCAGTCCACAAAAGGCAGCAGCATAATTGTTGCAAACACAAAAGAGTAGAAACATGTTGTCATCGTACCGCAGCCTCTGTCCGTCGCCACCCTGGAAAATATAATATACAGCCCGTTACATACAGTAGATCCGATGCCTGCCAGAATTCCCAGTGTACTGAGCTTCATTGATGAAACCGACATCTCGAAAACTCCCGTAAGCATAGCACATCCTATTATTGCCCCAGCCATACATATTACTTTTTTGGCTGTTATTTTTTCCTTAAATACAAGAGCACTTACAATAAGTACGAATACGGGAGAAAGACTGAGAAGTACAGCTGCAAGAGACAGTGTAAGCTCCACAACGGCAATATTATAAAATATCATCAGAATAATCGATCCCGACAGGCTGATTCCAATTACAACAGGAATATCTGCAATTCTGATTTTAAGAATATTCTTGTCAACAATCAGAACAAGAACAAGCATTAACACAGTTCCGATGCTTGTTCTGGTAAATACAATTGTCGGGTTATCCATCCCGGTTCCATCTAGATGTCTTATAAAAATCCCCGTAATGCCCCAGCAAATTCCGGCAATTACGGGAAGTAGTACAGCAAATTTATTTTTAAAATTTTTTACCTTAAATTCCATCTTTTCTCCCCGCTATGGCAATCGGCAGCGCCGTAATAAACCATGGTGCATATTTCGAAGGATTTTTCTCAACGTCTTCTGCAATTTCTTCGACTTTCACGAATTTCATTTCTTCGGCTTCTTCAGGATTTCTTGAAAACTCTCCATGATACTCACCGATAAAAACATGATCGTATTCATACTCGGTCATGCCTCCGTGAAATTCTGCTCTGTAAACAAAACTGCCGGCCTCTCGCATCCTGCAGCTTTCGCCGTCTATACCTGTTTCTTCCTTTAATCGGCGATATATGGCATCTTCAAGCTTCTCCCCGTCTCTCGGATGAGAACAGCAGCTGTTCGCCCACAGTCCTCCCGAATGATATTTTCCTGCAGCTCTCTTCTGAATAAGCAGCATATCTCCGTCAAACACAAACAAAGAAAAAGCCCGATGAAGGAGGCCTTTTCTGTGTGTTTCAAGCTTTTCGCAAATTCCTGTTCTGCAATCATTTAAATCAACAAGCACAAGCATTTCACTCATAACATTGCCTCTTTCAGAATTGCCTCGGGATCGTTACCGATTATGTCGAGATTTTCGGCTTTAATACATTCAATTTCGGGAATTCCCATCATGCCGCCGCAAAGTCCCTTAAGATATTCAAAACCGTAATTCATACCTTCCGTCGGTCCGCCTGCCGTCAATACGTAATACAGCTTGCGGGCTTTGCAAAGTCCTACAGGAATCCCCTGCTCATTGTAAGCAAAGGCAATTCCCGTAACAGATACGTTTTCAATGTATGCTCTGACAATTGCAGGAAAAGACATCTCCCAGAAAGGCGCCGCTATTACAATAATATCGGCATTGGCAAATTCTCTCGCTCTGAAAAAAACGTCACTGTCAAACCGGCCTTTTTCTGAAAGTTCTTCTCTTATTTTAAGGCTCTCGCCGTTTAAGGGCTGAATATTCGCCTTATCCAAATTAACTTCTGTAATCTCACCATCAAGTCTGTCAAGCAGACTCTGAGCAAGGCGCCTTGTCCTGGAGCCTTCTCTCACACACCCGTTTACAAAAAGAATCTTGTCCATTGTCCGGTTAATCCCCCTTTACATAAGTCCCTGAAGACTCTGCATGAAAATACTCATTGCTGTAATACATACCCAGCATGTGAATCCGAGAAAAATAGGTTTACCTCCGGATTTCACCAGTTTAATTATGTCTGTATTCAGTCCGATTGCCCCCATTGCCATTACAATGAAAAATTTACTGAGTTCCTTCAATATTCCGAAGAGCTCATTGGCAAATACCAGAGCACCTCCTGTAAGAACCGAAGTTGCTATTGTAGTAACAACGGATGCCAGCAGGAAGTATAAAATGAACATAGGGAAGGCGCGCTTGAAACTGAAATTCATCGCATCCTTCTGCTTCCTCATCTGGTAAAGTGCCAGAACAAGAGTAATCGGTATTATCGCCAGCGTTCTCGTGAGTTTAACAATTGTAGCATACTCGAGAACCGTTCCGCCGGTGTTGTACATTACATCCCATGTGGCTGCCGCCGCCGTAACGGAGGAAGTATCATTAACTGCAGTTCCTGCGAAAAGTCCGAAGCCCATGTCACTCATCCCCAGCATTCCGCCCAATGTCGGGAAGATAAGTGCGGCAATAACATTAAACATGAATATTACCGAAATAGATTGAGCGATTTCTTCGTCATCCGCTCCTATTACAGGCGCAGTAGCCGCAATTGCAGAACCTCCGCATATTGAAGAACCCACTCCGATCAGAACGGCAGAATTCTTTTTCATCTTAAGAAGCTTCCACATTACAAAAGCAATAATCAGCGAAATCGATATTGTACTTAGTATTATCGGTATCGATGCAGCCCCTACCTTGCCTATAGTCGCCAGGTTAAGTCCGAATCCGAGAAGCACCACCGCACTCTGAAGTACTTTTTTAGAGGTAAATGCAATGCCCGGTTTAAATACCGATGCATCTGTTCCTCTTTTTGTAAAAATCAGTGTTAACGTCATCCCTGCCAGGATTGCTATTATCGGTGCGCCTATTACACTTAACACAGGTAAAAGTTTTACCAGTGCATAAGCCGGTACGGCAATTGCCAGACAGAGGCCTATTCCTTTAATCTTACTACTCATAGTTATATTGTAACAGAAATATAGAATAATGACACCAGATTTTTGTTGGTAAATACAACAAAAAAAATATAATTTTATTGTTGACATGCAATAATTGCTATCGTATACTGTTACCAGACAAAGGCCATGACCGGTAAGAAGTAGTCTGCAGGTAGTCTCACAGAGAGCTGTCGGTTGGTGTAAGACAGAAGATGAAAGCAGGTCGAATACATATCGCGAGCTGTACGCTTAAAAGGCGTAACGGGTGTGCCCGTCACAGCACATGAGTATAAGCATGTTATATGTCGTACTCAGTAAGGTCGCTGTCGTGAGACAGTGATGAATAGAGGTGGTCCCGCGGTTATTCGCCCTCTGTCATTAAAGACAGAGGGTTATTTTATTTAGGAGGTTTATTAAATGACAACAAAAATCATCAGTGCTGTCATGCTGATCATTTTCTTCGCAGTAATGATCTTCGTGGGAGTCAGAACAAGACACAGAGCAAAGAACGTTGAAGGATTCGTTCTCGGCGGCAGAGCTGCAGGACCTTGGATTACTGCTTTTGCTTTCGGTACATCCTACTTCTCAGCTGTAATCTTCGTCGGCTATGCCGGTCAGTTCGGCTGGAACTTCGGTCTCGCATCAACATGGGCCGGCCTGGGTAACGCATTTATCGGTTCCCTTCTGGCATGGAACATACTGGGCAGACGTACCAGAGTAATGACTCAGCATATTGATGCCAGAACAATGCCTGAATTTTTCGGTAAAAGATTCAATTCGGTTCCGATGAAGGTAATAGCATCAATAATCGTGTTTATATTTCTGATTCCTTATACTGCATCACTTTATAACGGCCTTTCAAGCTTGTTCGGTCTCGTGTTTAACATTCCGTACTGGGCTGTAATTGCTATAATGGCAATACTCACAGGATTATATGTTATTTTCGGCGGATATATGGCGACTGCCATTAATGACTTTATTCAGGGAATAATAATGCTCTTCGGTATTTCGGCTGTTATATTCAGTGTTCTTCAAGATAACGGCGGTCTCGTTCCTTCAATGCAGAAGCTTTCGGCACTGCCTGCTGACGGCTGGACAGGAGGAGCGTTCACATCATTCCTCGGACCTGACCCGCTGGCACTTCTCTTCGTTGTGCTTCTCACTTCGCTGGGAACATGGGGACTTCCTCAGATGGTTAATAAATTCTATGCTATCAAGAGTGAAGATGATATTCACAAAGGAACTGTTATTTCCACAATTTTCGCTATTATCGTAGCCGGAGGATGTTACTTCCTCGGTGGATTCGGAAGACTTTATGCAGACAAGATTTCATACCAGTCAGATGGTGTGACTCCGCTTTTCGACACAATCGTGCCGTCAATGCTGTCCACACTTCCTTCAATGGTAATCGCTGTTGTAATCGTGCTGGTTCTTTCAGCTTCGATGTCAACACTTTCATCACTGGTTCTGACATCAAGTTCAACATTTACTCTTGACGTAATTAAGCCGGCTGCAGGAGAAAAAATGAGCGACTCCAAGCAGGTTGCCGTAATGAGAGTGTTCATCCTCTTCTTTATTGTGGTTTCTGCTGTAATCGCCATTGTTAAGGATTCACATCCTGAAATCACATTTATCGCTCAGATGATGGGAGTTTCCTGGGGTGCTCTCGCCGGTTCATTCCTGGCACCTTTCCTCTACGGTCTCTACTGGAAGAGAACTACAAGAGCTGCCTGCTACGTAAGCTTCGTCTGGGGCTGCGCTCTCATGATATTCCAGATGGTTATCTCTCTCGGCGGATTTGATCCTGCGGCACTCGGACCGGTACTCGGTTACCTCTTCGCATCATCAGTTCGTTCAGGCGTAATCGCTATGGTAGGAAGCCTTATTATCGTTCCTGTTGTCAGTCTCTTCACAAGAAAACAGGCTGATTCGGAACTTACGGAATTATTCTCATGCTATGACGAAAAAGTTGTTACTGACAGAAAACATCTTCTTTCTGACAACTAAAATACGAAGCATTACAAACAGGACCTCATGTGTTTTCGGCACATGAGGTCTTTGTTTTTAAGTGTACGTATTATTTTACTGTTCTTTCTGACTGACAAGTATGGCCGCGAACATTACGGCACAACCTGCATATTCAAATAGGCTCATTATTTCCCTGTAAAATATCATTCCGGCAAAGAGCGAAAATACAGTTTCCAGTGACAGAATAATCGCTGCCTGAGCAGGAGGCGTGTATTTCTGTCCTACCACCTGAAAAGTATATCCGAGAGCACATGATCCAAAAGCCGCATACAGAATCGGAATGAGACAGTCAACAACAGCTTCCCATGTTATACTCTCAAATACAATGCCGAAAGGAATGCACACAAGTCCTGCAATTATAAACTGCATACATGACAGCCTCACCGGATCGATTGTTCTCACTCCCCTGTCAACTGCTATCATCTGCAGAGAACAGAAGAATGCGGCACCAAGCATGCAGACATCCCCGAAATTGAAACCATCACCCGGCGACGGACGACAGAGCATATACAGTCCCACTACTGCGGCTCCCGCCCCTATCCATGTAAACCTTGATATTCTCCTTCCGAACAGGCGTTCAAGCAAAGGCGTAAAAGGTATTTTTCTTTCTGTTATATATAACAAAAGGTAAAAGCGAGAGACCGCCCAGAGTACATCTGATTCCCGTAAACCAGAACGGTCCCAAATAGTTCATTCCCTCTTTCTGTGCCACAAGGGCAAAACCCCAAACAAGCGCCGCTGCCAGAAGAAAGACATTTCCTTTCTTCTTATCCATTACGATTCACAAAATTCCAACAGAGCTTCTGCTGCCTTTATAATATTATCACTTTCAGGATCAATTCCCAGATGTGTAAACACTTCACCGACAAAAGCACCGTTTTCAGCTAAACAGTCAAACATTTCATCAATAACACAGTCACACATTTCCTTCTGCTGCATCGGTCCGAAAGGATTAGCGAAATAAGTCTCTGAAATACCTGTTTCCTGAGTCGTTCCCTTAGCCATTCTGCGACCCCTCTTAAATATCTCCTTTGCTTCTTCCATATCGTCGATTTTTCTGATTCCGAGACCCTTGTCATAATTATTGGCGTAAGCGAACAAGTCGATTTTATGGTTCTTCACTACTATCGGGTACGGTGCTGCCGGCGTAATAACGCGGGCATTTGCCTGATCAGGATTGAAGAATATTGATCTGTTCATATCCCTGTACGGTGTTCCCGGATCCAGATCGTCCAGACGGACAAAGGCACCTGTTTCCGTCCCCTGTGCATACGGAACTCCGTCTTCTATATGGAACGTACCCATATCATCGAATACAATTTCCAGTTTTCTTATTTTCTCGTTTCCAATGGATTTCAGAGCTTCTATCGTCTCTGATTTGCCCGCTCCCGAATCGCCCATAAGACATATTCCCTTCTTCTTGCCGTTCTTAAGGGTGATGTTGATAAAAGCACCGTGAATAGGAAGCCAGCCTTTTTCCATCATAATAAGATTATGAATAGTCAGAACCATTTTTTTCATATATCCGAAATATTCGATTTTCTGCCCGGACGAAACACTTCCTACCCATAGATCCTCGTCTCTGTCATGATAGAATGTACATTTCCCTTCGCCATCCGGATTGCCGAAAAAAACAATCCCGTCAGGCTTGGCCGCAGCTTCCTCTGCAGTTGCAAGTTCGAACAAGTTGGCACATGAAATACCGTTTGCCATATAATCTCTGTGGAAACAGATATATATCAGCAGGCTTCCAACCTTAGCAGGATAGCAGAAATACTCATTTGGATCTCCACTGAATCCGTAAGCCGGGTTTTTTCCTGTTTCTTCAAACAGTCCCTCACGCTTATTTGATTTAGGGTGAAGAATCATCGGTGTACGCAGCATTATAGAGTCGATAAACATAATGTTTTTAAGCACGGAATATCTCTCGCTCAAGCTTTCCGGTATGTGCTTGTAGCATGCCACGGCCGCATTGGTTCCTGCAGTCTGCTGACGGAAAATCTGGTTCTTTGTTCCTTTCAGTGTCTGTTCAAGTGTTCTGAATGTTTCTCTCACCAGATTGTTGAAACTGGAATCCTGAACGACAAAGGCCGTAGACTCCAGATTGCTTCGTCTGTTCGTCGTAATCGAATATCTCTGATGATCTTTCCAGAAGTCAAAGAACCTTTCCACAAAGTCCAAAAACATGTCAGTATCATCCAAATACGGATTATCTATTTCATCAAGCGCGAACACCAGTGCCATTCTTGATACACTGCAAAGCTCCTCTACTGCCTTATCGATAGTATTCCCTGCCTTCGCCCATTTATAAAGATCTTCATCTCTTTCTTTAATATACTCGATGTATCTTCTTATGAGCAGCTGGAATTCATCTGTCCTGATAAGCCCCGATTTTGTATCAGGGCATGCCATATCGAAATTAATTATCGCAATATCATCTGTAAGATAGAATTTTTCTTTCATAATCATGCACTCCTTATACCAGATATTAAGACTATTCTACTTCAGATCATCTGCAATTTCAAATTTAATTACGCTTTTAAAGAGGTCTCCGTCAATTGAAATATCAAGTTCACCGCCTTGCGCCTTTGCAAGATCTCCTCCTATACTTAGTCCCAGTCCGCTTCCTTCCGTATTTCTTGACTCGTCGCCTCTCACGAATCTTTCCATCAGTTCTTCAGGCGAAATATCAAGTTCAGTTGCCGACACATTTTTGAAAGAAATA
>JAQXIX010000040.1 GCA_029008005.1 Bacillota bacterium | reverse complement strand
CTTATTGAAAATCTGTGTCATTTGTAAATTAACTCCTCTTTTTTGATTTGCAAATTTATGTTAGCACTCTCTTTTCTCGACGTCAACAGTTTTTTGTTGTTTTTTACAAATTAAATTATGATTGTTTGTGTAGTGTCACATGGGCAAAATTACACCTGCCGTTTCCGGCAGGTGTAATCAGTACCTTTGCAAGTGTCCTTTGATAGACTACAAGCTATAATAATTGCATAATCATCACGTGGTTTAAAGAGATGTATCGCATAGCCGACAGCAACAACTCCAGCAACATAACAGGGATAATCAAAGACCACATTATCATAAAAATGACCGGCATCATAACGATACCGGTCGTAAAAAATTTTTTAAATCTTTATTCACTTACATAGTTATCGAAGTAACCTTGAATGTGGATAACAGGTGTTCCTTTATCTCCTGAACCTGATGTCAGGTCACAAAGAGATCCGATAAGGTCTGTCAGCTGTCTTGGAGTTGTTCCTTCTGATTCCATTTTACCAACAAGGCTTCCGTCCTTCTCACGGATTCTGTCGGAAATTGCTTCCTTCAGTTCATCTCCTTCAAGGTTGCCGAAATCGTTATCTGCAAGATACTTAAGCTTAAGTTCGTTAGGAGTTCCTTCCAGGCCTGCTGTATATGCAACTCCTACGCGAGGGTCTGCGAGCTCCCAGATTTTACCAACAGGATCCTTAAATGCACCGTCTCCGTAAATCATTACTTCAACATCTTTGCCTGTTCTTTCCTTAAATTCTTTGCGTACATCCTCTACAAGAACTTTACTTTCCTTAGTCTTAGGGAAAAGCTTTACAGTATTCTCTGTTGCTTTATTTGAACCGAGAAGGCCAAACTCTTCATTGTATCCGCTTCCGTCAACCGAACTGCAGAGAATATCATCAAGTCCGATAACATTAGCTCCTGCTGCCTTCAGAAGTCTCTTGCTTCTTGCTCTTGTGTGGATATCACAAGCGATTACCTTATCTGTGTAATTGAGAATATCCTGAGCACGATTAGCGAATATTACCTCAACCTCTGCTCCGCATTCTGTGATAATGTCGCTGTAGTATTTAACATAGTCAACGCCTGTGAACTGGTGCTTATTGTCACCAAACAGTTCTCTGTAATGAGCCAGATCCATTACGTCTCTGTACGGATCGATTCCTGCTTCATCAAGCTGATCCATAGTGAGAAGTGCATTTCCTACTTCATCACTTGGGTAGCTGAGCATAAGAACAATCTTATCTGCTCCCTTAGCAATGCCTCTGAGGCAGATTGCAAATCTGTTTCTTGAAAGAATAGGGAATATTACTCCGACAGTGCCGCCACCAAGCTGGCGCTTAACGTCTGCCGCTATGTTATCAATCGATGCATAGTTTCCCTGGGATCTTGCAACAATTGATTCTGTAATGCATATGATGTCTCTGTTTCTGATTTCGAAACCATCAGTTGACGCTGCGTTGAGAACGCTGTCGACAACAATCTTGCCTACATCATCGCCTTCCCTGAAGATAGGGCATCTGATTCCTCTCGATACTGTTCCTACATTTCTTTCCATTTTTTACCTTCTTTCTATATTAACTAACATTATTTACACATTTATTTTCTTCTGTTTCACGTGAAACAAAAGACTCTAACCCAGTGTTTTCAATATATCTATCAATCTATCCAACTCTTCTGCAGAATAGAATTCTATTTCAATCTTACCTTTCTTTCCTTTGCGGGAAAGATTTACTTTTGTACCTAATATTTTCTTCAGATCCTCTTCCACTCTTTTTTCATCAGGAGATTTCACCTGCTTTTTAGGCGCCGATTTAGGTTTATCAGAAGCTGCGGCGAGCTTTTCCATCTCTCTTACAGAGAGCCCTTCTTCAGCTGCCCTTTCGGCCAGTCTAATCTGGCGTTCTTCATCCTTAACAGTTACCAGCGCCCTGGCATGTCCCATAGATATCTTCCCTTCTGCAGTAAGAGTTCTTACTACATCCGGAAGTTTAAGCAGCCTTAGGCTGTTTGAAATATATGGTCTGCTCTTTCCCACACTTATTGAAACCTGTTCCTGTGTGAGTCCGTATTTATCTATCATCTGCTTAAGGCCTTCTGCTTCTTCGATAGGATTCAAATCTTCTCGCTGCATATTCTCGATAATAGCCAAAAGCATATTTTCTTCGTCAGAAAGAGTTTTAACAATACATGGTATTTCTTTGAGACCGATAAGTCTCGCAGCTCTGTATCTTCTTTCTCCGGCAACAATCTCGTATCCCTTAACTGCCTTTCTCAATACAACAGGCTGAATCAGTCCGTGCTGTTCTATTGAGTCTGCCAGCTCACGGAGTTTTTCCTCATCAAAGGATTTTCTGGGCTGTGATGCGTTTGGTTTAATATTATTGATATCAATATAAAGAACGCCTCCCTCTGCAGGCGTTTCTTCAGCTTTTTCTTTTTTTTCTGCAGCCTTTGCGCGATCTATTTCTACATCGCCGAACAGTGCATCAAGGCCCTTTCCCAGACCTCCAACTTTTCTCTGTGCTGCCATTTATCTGTTTCTCCTCTCGTTTTCGAGAAATTCTTCAGCAAACTCCTTATATGCAATTGCCCCTGTTGATCTTGGGTCATAGTGAATTACCGGCATTCCGTGGCTCGGCGCTTCTGCGAGACGAACATTTCTCGGAATAACAGTTGTATATACCTTTTCTTTGAAATATCTTTTTACTTCCTCTACAACCTGGACAGAGAGATTAGTTCTTCCATCAAACATGCTGAGAATTACACCTTCTATTTCAAGATCCGGATTTAAGTTATTGCGTACTATTTCAATGGTACTCATTAGCTGACTCACACCCTCAAGAGCATAAAATTCGCACTGAATAGGAATCAGAACAGAATCAACTGCCGTAAGCGCATTAATAGTCAGCATTCCCAGCGAAGGCGGGCAATCTACGAAAATGTAGTCATATTCAGGCTTCAGAACATCAATTGCCAGTTTAAGTCTTTTCTCCTTGCCAGCTATTCCTATAAGTTCCACCTCTGCTCCTGCAAGCTGTACGCTGGCAGGCATAATATCGAGATTTTCTATCCCCGTAGAAATAACAGCCTCCTCAGGTCTGTATTTTTCTTCTATCAGTATTTCATGGGTCGTAACATCAAGGTTTCTCTTGGAAATACCCACTCCGCTGGTTGTGTTGCCTTGCGGGTCAATATCAAGAATAAGAACCTTTTTATCCATCATTGCCAGACATGCTGCCAGATTAATATTTGTCGTAGTCTTACCGACTCCACCCTTCTGGTTAAAGATAGCTATCGCCTTTCCCATTTCGTCCTCCTGTTTTTCGAATACGGACTTATTATATACCATCAATTTAAATACTTCTATAGAATTAAGCAAATTTTTATAATGTTTCACGTGAAACATTATCTTATTGGAGTTTTTCCCGGCGTTCCGGGCTTCCTTGGATATTTTTTAGGTGTTTCCCTTTCTTTTGATACAATTACCAGCCGATGCTGCGTTCCTCTTGGTCCGATTTCGGCGGCAGCTATTCTATCCATAGTACCACCGAGGGTTTTAATGGCTTTTGCAGAATTGTTTATTTCTTCATCGCTCTCCGGACCTTTATAGGCTACGAAGAACCCTCCTGTTTTCACGAAAGGAAGGCATAATTCCACAAGGGTTGACATATTCGCTACTGCCCTCGAGACACACATATCAAATGAATCTCTTAAATCCGATTTTCTGGCGAGTTCTTCTGCTCTGCCGTGAATTGCCTTAACATTCGTAATTTCGTATTTTTCGCAAAGGCTGTTTATTATTTTGATTCTTTTATTAAGAGAATCGACCAGAACAAACTCCTTGTCAGGATATGCGATAGCTAAAGGAACTCCGGGGAAGCCTCCTCCCGTTCCTATATCAACAACTCTTCGCGCTTTATCGAATTCCTGTAAAAAAGCACATGCGAGAGAATCGACATAATGTCCTTCTATGAATTTATCTCTGTCTGTAATCGCTGTAAGGTTTATACTCTTATTTAGTTCGAGCACATCATCCATGTAACCTTTGTATTTTGATTCTCTTTCTTCGTCAAATTCTATGTTAAGCCTGTCGAAGACTTCTTTAAGTTCTTTCATTTTTTAACCCTTCTGCCTTCTATTTTTTTCTAGATGAATAAGAAGAACATTAATATCTGCCGGAGATACACCGGATATTCTTGATGCCTGCCCTACCGAAAGAGGCTTGAATTTATCAAGCTTCTGGCGAGCTTCTATTCTTAGTCCGTCAATTTCCGAGTAACACATATCCGGGCTGAGTTTTCTGTTTTCCAAACGTTTGAATTTCTCTATCTGTGCCTGTTGCTTCTTTATATATCCCTCATACTTAATCTGCACTTCAAGCATTGTTTTCTGATGGGCCGGAAGCTCCGGTCTGTCGGGATCTGCAGGTAAAGTATCGTCATATTTTATTTCCGGTCGACGCAAAAGCTCGATAAGCGGTGTTGATCCTTTAATTGGCGTGCTCCCTTTTTCTTCCAATATAGGATTGATTTCCTCCGGCGATACATTTTTATGAGAAATTCTCTCAGTCTCCTTCTCTACCGCTTCTTTTTTCTCAAGAAATCTTCTGTATCTTTCTTCACTGACAAGACCGGCTTCATAACCTTTTTCGGTGAGTCTTAAATCCGCATTATCCTGTCTAAGCACAAGTCTGTATTCTGCTCTGCTTGTCATTATTCTGTACGGCTCTTCTGTGCCCTTTGTAATAAGGTCATCAATAAGAACTCCAATATACGCTTCACTACGGTCAAGTACGAAAGGATCTTTTCCTCTGATTTTGAAAACAGTATTAATTCCCGCCATGAGTCCCTGTGCAGCCGCTTCTTCATACCCTGAACTTCCGTTAAACTGCCCTGCACAGAAAAGGTTATCAATCTGTCTGCTTTCGAGACTTATTTTAAGAGCCAGCGGATCTATACAGTCGTATTCAATAGCATATGCCGGTCTGACAATTTCCAGATTCTCCAGTCCGGGAATAGTTCTGTAGAATTCCACCTGAACATCTTCAGGCAGACTCGAAGACATTCCCTGTATGTACATTTCATCTGTATATAAACCTTCAGGTTCTATAAAAAGCTGATGTCTCTCCTTCTCGGCAAATCTGTTTACTTTATCTTCAATAGATGGGCAGTATCTCGGTCCTACACCTTCAATCTGTCCTCCGAAAAGTGCAGATCTGTGAAAATTATCTCTTATAACCTGATGAGTATTCTCATTTGTATATGTAAGCCAGCATTTAACCTGTTCTCTGCTCACATCATCATTCATAAATGAGAAAGGAACAGTTTCCTCATCTCCCTCCTGAGGTATCATCTTATCGTAATCGAAACTTGCAGCTAAAGCTCTCGCAGGTGTCCCTGTCTTGAATCTTCTCATCGGCAATCCGTGATTTCTAAGGTTTTCTGCTAGAATCGATGATGGTGCCATTCCATTAGGACCACTTTCAAAAGCACTTTCCCCTATGAAAATTTTACCGGCAAGAAAAGTTCCTGTCGCCAGGATTACTGCCTTTGCACGATATACAGCACCTGTTCGGAGAACAACTCCGCATGCTTTACCGTTTTCAACAATAACGTCAATTACTTCTCCCTGTTTCAATGTGAGATTTTCCTGAGCTTCCAGAGTCTTTTTCATCTCTATGTGATAGCTGTTTTTATCGGTCTGCGCTCTTAGAGAATGAACTGCCGGCCCCTTGGCACGATTGAGCATGCGGCTCTGAATAAAGGTTTTGTCCGTATTAATGCCCATCTCTCCGCCGAGAGCATCGATTTCTCTCACCAGATGGCCTTTTCCCGTACCTCCGATAGAAGGATTACACGCCATCATTGCCACTGCTTCAAGGTTTATTGAGAACATAACGGTTTTCTCACCCATTCGCGCGCATGCCAGGCCTGCTTCACATCCTGCATGTCCTGCTCCTACGACTATTACATCGTAATTTCCCATTAAATATTCTTTCATATTTATCCTCATCTACTTGCCGAGACAGAATCTGGCGAATACTTCATCGATAATATCTTCAGAAACTGCATCTCCTGTAATTTCTCCTAGCTCCTCATAAGCCTCTCTTACATCTGTTTCTGCGAAATCAAGCGCTTCTCCGCAGCTAACCATTCCCGCAGCCTGTTCCAGTGACTCCTTTGCCCTGTGCAAAAGCTCAATATGACGCACATTACTTACCATCAGATTATCTTTCTGAGATATCTCGCCCTCATAAACGAGTCTTTCTATTGCTTCTTCTATCTCTTCAACACCTATTCCTGAAGTAAGAACAGTCTCAATAATATGAGCATTAGGCAGCCTTTTCATAATTTCAGATTTATCTGCCACAGAGCCTTTATCCTGTTTATTCATCAGCACGAAACATTTTCTTTCTCCGATGTAATCCATAATGTTTATGTCTTCATCTTCTATTTTCGTACTTGAATCAACAATATATATTATGAAATCTGCTTTATTAAAAGCTTCCTTCGTTTTTTCGATTCCTATTTTTTCTACAGGATCGTCGGTCTCCCTTATACCGGCAGTGTCTGTGAGGAATACAGGTATTCCTCTTATACTTATACCTTCTTCTATAGTATCTCGCGTTGTTCCTGGTATTTCAGTTACAATAGCCCTTGTCTCTTTCATCAAAGCATTCATAAGAGATGATTTACCAACATTAGGTTTACCGACGATAACCATGTTTATTCCTTCTCTTACCATGCGACCTGTATGAGCTCCAGATAGGAGTTTTTCAATCATATCGTTTATCGCAGATATATTATTGATTATTTTTTCGGAAGTAATTTCTTCTATATCTTCATCGGGATAATCAATATTAACTGCTATATCCACAAGTAAATCCAAAAGCTTTTGCCTTATTTTATTAATTTCTGCGGAAAGGCTTCCGTCAAGCTGCGACATGGCAACATCAAAGCTTTTATCTGATTTAGCTTTAATAATATCTATAACCGCTTCTGCCTGCGACAAGTCAAGACGCCCGTTAAGAAAAGCTCTTTTAGTGAATTCTCCCGGTTCTGCCATACGTACTCCGCACCGAAGTATTTCCTGAAGTGTTCTTCTAAGTGAAACCATGCTGCCATGACAGTTTATTTCCACAACATCTTCACCGGTATAACTGGCCGGTCCTTTCATATATACCGCCAGTGCCTCATCTATTATTTTTCCGGAAGATAATTCTTTCACGTGGCCGTATGTCATAAATCTGTTCTTTAATTTGTTTCCATTGAAATTAAAGATTTTGCATGATGCATCCAGAGCATCCGACCCACTAATTCTTATTATTCCTATTCCGCCTTCTCCATAGGCTGTTGCGATTGCTGCTATTGTATCATTCATCTTTTCAAACAGACAAGGTCCGCATACGCGGACCCTGATTTTACTTCTTAAGTTCTATTATAACTCTTCTGTAAGGCTCTTCTCCTTCACTTCTTGTAGTAACTTTACCGTTTCTCTGAAGGGTCGAATGAATTACCTTTCTCTCATAAGGATTCATCGGTTCGAGTCTCACATACTTACCGGTCTTAACAACCTTTGATGCCAGCCTGTTTGCCAGCTGTTCAAGTGTTTTTTGTCTTTTTTCTCTGTAGTTTTCTGCATCGAGAACAACTTTAATATAATTGTTCTTATCCTTGTTAACAACAAGACTTGTAAGATACTGAACCGCGTCGAGAGTCTGCCCTCTCTTACCTATTATTGTCCTTGAATCCTTACCGCTCATTTCTATATAAACGAGGTCTTCTCCTGTTCTCACTACAAACTCAAGAGATAATCCCATTTTTTCGGAAACTTCTTTAAGAAAATCAAGGGCTTCATGTTCTACAACAACCTGAAGACTATCAACATCCACATCGTCAAGAGCAATGTTTACATGCTCTTTTTTCTTGCTGTTCTTATTTTTCTTCTGCTGTTTTTCAGGTTTAGACGGTTTTTCTTTTTTCTCAGTTTTAACCTCTTCTTTAACAGCTTCTTTCTTTTCTTTTATTTCATTTTCTTTAATTTCTTTTTTTTCTACAGGCTTTTTTTCTACTCTTACAAGAGCAAGCTTAGCTCCAATTCCAAAAAAGCCTTTTGAAGGTTCTTCCAAAACCTGAATATTAACTTCATCTCTGGAGACCTTCAAATCATCAAGGGCCAGCTCAACTGCTTCATCTATGCTGGTTCCCCATTTTTCAATATGATCCATACTATCTCCTGTTCTTCTTCTCAATCTGTTCTCTGATTCTTCTTTCTTCCTGCTCTCTCTTAATTTTCTTTCTCATTGACTGCATATGGATATTGAAGAATATCTGGATAATCTGGCTGACTGCCCAATAAAGAGCAAGTCCTGACGGAAATGATTTAGCCATCCACAGAATCATAATCGGGAATACATACTGCATCATTTTCATCATAGCGCCTGTCTGCTGAGTAGCAGCATTGCCTGAATCCTGAAGAGCTCTGTTCATTGTGAAGGCAATGAATGTAGCAACACCTGCTACAATTGGAAGAATCCAAGGGTCCGGCTGGCTAAGGTCTTTAATCCATACGAATGGTTCATGAAACGCGAATATCATATCCTCTTTCGAAATATAACGAATAGGATTTCTGAGAAGCGCGAAGAGACCCATAATAATAGGCATCTGTATGAGCATAGGAAGACATCCGCCCATCGGATTAAACTTTTCTTCCTTATAAAGCTCCTGCAGCTTGATATTCATCGTTTCCTGATCATTACCGTATCTGTTCTGAATCTCCTTAATTTTAGGCTGAAGTTCAGACATAGCCGCCGTGGATTTTGTTTGCTTAATATAAAGCGGATAAAGACATAATTTTACGAACACAGTAAATATTATAATACTGATACCGTAATAACCCACGATGCCGTAGAGAAAATCGAGAAGATATCCCATTGGCTTGGCAATAATGCCCAGTACTGTATACATTAATTAATTCCTCCTATTTTAAAGGATCATATCCTCCTTCATGAAAAGGATGACACTTGAGAATTCTTCTTATTCCCAGATATGTTCCCTTAAAAAAACCATATTTTTCAAGTGCCTGAATAAAATAGGTTGAGCATGTAGGATAAAATCTGCATTTAGGGGGAAACAGAGGAGATATGAATTTCTGATAAAATCTGATTATTAAAATCATTATCCTTTTCATCTTACTATTCCTCTTTTGATTTAAGTAATCCGGTCCTCTTGACTGCATTCAATAATGACCTGTTTACTTCACCGAATTTGCGTCCATTAATATTCTTTCTTGCTATAAAAACAATATCATTTCCCTGTTTCAATTCGGATTCTATTAATCTGTATCCTTCCCTGATAAGACGTTTCGCCCTATTTCTCTGTACGCTGTTTCCTACTTTCTTACTTGCCAGAAAGGCAGTTCTATTGTATGAGAGCCCGTTTTTTCTGTAAATTAATACAATATATTTATCAGGAAAGCTTTTTCCCTTCTTATACAATGCGGAAAAATCCTTGTCTCTCCTTAAAACTTCCTTCTTAAGCATCTTTTCTTTTTAGTCTTATGAAACAAAAAGACCACTCTCTGCGGTCTCTATGCTGATAAAACTTTTCTTCCTCTTCTTCTTCTTCTCTTCAAAACATTTCTACCGTTCTTTGTTTTCATTCTTTTTCTGAAGCCGTGCTCCTTTTTACGCTGCCTTTTTTTAGGCTGATAAGTCATTTTCATAAGGTTAATCCTCCTCTTTCTTTTATAATAAGGGTACAATTCTTAATTTCAAATTGCACACATATGCTCGAATATTATACATCTCAGCAAAATCAATGTCAATTTTATTTAAAATATATACTAGCCTTTACTCTCATAAAATTATCATTAATCCAATAAAAAAGCCTCATTACACTACATATAGTTGAACCTGTTAAATCTTTGCACAATTTTATCCACAATTAGTGGATAACCTCTGTTTTCCACTAAAAACCTCATTTTTTATTTAACTATTGCCTGTGGATAACTTTTTTTGTATTATATATTTACTTATTTGAAAGGATTGTATATGACTTCTAAAATAGATAAAGAAAAATGGAAAAGCATACTTTTTGAAATCAGTAAAGAAATTACATCTGTAAGCTATAAAACATGGTTTCTTCCACTCACACCGTTAGAAATCAATGAAGACAACAAGACATTCTATATTTCATCTACGGATAATTTCAAGGTTCAGGTTCTAAATAAAAATTCAAAATACATATCACTGCTTGAAGAAAGCATAAAAAAAGTATATAAAAAATCATATTCCGTAAAAATAATTCATAAGAATAACTCTAATGAAAAAGAATCATCGCCGGTTAAATCAAAAAACACCAGAGATGAGGATTTCTCATATAAAGAAGAATATTTTCTTAACCCAAGATATAATTTTGATAACTTTATCATTGGTTCTAATAACAACTATGCACATGCTGTAGCTTTAGCTGTTGCCGAAACTCCGGCCAAGGTTTATAATCCGCTTTTTATTTACGGGGGATCAGGTCTTGGGAAGACTCATCTGATGCATGCGATAGGACATTACATTCTGCAGCACAATCCCGAAATGAAAGTTCTCTATGTTTCTTCGGAAATGTTCACCAATGAACTCCTTCAGGCAATAAGAGATCCTAACAACTCAAACAGCAGGCTCAATTCATTTAAGCAGAAGTACAGAACAGTTGATGTTCTCCTTATTGACGATATCCAGTTTATCGAAGGTAAAGAAGCTACTCAGAACGAATTTTTCCATACTTTCAATACGCTTTATGAATTTGACAAGCAAATAGTAATATCAAGTGACCGCTCACCAAGTAAACTTAAAGACCTTGATGACAGACTGAAATCCAGATTTCAATGGAATGTTGTTGCTGATATACAGCCGCCTGATTTCGAAACAAGAGTTGCTATTCTTAGAAATAAGGCGGAGCTTGAAGATATAGAACTGGATGACGATGTTCTGGAAGTAATCAATCTGATTGCAGAAAGAGTCAAATTCAATATCAGAGAACTTGAAAGCGCACTCACGAGAATAATAAGTTTCTCTAAAGTATTCAATAAAAAAATAACAGTTAAGTTTGCCAAGGAAAGTCTTAGAGATATATTTACCTCAAGAGACGGAGACATTTCCTGTGAAACAATAAAAAATGCAGTATGTAAAAAATTCGGCATCAAGCTTTCGGATATAGAATCTTCCAAAAGAAAAAGAGAATATACTTATCCAAGACAGATTGCAATGTATCTGTGCAGAGAAATGACAGATCTTTCTCTTCCTAAAATAGGACTTTCCTTCGGAGGCAAAGATCATACTACAGTTTTACATGCCTGCGAGAAAATAACTAAAGAATTAAAAACAAACCAGTCCCTCGCAGATGACATTAAAATGATAAAAGATGAAATAATCTAATTATCAACAGGGCTTTTGATAAAAAGTAACAAGTTATCCACAGATTTTAAACAACAAAAAATCATTCAAAATCAACAGTTTCACAGATTATCAACAGAATCAACAGACACTACTACTATTACTACTATATAATATATTTAAAACGATAAGATTTTTTTCGGAGGATTTTAAATGAAATTCACATGTCAGCAGCAAATTCTAGCAAAAGCTTTAAACACAGTTTCAAAAGCTGTTTCATCAAAGACAACTATTCCTTCATTAAAAGGAATTCTTATTGAAGCAAAGGAAAACAAAATTACTCTCACTGCTTCAGATTTAGATATAAGCATAAAGAAGGAAATAGAAGCAGATGTAGAAGAAGAAGGAGAATCACTGGTAACAGCCAAACTGTTCGGAGATATTGTAAGAAAACTTCCTAATGAGAGTATTACAATTTATGATGATGAAATGAACATTACCTTAAAAAACAATTCATCTGAATTTAAGGTAATATGTCTTCCTGTTGAAGAATTTCCGGAAGTAGACAAGAAGGAAGAAGAAAGAGATAATCTCGTTTTTGACAGAAATATGTTTGTTGATATGGTAAAGAAGACTTCCTTTGCTGCAAGCATAGATGAATCAAAAGGTGTTCTGACAGGAATTCTTACAGAAGTAAATGAAGAAGAAATAAGCATGGTAGCAATAGATGGTTTCAGGCTTGCTTATGTTAAAGAGAAAATAAAAGGTGAAAAAACTAAAAAATTCATTATCTCTGCCAAGATAATGAATGAAATAAAAAAGATAATATCAGAAGATGAGGATGACAATGAAATAATAATTTCCTTCGGTGATAAGAAGACAACATTTACAATCGGCAATACGATAGTAATAATAAGACTTATGGAAGGAGAATTTATTGACTACAGAAGCATAATTCCTTCTGAAGGAATGACAAAAGCAGTAATAGGAAAAGATATATTTTTAGAAAGCATTGAAAGAGCTTCACTTCTTGCAAGAGAAGGTAAAAACAATCTTATAAGATTATCCGTGGTGAATAATCTTCTTACTGTTACTTCAAGATCCGAAGAAGGAAATGTTAAAGAAGAAGTAATAATAGAAAAAGAAGGAAATGATATAGAAATAGGATTTAATTCCAAGTATGTGATAGATGTAATGAAAGCTATTGATGATGAAGAATTTGTAATAAACTTCAAGACAGGAACAGATCCGGCAGTTGTAACTTCTGTTGATGAAGACAGATATAAGTATCTTATTCTTCCTGTAAGAATTCCTTCTGTTTAATTAGTAATGTTTATTAAAGAGATTAAATTAAAAAATTTCAGAAATTACGATAACGAGATAATATCCTTCAGCGATAAGATTAATATTATCCTTGGCAATAACGGACAGGGAAAGACTAATCTGCTGGAGGGTATTTATTTAAATGCTTTCGGTAAATCATTTAAAAGAGTAAATGATAAAGATCTTGTTAAATTCGGGCAAGATTTCTGCAGACTGGAAATATATTCGGAAGACTGCCGCGGAGATGAAGAAAAAACAGAAATAGTGATAGATAAAACAGGAAAAAAGGGAATAAAGGTCAACGGAGTTAAAATAAATAAGACTTCGGAGATGATGGACAGATTATTTATTACAGTATTTTCTCCGGAAGATTTGAAGATAGTAAAAGATGAACCTGAGAGAAGAAGAAAATTTATTGACAGAGAACTTTGTCAGATAAGAAAAGGATATCTGAAAGACCTGAATGATTACAGGAAAGTCCTTAAACAGAGAAATACATACTTAAAAGAAGATTATGTGGATGAGGGACTTTTGTATATATGGGACAGAGAATTATCTGCTTTCGGAAGCAGGATAATAAAGAAGAGAGAGAAATACATAGAAAAAATAAATGAAATATCTTCAGAAATACACTCCTCGATATCAGGAGGAAAGGAAGAAATTTCGATTAAATATGAGCCTTCGATTTATCATACAGACGAAGAAAAATATTTTAATGAAATAGAAAAATACAGAAATGATGACATAAGAAACAGAAATACATCGAAGGGGCCTCACAGAGATGATATAAGGATAGAGGTTAACGGAACAGATTTAAGAAAATTCGGTTCACAGGGTCAGCAGAGAACAGCAGCTCTTTCTCTGAAACTTTCGGAAATAAAAATAATAGAGGAGGAGAAGGGAGAAAAACCGATTTTATTGCTTGACGATGTGTTGTCTGAACTTGACAGCAACCGTCAGAAATATCTTATTAACAGCCTTGAAAGTAATCAGATGTTTATAACTGATACAGATTTAATGGCAGGTGTAGCCAGAAATTTACCGGAAGGTAAGATAATCAAAATATCGGAAGGTAGAGTAGAGGTGGAAATATAACTTTATCAAAATAATGAATCTGTGGTACAATATAGTGTATGTGACCTAGATTTATAAAGGAGATATAGTAATGGCACGAAACGAAAAAATACAACAGTATGATGCCGAACAGATACAGGTTCTGGAGGGATTAGAGGCTGTAAGAAAAAGACCGGGTATGTATATTGGAAGTACCGGTCTGAGAGGACTTCATCATCTTGTTTACGAAGTTGTGGATAACAGTATTGATGAAGCCCTGGCAGGGTACTGTAAAAACATAAAGGTAACAATTCATAAAGACAATTCCGTTACAGTAGAAGATGACGGAAGAGGAATGCCTGTTGATATTCACCCTAAAATGGGAATTCCTGCAGTTGAGGTAATACATACGGTTCTCCATGCAGGCGGTAAATTCGGCGGTGGAGGATATAAGGTTTCCGGAGGACTTCACGGGGTAGGTGCATCTGTTGTTAATGCACTTTCCACAAGAATGGAAGTTGAAGTAAGAAGAAACGGTAAGGTGTATGCCCAAGCATATGAATATGGTAAAACAGTAACACCACTTGAAGAAAAAGGAAATGCCAGAAAAACAGGATCGAAGAGTACATTCTGGCCGGATCCTTCTATTTTTGATGAAGTGGAATACGATTATGAAACACTTCAGAGAAGATTGAGAGAAATGGCGTTTCTCAATAAAGGAATCAAGATAATACTTAAGGATGAAAGAACATCTGTAGAAGAGGAGTTCCACTTCGAAGGAGGAATAAAAGAATATGTGAATTTCCTTATCGGTAAAAAAGATCCGATTCATAAGGATATTCTCTACTTCGAAGTAGAAGAAGAAGGTAAGGAAGTTGAAATAGCGCTTCAGTATTCCGACAGCTACAGCGAACTTATTCTTTCTTATGCCAATAATATCAATACAACAGAAGGAGGTTTTCACCTTCAGGGATTCAAGACTGCTCTTACGAGAGTGGTAAATGATTATGCCAGAAAGTCTAAGATACTTAAGGATAACGAAGAAGCCCTCAGCGGTGAGGATGTAAGGGAAGGAATTACAGCGATAGTTTCGGTAAAACTTACGGAACCTCAGTTTGAAGGACAGACGAAGACAAAGCTGGGAAACAGCGATATGAGAGGATTCGTTGAATCTGCAACAGCAGATTATGTTGCTGCATTTCTGGAAGAAAATCCTAAACAAGCAAAGACTATTATCGAAAAGTGCATAAAAGCCGCAAGGGCGAGAGAAGCAGCAAGAAAAGCGAGAAATCTCGCTAGACGAGCTACTGTTCTTGACGGAAATTCAATGCCGGGAAAACTTGCGGATTGCTCCGAAAAGGATCCTGCACTCAGTGAAATATTCCTTGTCGAAGGTGATTCCGCCGGAGGCAGCGCTAAAGAAGGAAGAGACAGAAAGCGTCAGGCAATTCTTCCTCTGAGAGGTAAAATACTCAATGTTGAAAAGGCACGTCTCGATAGAATTCTTAATTCAGACGAAATAAAAAATATGATTACAGCCTTTGGATGCGGAATCGGAGAAGATTTTAACATTGAGAAATTAAGATATCATAAGATAATAATAATGACAGATGCGGATGTAGACGGTGCGCATATCAGAACGCTCCTTCTGACATTCTTCTTCAGATATATGAGACCGCTTATCGAAAACGGTCATGTTTATGCTGCTCAGCCGCCTCTCTTCAGAGTTAAGAAAGGCAAGGAGATTCACTATACTTATACAGAAAAGGAACAGGAAAAACTCCTTGAAAGTTTAAGCGGCAAAGGCAAGTATGAAATACAGAGATACAAGGGTCTCGGTGAAATGGATGCGGGACAGCTCTGGGACACTACAATGGATTTCGAGAAGAGAACACTGGTGCAGATAACACTTGACGATGCAGGAGCTGCAGATGAAATATTCACAACTCTCATGGGAGATAAAGTTCCTCCGAGAAAGAAATTCATTGAAGAACATGCACTTTATGCAACTCTTGATATTTAGAAGGGAAGATTCACCATATGACAACAACATTAATTGAAGATCGTAAAATGATACAGCACGATATTCATGATGAAATGAAAAATTCATATATAGATTATGCAATGAGCGTAATTGTAGGTCGTGCTCTTCCCGATGTAAGGGATGGGCTTAAGCCCGTACACAGAAGAATTCTGTACGGACTGCACGAACTGGGAATAACTCCGGATAAACCTCATAAGAAATCGGCTCGTATAGTCGGTGAAGTAATGGGTAAGTATCACCCCCACGGAGACAGTTCCATATATGATGCCATGGTTAAAATGGCTCAGCCTTTCGCAACAAGATATCCACTTGTTGACGGTCACGGAAACTTCGGATCCATGGACGGAGACGGAGCAGCGGCAATGCGTTATACTGAAGCGAGAATGACACCATTCGCACTTCAGATGATAAGAGACATAGACAAAGATACTGTTGATTTCATTCCAAACTTCGACGAAGAAGAAAAAGAACCGACAGTACTTCCTGCCAGAGTACCGAACCTGCTTATTAACGGCAGCAACGGTATAGCTGTAGGAATGGCAACATCTATACCTCCTCATAATCTCGGAGAAGTTATCGATGCATGTATACGCATGATCGATGATGAAGAATGTACTCCGGAAGATTTGATTAAAATAGTAAAGGGACCGGATTTTCCGACAGGAGCTCAGATTCTCGGTAAGAAAGGAATAAGAGAAGCATATCTGACCGGACAAGGTAAAGTCCAGGTGCGCGCAGTTGCCGAGATTGAAGAAACAAGCAGAGGTAAGTCGCAGATAATAGTAAGCGAAATTCCTTATCAGGTTAATAAAGCGAGAATGCTTGAGAAAATAGGAGAACTTGTTAAGGATAAAAGAATAGAAGGTATATCGGCAATACGCGATGAATCCAACAGAGACGGAATTCGCGTTGTAATTGAGCTTAAAGCATCGGCAAATCCTAAAGTCACACTTAATAAGCTCTATAAACTGTCATCTCTTCAGGAGAATTTCAGTATAATAATGATAGCCCTCGTTAACGGGCAGCCGAAGCTCCTTAATCTGTATCAGATAATCGAAGAATATCTCAAACATCAGAAAGAAGTAGTAACCAGAAGAACTCAGTTCGACCTCGCAAAGGCAGAAGCCAGAGCTCATATTCTGGAAGGTTTGAGAATAGCACTTGACAATATCGATGAGATAATTAAAACAATTCGTTCCAGCTATAACGATGCCAAAGAAAAGCTGATGGATAAATTCGGACTTTCCGATAAGCAGGCACAGGCAATTCTTGATATGAGACTCGCCAGACTGCAGGGACTGGAACGTGAGAAAATAGAAGCAGAGTATGAAGAACTTTGCAAGATGATAGCTTATTATAAAGAACTCCTCGAAGATGAGCACAAGCTTATGGGAGTAATAAAAGATGAGCTTCTCGAAATAAAGAAAAAGTGGGGAGACAAGAGAAGAACGAGAATCACTGCAGATGATGGTGAAATGGACGAGGAAGACCTGATTGAAGAGAAACAGGTAGCAATAACTCTTACTCACCGCGGATATCTTAAGAGAGTTCCGGCAGAAGTGTTCAAAAGCCAGAAAAGAGGAGGAAAAGGGGTAACAGGATTGACTACGAGGGAAAACGACTTCGTAAGAGACCTGATACTCACATCCACTCACGATGAGCTGATGTTCTTTACCAACAAAGGAAAAGTTCATAAGATTAAGGCTTACGAAATTCCTGAAGCAACAAGGACAGCCAAAGGAACTAATGCGGCTAATTTCCTGAATATGATGGGAAGTGAGAGCATAACGACGATAATTCCTTTCAGAAGCTTCAGAAACGACAAATATCTGATTGCAGTTACAAGGAAAGGAACAATCAAGAAAACTGCCATTTCCGAATTTGACAATAACCGCAAGACAGGACTTATAGCAATAACACTTGTGGACGGAGACGAGCTTGTGGGAATCAGGCAGACATCAGGTGAAGACAACGTTCTCATCATAACCAAGAAGGGTAAATGCATTTGCTTCTCAGAAGAGGAAGTTCGCCCGATGGGAAGATCGGCCAGAGGAGTGAGAGCAATTACACTTGAAGATGATGATGAAGTAATAGCAATGCAGCTTGTTAAGCCTCATGAAGAACTTTTCGTTGTAACAAGCAAAGGCTTCGGAAAGAGAACTCCTGTAGAAGAATACAAAGCACAGAGCAGAGGAGGCAAAGGTCTTCTTACATATGACAAGGCTAAATTCGGTAAAACCGGATATCTTGTTGGTGCATGTGTGGTAGATGATGAAGATGAAATAATCCTGATTAATTCTGAAGGAACTGTAATAAGAGTTGAAGCAGGTGACATCTCCAAGATGGGAAGATCCACACAGGGAGTCAAGATAATGAAGGTTGACGAAAACGTTGAAATAATATCTGTAGCTAAGGTTATAAGAGAAGAAGAGCATCAGATGGATGCCAAGCTGGCCCAGGAGAAAAAAGCCAGAGAAAAAGCTCTTAAAGCCGAAGAAGAGCAGACATCATTAGATATATAAGGAGATTTGAACATGAAGCGTGTTTTTTCAGGCGTTCAGCCTACAGGAAATATCCATATAGGAAATTATTTAGGTGCATTAAAACAATTTGTTGAACTCCAGGATGACCATGAATGTATCTATTGCATAGTAGACGAGCATGCTATAACAGTACCTCAGGATCCGAAGGAACTGAGAAAACATGTTCTTGATGTAGCTGCACTATATATGGCAATAGGAATCGATCCTAAAAAATCAATAATATTCGTTCAGTCTGCAGTAAGCGGTCATGCGGAGCTGGGTTGGATTCTCTGCTGTAATTCATATACAGGTGAACTTACCAGAATGACACAGTTCAAGGCTAAAAGCGGCGGTCAGGAATCAGTGGGAACCGGTCTTCTCACTTACCCGGTTTTAATGGCAGCTGATATACTTCTTTATGATACGGATATTGTTCCTGTCGGAAACGACCAGAAACAGCATATTGAACTTACAAGAGATATAGCTATCAGAGTAAACAACAAATACGGTAAAACATTCGTCGTACCGGACGGAAGATTCATGAAATCCGGAGCGAGAATAATGTCACTTGACGATCCTACATCTAAGATGAGCAAAAGCGCCGAGAACGTTCACAGCAGAATATCTCTTCTTGACGAGGATAATAAAATCAAGAAGTCAATAATGAGAGCTACAACAGACTCGGACGGTGAAATAAGATTTGATATAGAGAACAAACCGGGAGTAAGTAATCTCCTGAGCATATACAGTGCTTTCAGCGGTAATTCAATAGAAGATGTTGCTGCGGAATTCGCGGGAAAAGGCTACGGAGATTTCAAGAAGGCACTGGTTTCACTGACGCAGGAAGCT
This sequence comes from Bacillota bacterium, assembly GCA_029008005.1. Classification (GTDB taxonomy): domain Bacteria; phylum Bacillota; class Clostridia; order Peptostreptococcales; family Anaerovoracaceae; genus Lentihominibacter. The sequence goes on along the minus strand of JAQXIX010000040.1, from coordinate 20,225 downwards.
CTTGCTCCTATAAAAAAGAATTTCGAGGAGATAAGAGGTTCACAGGAACTTATCAGAGTTCTCGATGAAGGTGCCGAGAAAGCAGATGCTATAGCACAGAAAACATTAAAGAGAGTTCGCGATACATTCGGACTTGGGTATAAATAAAAGAAAGGAAAAAAGAAATGGGACTTAATGTAGTATGTTTGGATATGGAAGGCGTTCTCGTGCCTGAAATATGGATTGCATTCGCAGAAAAAACAGGAATCGAAGAACTTAAGAGAACAACGAGAGACGAACCGGATTATGATAAGCTTATGGAATTCAGATTGAATATCCTTAAGGAACACGGTCTGGGAATTAAAGAAATTCAGGAAGTAATCGGAGAATTGGATCCTATGCCGGGTGCGAAAGAATTTCTGGATGAACTCAGAACAATGACACAGGTAATTATTATCAGCGACACGTTCGAACAGTTCGCACAGCCGCTTATGAAGAAGCTTGGATGGCCGACGCTTTTCTGCAATACTCTGGAAATCGATGAGAACGGAACAATTGTCAAGCATAGGATGAGATGCGAGAAGTCGAAGTACACAACAGTTAAAGGACTTCAGTCAATGGGATTCGAAACAATAGCAGCAGGCGACAGCCATAACGATCTGGGAATGATTCTCAACAGCAAAGCAGGATTCCTGTTTAAGAGCACAGATGCAATTAAAGCAGAATATCCACAGCTTCCGGCTTATGAAGAATACGATGAACTTATGGCAGCAATTAAAGAAGCGCTGTAATTAAATAGTAAAAAACCAGGTACTTAGCAATTGAAGTACCTGGTTTTTTATTTTGATTCAGTGATGTCTGTAACAACCAGATCTCTCGGCAAGGCAGAAGCAATAATATCACGAATTTTATCGGCCAGGAATTTTTCTTCTTCTCTGGTTATTCCTTCAGTAGGAACAGGTTTGTGAACTGTTACATCGAATCTGGTTCCTTTAACCATATATCCCTTATCCTCGAAGAATCTGTAGGTTCCGTCAATAGTAACGGGGATGATAGGTACACCGGCTTTAGTGGCGAGTTTTAATGAGCCCTTCATAAATTCTCCCGGTTTTGAGGATTTAGCGCGAGTTCCTTCCGGGAATATAACGAGAGAAAAGCCCTTTTTAATGTAATCAATTCCTTCTCTTATTGTCTGAAGTGATGCGCGGGGATCATCTCTGTCCATAAAAATACTTCTGATTCTCAGCATCCAGGGACCGTAAATAGGAATTTTACCGAGTTCTTTCTTAGCAATGAATCCAAACTGGAATTTATTAAAGGCAGCGAAAAGTGCCGGAATATCAGCATAACCCTGATGATTAGCAACAATTACGACAGGACCTTTATCCGGAATGTTTTCCTCACCGTGAAGATTGTAGTCGATTTTGAAATGTTCCATAAACATGGAACCGAATACAGCTGTAGAATCAAGAATCAGCCTGCGTTCTTCTTCAAAATCTCCGGATTCTCTGGCGTTGTCGATTTTCTTGAGATTTCTGTTGGCATATTTAGCATCTTTAAACAGAATATATAATCCGGGCAGATTTCTGATAATTTTCATGGAGAATCTCCTTTCTGTAAACCTTCGTTTATTATATAATAATAATCCCGAAATCCAAAGAAAAAGGAGCAGATATGAGAGAAAAACTTGTTCTGATAACAGGAGCGGTCTTATTCGTAATATTAACAGTCACCGTTTCCGTGGGAATTACATCGCCATTTGACGATGCGATTAGATTCCCCTTTTATGAACTGAGAGAAACATCGGCAGCCCCGGTGCTTATAACGATATCGAAGATATTACATTACCTTGTAAGCTGGAAAGTAATAGTGCCTTCATGTATTCTGCTTCTTATTCTGCCGAAAACCAGAATGCCTTACGGCATTCCTTTATCCGCAGTGGCAATTACAGAAACTGTATTCTTCAAGGTAATAAAAACCGTAATGCAAAGGCCGAGACCGGAGGATATAGTACATCTTGTAAGCGAAGGAGGCTGGTCGTTCCCAAGCGGACATTCTATAACCAGCATGTGCCTTTGCGCGGTGATAATATGGATTGTGATTAGGCGATATAATATGAATATAATGAAAAAGACCGTCGCACTGACGCTGACGATCTGTTTCTCATCAGTATTGATTCTTACCGGGCCGAGCCGGATTTTTCTGGGAGTACATTATCCGACAGATGTAATTGCCGGATGGGCAGCGGGACTGGCTATAGCAGCCATAACAGTACTCATTATCAGAAGATTTAAGCCGTGGCGTTTAGAAAGCAACGTCACCGTCACCTCTGTCAAAGAAAACGCTCTTTGAAGAAGTCGAAAGAGGAATTCCGTAGCATACTCTTGTTCCTTCAGGAAAAAGATTCATTCTTAATGCGCCTTTGCCTGCGGAGAAAAGTACTCTGTTATCAATTCTTCTGTCTGCTGCTACTGAAACTGCAGAGCCAACTGCTATACCGGCATCAGTCACATTAAATGCACATGAAGCACCTGCGGCTCTGTTAGCTGCACAGTCAGGGAATCCGCAGTATCCGCAGTTAGTAAGCTGGATAGGATTGTCAAGTGCCGCAATAATAACTACACAATGGCTGTTATCAACATTTCCCGCATCTCTTTCATAAAAATCTTCACCGGTTTCACGCGCGATATCTCTCATATGAGCAGCGAGAGTATCTTTATCCTCACCGGATATAATCAAGGCATCAATGTTGTCAAGACCGCATCCCTTAGGTGCAGTTACAGCAGCCGCAACCATGTCGCGAGCAACTCTGAGTGCCGCTTCCTTAGCGGCGTCGTTTCTTTTTTCAATCATCGCTTTCTCCTTTAAATAGTATTTTCTGTCTTTCCAGAAGTTTGTCGAAGGCTGTTCTTTTCTCCTCCTCTGTTCCGAACAGCATAAATGCATGGTATGTGGTATCGGCTACAGCCTTTGCACCATTCCACAGCTCATCGGGCGACATATCACTTCCGGAAATCACAAGCTCGCAGTCGGCAATCAGTTCCCGGGACATGTCGTCATGAAGCACACCGTCTCCGCATAGAATCACGCATTCTTTGCCGGCAAAGGCTTCAAGCATCTCGAATTCCTTGTTTCTGTATGAATGCTCGCCTTCCGTCATGCATATACGCTTGACCGATCTTCCGTCGGCAGCTTCGATTTCCTCATCCAGAATGACGAGAGGAAGATTTCTGTCACGAGATAGGATTCGCGCGGTCTCTTCAGCAGGGGAACCGAAGAATCCTGTGACAATTACTGTTTTTTTCTTATTGTTCTTATTCATGAAACTATTGTAGCACAAATTTGATTTATTTTTACAATGTGTTAAAATAATTAAACCAAATAAGAGGAATGAAAGGATATTATTATGACTAAGGAACCGACATTAGTAATAATGGCTGCCGGAATGGGATCCAGATACGGTGGTCTTAAACAGGTTGATAAGATAACGGAAGCGGGAGAGATTCTTCTGGATTTCTCACTTTATGACGCAATGATGGCCGGCTTCGACAGAGTTATTTTCGTAATACGCGAGGAGCACAGAGATCTTTTCAGAGAGCTGGTCGATGAAAGAGCCGGCAGATTTATTAATGTAGAATATGCCTATCAGGATCTTAATGATATTCCTGAGGGATTTGAAGTTCCCGAAGGAAGAGAGAAACCATGGGGAACAGGTCATGCGATTCTGGCATGCAGAGACTTAATCGACGGACCTTTCGCAGTCATAAATGCCGATGACTATTACGGTGCAGGTGCCTTTGTGACGATATACGATTATTTAACATCACACAGTGACGGGGACAAGTATTCGTATTGTATGGTTGCATATGAGCTTAAGAACACTATAACTGAGAACGGTCATGTAACCAGAGGTGTTTGCGAAACAGATGATAAGGGATATCTCTGCGGCATAACCGAGAGAATGAAAATAATGAGAAAAGAAGAGGGCATCGCCTACGAGGAAGATGACGGAAGCTGGGTGGTTCTCGATGAAAACACTCCGGTTTCAATGAATTTCTGGGGATTTACTGCGAGCCTTATTGATGAGCTCAAGAAGGACGCCGAGAGGTTTTTCGCGGAGGATGTTTCAAAGAATCCTTTGAAGAGCGAGTTTCTCCTTCCGATGTCGGTTGACGCACTTATTAAAGAAGGAAAGGCACAGGTTGAAGTTCTCAATTCTTCAGACAAGTGGTGCGGCGTAACATACAGAGAAGACAAAGAAACGGTTACGAATAGCCTTCAGGCGAAGAAGGACAGAGGTGAATATCCTGAGAAGCTGTGGAAATAATTTAACGCAGCTTCTCAAGCTGAGAATTATGAGCGGAGCTTATTACACTGTAAAAGCCCGCCATTTTTTTTGCGACTTTCTTATCCCAGGCAGGGTCAGCGGCATATCGCTTGTTTACGGAGTCAATGGTTTTGCCTTTGTATAAAGACCCGGAAGGATTCAGGTATTTGTTTGCCAGACACTTTGCCACAGTATCGATGCAGGCAGCTTTAGAAGGATAGCCGCTTCTGCCGAAGCCGAAGAGATTGTTCGGTCTGAAGCAATGTGTCCCGTAGGCACTTTCATGTGAAGCTATTGCCAGCACGAAGAGACAGTTGATATCGTAATCCTGTTCGGTTTTCCAGAACGCCTCTTCCAGCCCCACCAGATTTCCCTTAGTTACAAGTTTAAGGTCGGAAACAGTGACACCGCTTGGTTTACTGACATCCATTGAGCATATCTGGTCGTATGAATAATTGGGAATCGAATCCTTTTCGAAGACATAGTCAACGGTGCTTTGACGCAGAGCGTCACCCAGGTTTACAGGTTTTGCGGAAGCAGAGGCTTCTTTAGCTGCAGTGCGATCTGCAGACGCGGAGCCTGTATCTGCCTTTTGATATGATGCAAAGAACCCGAACCCCAGCAAAACTATAATGAGAACAATCAGAGACAGTGTATAAATAATTGCTCTGAGTGAGAATTTACCGGTGTGATTGATTTTGTACGTTCTTAATGGTTTGTTGTTATGTTCGCTCATATTATTCCTCCACAGGCAACTGAAGTCCGCCGAGAAGCGTCTTCATTATCTTATCGTTAAGGAGTATGTCCCAGTTGCCGTAGCCGTCTGATTTCATAGGCAGATAAAGAACCGTTTCCAGGTCCGGTTCGTCACCTGCTGTTTTATTAAGGTCTTCCACGTAAATTTCCAGGCACTTTGCGGAGAGCTTTTCTTTGTCTGTAACAACATCATCATAGAGATTCTCGCTTACGAATTCATAAGAATCATTTTCGTATGTATCGAGAACCTTGGAAAAATCATCGGTTTTAATCTGAAGCTGAACAACGGCAACGTTCCCGCGTGCTGCGGAGTCGGTTATACGATAGGAGAAGTTCTTGAATAATACGGCATTCATGTCCGCAACAACATCCGCGTCACCTGTGCAGTTGACAAGTAAGTTCATATAATCGTTGTCCACGTATTGCTCTGTTACAGAAGGTGTACCTGCAGAAACTCCCTTAAGAAATTCCGTGGCGGCTTCTTCAGGGGCGGCAGAAGCCGCAGCAGTCCCGCCGAAAGTCATGTAAACTGTAAGCAGCATTGTCATCAGCGAAGAAAAAAATCCACTCATTTAACAACCTCTTCCTGTGTTTTGAATTACTATCAGATTTATGATATAAAAAAACCGAATCAAATACAAGAAAAAACTTGATTTTACATGCAGGTGGTATATAATATATGGGCGTGAATTTTTCACGCCCGTCGGAAAAACCGGCGGATCCTTGCGACGGAGCTTTCCGTCGCCATAAAGTCCACAGGGAGGTGAAACAATGATTAATTATGAAGTAATGTTCATCCTTGATCCTGCACTGGAAGAGGAAAAGAGAAATGCCACTATCGAAACAGTTAAGGGCATTATCGCAGCAGAAGGCGAAGTAGGCAACGTTGATGAATGGGGTCTCAGAAAGCTGGCTTATCCGATCCAGAAGAAGAATGAAGGATATTACGTTGTAATCGAATTCAAGGCTCAGCCGACACTGCCGAAAGAGCTGGATAGAAGAATGAAGATTTCAGACAACGTAATGAGACATCTCATCGTTAACAAAGACGAGAAATAAAAAGAGAGGTGCGGTATGAATAGTGTAATGCTTATTGGGCGCTTGACAAGAGACCCAGAATTAAGGTATTCAACCGGATCGAATCAGACTGCAATCTGCAGATTCAGCATAGCCATTAACAGTGGCTACGGAGATAATCAGAGAACAGATTATCCGAATATCGTTGTATTCGGCAAGCAGGCTGAGAATTGCGACAGATATCTAAATAAAGGAAGTCAGGTAGCAATCGAAGGAAGAATTCAGACAGGCAGCTACGAGAAGGACGGCCGTAAGGTTTATACTACAGACGTAATTGCCAACAGAGTTGAATTCCTGGGTGGAAAATCGGGCGGACAGGCTCAGGGAGGAAGTTTCGGAGGCGGTCAGAATCGCGATTTCGGTGGTTTTGATAATGCACCGGTACAGCCTCAGGGCGGAGAACCTATGGACGTTCCGGGATTCCAGGCAATCGATGATGATGACATTCCATTCTAGGAGAAAGGAGATTCACTATGGCTTATGATAACAAGAGACGTGGCGGAATGAGAAGAAAGAAAGTCTGCCAGTTCTGTGCCGATAAGACTAAGGAAATAGATTACAAGGATGTTGAAACTCTGAAGAAGTACGTTACTGAGAGAGGCAAGATTCTTCCTAAGAGAATCACAGGAACTTGTGCTATTCACCAGAGAGAAGTTACTAAGGCAATTAAGAGAGCAAGAATCGTAGCTCTTCTGCCTTATACAGCAGAATAATTAACAGAGAAAGCAGGGGAATGTTCCACGTATGTGGATATTCCCTCTTTTTTTCAGATCGGATAGAAAAGGGAAAACAATGTACGCAGATAAAGTTCTGATCAGCAATCTGATATATACAGGGAGAGAAGACTGTGTAATGAGCGGCGGAGTCGCTGTCAAAGGCAACAGAATAGTAGCAGTTTGCGGTGACGGAGAGACAGAGAAATACATAGGTCCGGAAACAGAGGTATACAGATTCGAAGATAAACTGATAATGCCGGGACTTATTGACAACCATCTTCATATGACAATGGGAGCTCTTTTTCACGATAATGATATTGAGCTGGAAGGGACAAAATCAAAAGAAGAGTGTGTGGAAAAGGTAAGAGAATTTCTGATAAAGAAGCCTGATGCGAGCCTTGTTTTGACACAGGGCTGGATGAATACAAGCTGGGATGACAGAAGTTATCCCGACAGAAAAGATCTTGATGCCGTCTCAACGGATATTCCAATATGCCTCGGTACTGCCGACGGCTGGTGGTTCTGGGTGAACACCAGGGCACTTGAAATGTTTGGGTATACTAAAGGAAATATTCCTGAGGAACTTAAGGATTCGATTCCACTGGATGAGGAAGGTAATCCTACAGGAATGCTGTATTGGCAGGCAGCGGCACCGGCATACTTCATGATGATGGATATAGATCCGGAAATTGCAATGGAGCTGCTTGAGAATTCTCTTGAGATATACAGCAGATGCGGAATCACAGCCGCAGGAGATCTTTCGAACGAGCATCGAATCGAGAAGGACCCTGCAGGATTCAGGCTGTACAGAGAGATGGAGAAGAGAAACCGGCTCGATGTAAGAGTATATATTTACCCGTCAATCGGTAAGACAACGGACTTTGCGGAGGCTCATAAGTTAAAAGAGGAATACAGCGACGGATATGTGATCATGCCGGGTCTGAAAGCATACGAAGATGGCGTGATAGATTCATATACGGCAGTTGTAGTCGAACCTTATGAGGACAATCCTAAAAACCCCGAAAAAAACGGAACACCGATTTTCACTCAGGAAAAACTGAATGAAATTGTTACAGCCGCAAACAGGGAGGGTTTCCCTGTAAGAATTCACTGTACCGGAGACGGCGGTACAAGAATGTCTCTTAATGCTTTCGAAGCATCGCTTAAAGCCAACGGAAACCATGGTCTCAGAAACGGAATAGAGCACATTGAAATGATTCACGAAGATGATATTCACAGATTCAGAGAACTGGAAGTTGCGGCAAACAAACAGCCGGCACACCTGCTTCTCTGCTCCGAGGAATTCATGACAGAGGCAATCGGAGAGAAAAGGTGGAAATACAGCCATCCTTTCAGAGCTTTTATCGATGCCGGTGCCCATATGTCACTGAGCACAGACTTTCCTATTGTGAGCGTGAATCCGTTCCATACAATATATGCATCAATGACGAGAAAGCTTGCGACCGGAGAGCTTGTGGGGAGCAATCCGGATGATGTTCTTACGATTTACGAGGCCCTTTACGGATACACGTACATGGGTGCATACTGCATGGGAGTCGAGGATGAGATTGGCTCCCTGGAAGAAGGAAAACTTGCGGATATAGCCGTAATAGACGGAAGGGTGATAGACGAAAGTCCGGAAAGAATTTCGGAAAGAAAATCATGCCTGACAATGATGGACGGCCGTATTGTTTATAAAGCATAATGTTTTACATATATTAAGATATGACAACAACATTACCGTATGCTGTATTCGCAGGGGTGATAACGGTTATTCTTTACCTTATCTGCGGATTTACAATTGGAATATAGTAAGACTGCAGTTTCGGACTGCTGACAAGGGCCCGGCCTCTGACAAGAGGGCGGGCCTTTAGATTGGTTTAAAAAATTTGAAATGATAAAGCCGGTTGTTGTATAATATAGTTTACGAATGTGTGCCCACAAGAAATTTGGGAGATTTTATATGCAATTAAAAAAAATAGAAGAGCTGCTCTCAGAGTATGCGCCAATGCCTGTGTGTATTGTAAATTCACAGGGTAAGGTTACGAGAGCAAGCAGCCGAATAACTGATGTTTTCAAATATGACGGAATTATCGACTACGATGTTTTCCAGCTGACGGGACTAAAAATTCAGGAAATAGAAGTATCTATAGAAGAATCAAAAGCCCTTTACATCGAAAGGAACGATAAGACCTTCAAGGTTCTGTGCAGCAGAATAGGAGAAGGAGAAGAATCGTCGATAATGATGGTTTTCGTGGACGAAACTCCGTACAGTAAATTGAAAGGCTTGTATAATGACGAGAAAGTGTGCCTGGCTCTTATAAACGTCGATAATTTTGATGTGCTTTCATCCAACACTTCAGACGTGCGTGAAAGTGAAATCACAACGGAAATAGACAAATATATAAGAGGATGGGCCAAAACCCTTGAAGCCGCTGTGATACGGTATAAAGAAAATCTCTATGAGGTAGTGCTCACGCACAGCAATATCGAACAGCTGATAGAGGATAAATTCGCCGTTCTGGATGGTGCGCGAGATATTAAGACAGATACTGACTTCCCTGTTACACTCAGTATGGGAATCGGCATGGGCGGCAAGACACTTGCAGAGCTCGATGACTATGCTCAGGACGCCCTTGATCTGGCACTGGGCAGAGGCGGAGATCAGGCAGTAATAAAGAATATTCGAAGCTTCGAGTATTACGGAGGTAAAACCCAGAGCGTCGAAAAGGGAAACAAGGGAAAATCCAGACTTCTCGGATATGCTCTGAAAACACTTATCAAACAATCGTCCAATGTATTCATTATGGGTCACAGAAATGCAGATATGGATAGCTTCGGTGCCGCCCTGGGAATAAACAGAATGGCCGTATCGGCAGGCAAAGAGCCTTATGTGATTCTCGGACATTATGACGATCAGATGGTTGAAATAATTTCCGATGCAAAGGCCGCAGAAACATACGAGTTCATTTCAGCAGAAAAAGCTCTTAGTCTTGTAGATGAAAATTCTCTCGTTATTACTGTAGATACTCACAGACCGATGCTTGTAGAATCCCCGGAACTTGTTGAGGCAGTAAATAAACTTGTCGTAATAGATCACCACAGGAAAGCGGAAGATGTATTCCAGAATCAGATTCTTTCGTACATGGAATCCTATGCATCCTCTGCATCTGAGCTTGTAACGGAAATGCTCCAGTACACGCTGGATGACAAGAAGGAACTTTCACCGGTTGAAGCGAATGCGCTTCTGGCAGGAATAATGCTCGATACAAACAGATTCGCAGTCAAGGCCGGGGTGAGAACTTTTGAAGCAGCATCATGGTTAAAGAGAGCAGGTGCGGATTTGCAGGTTGTGCGCAGATACTTCCAGGCAGATTCATCAAATTTCAGAGCTAGAGCAGAAGGTATAGCCAATGCCAGAATAATCGAGGGCGGAATAGCAATGTCAATATGCAGCAGCGCAACAGGAAACCCTCAGATAATAAACTCTCAGGTGGCAGATGAGCTGCTCACAATAAAAGGAATAGAAGCCAGCTTCGTTGCAGGCAGTGACAGAATAGGCGGAACAGTAATAAGCGCCAGGTCACTTGGAAATATTAATGTACAGAAAGTAATGGAAAACTTCGGAGGGGGCGGGCACTTGAATACTGCAGGTGCCAGAGTCGACTGCTCACCGGAAGAAATACTCGACAAAATTGAAGAATTCTTAAAAACATCACAATAGGAGGATAAAATAATGATTGTTATTCTTACGAAAGACGTTAAAGGTACAGGTAAAGCAGGAGAAGTTGTCAAGGTAAGTGACGGATACGCTCGCAATATGCTTTTGCCGAAGGGACTAGCTAAAGAAGCAACAGAGGGAAACATCAGAAACCTTGAGAAGCAAAAGGCAATAGCCGAAGAAAAAAGAGCAGAACAGAAAAAAGCCGCAGAGAAACAGGCAGCGAAGCTTGAGAATACAGTTGTTACAATACAGTCAAAAGGCGGCGACAACGGGAAGCTTTTCGGATCAATAACATCCAAAGACATTGCAGACGCACTTGAAAGCCAGGAAGGCATTGTTGTTGACAAGAAAAAGATTGTCATGGAAGGACCTATTAAGCAGACAGGAGAGACGACAGTAACAGTTAAGCTTTTCCAGGATGTTTCAGCTAAGATGAAGATAAATGTAACAATTTAACTGCGTAGTTCTCTTTAAGGAGTTGTTATGGAAGGAAGAATACCTCCTCACAATCAGGATGCTGAGAAAGCAGTGCTTGGGGCAGCGCTCCTGTCAAAGGACGCCCTTTATGATGTAATCGAAACCGTTAAAGCGGAAGATTTTTATGACGAAAGCCATAAGGAAATCTTCAGAGCAATAACCGAACTGGGTAAGCGAAATGAACCTGTTGATGCGCTTACCGTTTCAGAGTGTCTGGAAAAAAGAAACACACTCAACATGGTTGGCGGCAGAGCATATGTCGGCTCACTGTCATCCGAGACACCGACACTGGCCAATGCCGAGCAGTACGCGAAGATTGTTGCCGAGAAATCCTCAGTCAGAAAAATGATTACCATGGCAGATGACGTTGTTGCCAAAGGGTATGAAGATTCAATGGATGCCAACGCACTTCTGGACTATGCCGAAAGCGGAATATTTCAGATATCGCAGGCGCGGCAGAAGGGTCAGTATACACATATCAAGGACGTGCTCATTGACAATATAGTGACAATTGAGAAGGCGTCCCAGCTGGACGGCGGTCTGACGGGAATAACGACAGGATTTAAAGATCTGGACAGCAAAACATCAGGGTTGCAGAAATCAGACCTGATAATTCTCGCGGCTAGGCCGGCAATGGGAAAAACAGCCTTTGCACTGACACTGGCATTAAATGCAGCAGTCAAGGGCAAGGCATCCGTCATGATTTTCAGTATGGAAATGGCAAAAGAGCAGCTGGGGCAGAGACTTTTGTCCATGGAGTCAAAGGTTGAAATGCAGAAGCTGAAAACCGGACGCCTGGAGAGACATGACTGGGATGACATAAATGAAGCTCTCGATATATTATCTGAGGCAGATATTCATATTGATGATACGGCGGGAATAACCTTAATGGAGATGAAGAGCAAGTGCAGAAGACTTAAGGCAGAAAAATCTCTTGATCTTGTTCTTATCGACTACCTGCAGCTAATGACCCCGGAAGGGAAGGCAGATTCCAGAACCCAGGAGATTTCAACGATTTCAAGAAATCTTAAGCTCCTGGCCAGAGAACTGGACTGCCCTGTTGTAGTGCTTTCACAGCTTTCGAGAGCACCTGAAACAAGAACAGACCACAGACCTATGCTATCTGACTTGAGAGAATCGGGATCCATAGAGCAGGATGCGGATATCGTAATATTTCTCTACAGAGATGAATATTACAATGAAGATACTGAGAATCCGGGAGAGTGCGAGGTTATTTTGGCTAAACAGAGAAGCGGTCCAACGGGAACAGTTAAAGTTGCCTGGGTAGATAAAATCACGAAATTTGTTGATAGTGCGGGAAGCATCAGCACTTTCTGATGTCTGTACCGCTGCGGAGAGTAGAAAATGGCATTTAGAAGAGAAGGCTACAAGGATTATTTTCTTCACGACACTAATGTAGAAAACCTTTTTATAAATGAATATATGCCCGGCGCACCGGGAGATTACGTGAAAGTATATCTGTTTTCTCTCATGTATGCGGATATTGGCGTGGATTTTTCCAACGAGGACATTGCCAAACATCTTAATATGGATATTGAAGATGTTTTCAAGGCGTGGAACTACTGGGAGCAGATGGGCGCTGTTAAAAAAATTCACCGCAAAGACGGAGGCAGATTTGATTATGATATAGAGTTTCTGCGGCTGAAGGAAATTCTGTACGGAGAAGAGGAACCGCAGATATTTACTGAAGAAGATGACGGACCGGCAGATGCAGAGATAAGAAGGATGCTGGCAGATATTGAGAAGATAGCAGGAAGAATGATAAACAGTTCGGAATGCAATGAAATAATTTCGTGGGCGGACACATATAACGCGACGCCGGAACTTATTACGTATGCCTTTGAGCACTGTGCGACCAGAGGCAAAAGCACCGGCACCAGGTATGTGGAAGCAGTAGTTCGAGACTGGGCAGGAGACGGTCTTCGAACAGCAGAAGACGTAGAAAGACGTCTCGCAGAAGAAGATAAAAAACAACATTTATATAAGAGAGTGTTCCGAGCTCTGGGATTTAACAGGAACGCAACAGAAGAAGAGAAAAAGATTATGGACAGCTGGTTCGGCGAAATGGGATTCACTCTTGAGCAGGTGCTCGAGGCATGTGCCGGAACGACGGGAATTTCCAGTCCGAACATTAAATACGTAAACAAAATTCTTCTTAACCGCAAAGAAGCCGAAAACGAATCGGCAAAGAGCGGCGGTCTTTCGACAGGTAAAATCATGAAATACTATGAGGAGCTGAGAACGCGCGAAGAAGAAGAAGCGGAAGAAAGAAGACGTGAAATATACTTCAAAATACCGAGAATAAAAGAAATAGACAATGAGATAAACAGACTTAACAGAGAAATTTCGAAGATAATCATTTCCGACAAAGTTGATAAAAAAGAGAGTACGACGGCAATAAAAGAAACGGTGGATTCACTTAATGCAGAAAGAGCCGTGCTCCTTACGGATAACGGATTTGAAATGGATTACATGGATATAAAATACACCTGTGAAGAATGTCGCGATACAGGCATACTTGATACAGGAGAAAGGTGCCATTGCTTTTGGGAGATAAAGAAAACAAAAACAGAAATCAAATAGGAAAAGTTTCGGGAGAAGCAGACAGCATAAATGATATGGTCGCTTCCTTCAGAAAGAGAAGCGAGGAAATGGTCCATAATGTTCCCGAGCCTGAAGTTCATGACCCCCGCAAAATATTTGAAAGGCATGCGAAGACTAATGACCGGAGTGTAGAGAAGGACGCTGAGCGGATTAGAAGGAATATTGAGAGAAAGCTTACTGCAGAGGAAAAGCGGGCATATGCCAGCGCTAAAAAAATTGCAGCGGAAAGACAGCGCACAGAGAAAAAGGCTATTGAAGAAGAGCGAAAAAAAATCGCTGAAAGGCAGCGCCGTAAGAAAAAGGAAGAACATAAGGAATTCCAGCGCATTATAGAAGAGCAGCGAGCTCTCCAGAAGAAAAAAAGAGAAGAAACGAAAAGGGAATATGAACAGGTAAAGCATGAATTAGAGGAGCAGCTTCGCAGGGAAAAAGAAGAGAAGGGTGCGCTGAAAAAGCAGCTGAGAAAGCAGAGAAAAATCGCCAAGAAATCTGCGGAACTCGGAGCGGGCATAGTCAAGGTTCACGGAACAGAGGTTTCAACTGAAGTACAGCTTGTCCCTTCCTTTTCGTGGAGAGAATACCTGGGGCACATAAGCCGTAAGAAAATCAGGGAAGCAGAGTCACCGGAGGAACTGGATCAGCTTGTAAGAGATGCGGAAGTAAAGCGAATACAGGCAAGGGAAACCGCAGTCAAACTGGCGAAACTAAGGAAAGAAAGACGCAATAACAACCCGGTAGTTCAGAAATTCAGAGAGCTGGGAGAATTTTGTGATAAGAAAAAAGCAGAGCTTCTGATTGCGCTTTCTGTACTGATACTGATAATTGTAATAACAGGAACGTTCATCAATAATTTCTCTGTTTACGAGTACTCGTATAACGGCAAAACTCTCGGATACGTGAAGAACAGAGATGATGTGCTTCAGATAACCGAGATGGTAAGGGATGCACTTACCGAAGAGAGAAATCAGGAAGTTGTTATCGATGCGCGAAATGATATTAAATTCAAGAGAATATTAGTATTCGATGATGATATTACTATTGACCGACAAGATGACGTTCTCAGAAGACTTACATATATGGGTGACCTGAACGTTAAGGCATACGGAATATACATCGATGGTAAGAAAGCCGGAGCTGTTGCCAATAAAGAGGTTGCGGCAGATGTTCTGGGAGATATAAAGGATATTTATGCAAGCGGTAAGAAGGGCTCGGAAGTTATTGAAGCCGTTATAACAGATGATATAGAAATCAAAAAAAGCAACACGGATGTGGAAGATATCAAGACAAGGGATGAAATGGTGGAAATCCTCTGCACAAGCGGAACCAAGGAAACAACACATACTGTTGTTGTCGGAGAAACCCTTTCGGATATTGCGACCGATTACGGTCTTCAGGAAAAAGATATTCTGGCGACAAATGAAAATATAGATCCGAAAAAGCTTGAAGTCGGAAGTCCGATTCTTATTATTCAGAAAGCGCCTCTGCTCAGCGTCAAGGTAACAGAGAAAAGAACTTATGACCAGACGATAAAATATGAGGTCGAGGAAAAGAAAACAGACGAGTTGTACAGAGGAACAACAAGAATCGAGAGAAAAGGAGAAAACGGAAGCTCGCACATAGTCGAGGAAACTGTATATGTTAACGGAGAAGTATCGGATAACAGGGTTATCTCCAAAGAAGTCACAAAGGAACCGGTAGCTAAAATTGTCAGTGTCGGAACTGCTAAAACACCGCCGACAACAGGAACAGGCACGTACATATGGCCTACGAACGGCAGTTACAGAATATCATCGAGATACGGTCCTAGATGGGGAAGAAATCATGATGGTATCGATATGGCATGTTCAATGGGTACGGATGTACTGGCATCTGACGGAGGTACAGTTATTGAAGCGGGATACCACGGTTCCTACGGAAACCTTGTCGTTATAGACCACCAGAACGGAGTGCATACGTACTATGCTCACAACAGCAAACTGCTTGTCAGAGTAGGAGATAAGGTGTACCAGGGCAAGCATATAGCAGAATCGGGAAGTACAGGCAGAAGTACAGGACCGCACATACATTTCGGTGTGAAAGTTAACGGAAGCTTCAGAAATCCGGAAAACTATCTGCCGTAATTCAGTATGAAATGTCAGGGAGACGGCGATGAAAAGAAAAAGAAGGAGCAGACAATTTAAAAACAGCAGCCGTGTCATTGACATGGAAGAAGCGAGAAAGCAGCGTCGGGAAAAGAGAGAAAAAGAAAACGAAGCAAAAGCTTTTGCCGGTGAGCCCCAATTCGAAAGAAGTCAGAAAAGAAAAAGAGCGCTCAGGCAGAAACAGGCGCTGCGAC
Organism: Bacillota bacterium; assembly: GCA_029008005.1. Classification (GTDB taxonomy): domain Bacteria; phylum Bacillota; class Clostridia; order Peptostreptococcales; family Anaerovoracaceae; genus Lentihominibacter. The sequence goes on along the minus strand of JAQXIX010000040.1, from coordinate 4,209 downwards.
GCATTATTCTGATTGTAATTGCGGTAGTTATTCTGGCGCTTATCGGAGTGTCGGTGACTAAGATAATTCTGCTTAAGAAAGAGCAGAATACCGTAATGAAGAAACAGGAACAGCTGCTCGAAGAAAAGAAAGAAAAAGAAAAGGAACTTAAAAATATCGACAGCCTTGAGAACCTGGAGGAGCAGGCACGAAGGCTTAAACTGATAAAACCGGGTGAAAGCTTATACATTCCGAAAGAAAAAGAGGATAAATGAAGATAAAAGAAACAATCGTCGTAGAAGGAAGAGATGATACAACGGCTGTGAGAGCCGCAGTAGAGTGCCTGACAGTAGAAACTCACGGGTACGGTATAAGACCGCAGACCTGGGAGCTGATCAGAAAGGCTTACGAAACGACGGGGATAATAGTATTCACAGATCCGGATCATGCAGGCGAACAGATAAGGAAACGAATAACAGAAAGATTTCCGGATGCGAAGCAGGCCTTTCTTGACAGAGGACTTGCCGAAAAAAACGGAGATATCGGAATAGAAAACGCTGCGCCGGAAAGTATAATCGAAGCTCTTAAAAAAGCAAGATGCAGGCAGGAAAATTCGCGAGCTGAGATCACCATGTCAGATATGGTCAGGTGGGGACTTTGCGGAAGAGACGACTCCGGAAAAAAGAGAGATGCTCTGGGGGCACAGCTTGGAATAGGACACGCCAACAGCAAAACCTTCTGCAGGAGACTTAATGCATTCGGAATAACGGCCGAAGAAGTTGAAGCAGCTATAGCAGAAACAGAGGATACTGATTGATGGAATTATATTCACCGAGGACAATAGAATACATTAAGGCACGCTATGGATTCAGTCTTTCCAAAAGCCTCGGCCAGAACTTCATCACAGATGTCAATGTACTCCGTGATATTGTTGAGGGAGCGGAGGTTGACGCCGAAGATCTGGTTATAGAAATCGGTCCCGGAATAGGAAGCCTTACTGCAGAAGCAGCAAAGGCAGCAGCGGCAGTCGTGGCTGTTGAAATAGACAGCAGGCTTATACCGATTCTGGAGGAGGCCCTCGCGGATTTCGATAATGTGGAAGTAATCAACAGGGATGTTCTTAAGACGGATTTAAATGAAATAATAGAGAGAAAAAGAAGCGAAGGCGCTTTTAGCGGCAAGGTAAGAATAATGGGCAATCTGCCCTATTATATTACGACGCCGATTATTATGAAGCTGCTTGAAGCTGAAGTCAATGCGGACAGTATCACAGTAATGATGCAGAAAGAAGTAGCGGACAGAATTAATTCCGGACCGGGAACCAAGAGTTACGGAGCGATATCTGTAGCGGTTCAGTATTACTGCACAGTGTCGAAGGTAGCAACAGTTCCGGCGGCAGTATTCGTACCGAGACCCAAAGTGGATTCGGCAGTTCTTAATCTTAAACTTCGGGAAGAAAAGCCTGCGGAGTTAATTGATAGAGACCTGTTCTTCGCATGTGTGAAGGCCGGGTTCGGACAGCGCAGAAAGACTTTGCTTAATTCACTCACAGGGGTCAGAGGCCTGGAGAAAAAAGATATCGAACACATACTGATAACAACAGAAACAGATCCGCGACGCAGAGCAGAAACGTTGACAATTGGGGAATTCGCAGAGATAGCGAACTGTATCGCGAAATATACTGAGGATCGGGAGAGCATTAATGAATAAAATTAAATCAGGCGTCAGATATCTGTACGACAGATATCCTTTGATGCTTCTAATAATTGCTATATTAATTACACTGATAATAGAAACACTGGGCAGGCATTCACTTATCGGAAGCGTTGCTTTTGCATGCGCGCATCCGCTTGTTTTCATATGTAACATGATGCTGATATATGTTGTAATCAGTTTTTCTCTTTTTTTCAAGAGAAGGGTTTTCGCGACATGTATGCTTTCTCTTGTATGGCTGGCGATAGGAATTACAAATGGCGTTGTGCTTGCCAACAGAATGACGCCGTTTAACGTTAAAGACCTGAGCAACCTTGAAGAGGGCGCACAGATTATCACCAATTATTTTAACAAGATAACTATAATAATTGCCTGTGTTGTAGTCGGCCTGCTTGTACTGGGAGCAATAATTCTTTTCAGAAAGACACCGAAACTCACGGAAAAATTAAACTACAAGAAAATTACGGCTACCGTGCTCGTAATAATACTTGCCACATTCGGTGCCATTGAAGGCGGCATGAAAACCGGAGTTCTGGATACATTCTTCGCGAACCTGGCGTACGCATACAGAGATAACGGCGTCGCATATTCGTTTATGATTACATGGGCAAAGACAGGAATCAGCAAACCGACCGAGTACTCGGAGGATTCAATCCAATCGATTTTCACGAAAGGCGAACTCGGTGAAGATAATAAGTATACCCCGGGCAAGGATGATGAAATTCCGGCTGATGCCGGAAAAAAGCCGAACATTATTTTCCTTCAGCTGGAGTCATATATAGATCCTTCAAGGATAGAAAACATTAAATTTTCTCAGGATGCGATTCCTAATTTCAGGCGGCTTTCGAAGAAATGTTCAACAGGATATCTAGAGGTTCCCGCAGTCGGAGCGGGAACGGCTAACGTTGAGTTCGAGGCGATAACAGGAGTCAGTGCACGTTTCTTCGGACCGGGAGAATATCCGTACAAAAGCGTACTTACAGAGAAAACATGTGAAACAGTGCCTTTTGATCTGAAACATCTCGGATACACTTCCCATGCAATACATAATCACAGAGGCGCTTTTTATAACAGAAATGTCGTTTTCAAAAACATGGGATTTGACACATTCACCTGTCTTGAATACATGAACAACGTTGTTAAAACACCTAAGAACTGGGCTAAGGATGCATTGCTGACAGAACAGATTCTTGATGCGCTTAACAGCACAGAGGGCAAGGATTACATATATACAATATCCGTTCAGGGACATGGCAAGTATCCTACGGAAGAGACACTGAAGGATCCTGTAATCAAAGTAACGGAGGCACCGGACGAAGAGAGCAAATGGGCATGGGAATATTACGTAAACCAGGTTTATGAGATGGATGTTTTCCTCGGAGAACTGGTGAACGCTCTTGAGGACTTCAATGAGGATGTTGTTCTCGTAGCCTACGGAGATCATCTGCCTGCCCTTGATATTGTTGAAGATCAGCTGGACAACGGCAACCTGTATTCGTCGGAATATATAATCTGGAGCAATTTCGGTCTTAAAAAGAAGGATAAGGATACATCCACCTTCGAAATATCCTCAGAGCTGCTTAAGAGACTGGGAATCAATGCAGGAATAATGACGAAGTACCACCAGAATTACAGAAACAGCGAAGATTATTCGAAGAACCTGGAGGCGCTGTCTTATGACATGCTTTATGGCGATTATTATGTATTCGGCGGTAAGAACCCATATAAAGCAACCGATATGCGAATGGGAGTTAAGGAAATCAAGATAGACGAAATCGTTCAGATCGGAGAAAAGTATTATATTAAAGGACAGAACTTTACGGAATACAGCAAAATCTCTTTGAACGGAGAAGTACTTAAAACTGTCTATCTGGGACCGACAATACTGGCGTTAAATGACGAGGTAGATCCAGAAGATGTATCGGAGATGAAGGTCAGCCAGGTTGAGAAGAATAAGGAAATTCTCAGTACCACAGAATAGTGAAAGTTCAGATACAACCGAAAGGAAGCACTATGTTAAGAAAGCGAATCCGAGTGCCGCAGCTGGAAACGGAACGTCTTATTTTAAGGGGATGGAAGGCTGCAGATGCAGGGGATCTTTATGAATATGCCAAAGACCCGGATGTAGGACCCCATGCCGGATGGAAGCCCCATGACAATCCGGCAGAGTCTCGAAAAATAATAGATGAATTGTTCAGAGTAAATGAGACGTGGGCCATTGTCGAACGAGAGAGCGGGAAAGTAATAGGGAGCATCGGTCTGGAACCCGATAAATACAGACCGGATATAAGAAGTAAAGAAATGGGCTACTCCCTGGCAAAGGCGAAATGGGGCAAAGGCTACATGACAGAGGCTGCGAAGAGAATCATGGCGTATGCTTTTGAAACGCTGAATCTTGATATTCTGATGATAAGAACGGGGAACAGCAATCTGCGCAGTCAGAGAGTAATCGAAAAGTGCGGATTTACATACGAAGGCACACTGAGGAGAGCCTACAGAATATATGACGGAACTCTC
>JAQXIX010000039.1 GCA_029008005.1 Bacillota bacterium | reverse complement strand
CAGAACATCCTGTCATCCCTTCCTAATGTATTATTTATCATAATCAATACCTCTTTTTCTTCTTTGCAATATATGAACTTCTTTAATGCAATAAAAGAATAACCCGCAAACTTTATGAAAGTTTGCAGGTTATGTATGAGTTTTGTAAAATTTTCCGACGGGTTATCTGAACACGACGAATCTCTGGCCCAGGTAGTTAAGCCCTACGAAAACCGCCATGCCCAGCAGCATTGAAATGTTATCGGTAACTGCTGCAGGGCTGCCGCTGAGCATCATCCCAACCAAAGGTCTTGCCACACCGTAGGCAATAAGGTAGCAGACACAGATGTTGGCGATGAAGCTGAGAACAATCCTCAGGGATTTCTGCTTTTGCCTGAAGGTGAAGTACTTATTCAGGAAATAACTCACGATGCTTCCCACAATGTAATTCAGAGCCGAGGACACCCAGTAGCCGGCGCCTGCGATGTTGTACATGAAAAACATCACACCGGCACCCACCAGGGTATTGATTATTCCCACTATTATGAATCTCACGAGGGAACCGCCATGGCCACCTGCTCCCTGAAGCGATCCGGTGCCCATTATCTGTCGCCGTACATTTTCTCGTAGTAGTCCATGTACTCCCCGCTTATTATCTGTTCCCACCACGGCCTGTTATCAAGATACCACTGAATTGTTTTCTGTATTCCATCTGCAAACATTGTGTCCGGAAGCCAACCCAGCTCCCTGTGGATCTTTTCCGGGTCAATGGCATAACGCATATCGTGGCCTTTGCGGTCCGTAACGTAGGTTATCAGATCTTCTGACTTGCCCAGAGCCTTGCATATTATCTTGACGATGTCGATGTTTTTCATTTCGTTGTGGCCGCCGATGTTATAGACCTCACCCACAACGCCGTCATGGATAATCATGTCGATGGCTTTGCAGTGATCCTCAACATAGAGCCAGTCACGGACATTAAGTCCCTCACCGTAGACAGGCAAAGGCTTCTCTGCCAGCGCGTTGGCAATCATGAGGGGTATAAGCTTTTCAGGGAACTGATACGGTCCGTAGTTGTTGGAACACCGAGAAATTGTAACCGGCAGGCCGTAGGTTCTGTGATAAGCCTGAACCAGCAGATCCGCCGCTGCCTTGGAGGAGCTGTATGGCGAGCTGGTTGTTATTGGGGTTTCCTCAGTGAAAAAGAGATCCGGCCTGTCAAGAGGCAGATCACCGTATACTTCATCGGTGGAAACCTGATGATAGCGTTCAACACCGTATTTCCTGGCAGCGTCCATCATTACCATTGTGCCCTTGATATTCGTATCCAGGAATACCTCCGGATTCTCGATTGAGCGGTCAACGTGACTTTCCGCTGCGAAATTCACTACGATGTCAGGCTGCTCTTTCTCAAAGATCTCATAGATTGCCTGGCGATCACATATGTCAGTCCTGTAGAAAACGAAGTTGTCCTTCGCCATGGCCTTTTCAAGGGTTGACATGTTTCCTGCATATGTGAGACTGTCCACACATATGAGTCTGTAGTCAGGATGCCTGTCCTGCATGTAATATATGAAGTTTGCTCCGATGAAGCCGGCTCCGCCGGTGATAAGTATTTTTTTCATGTTGTTTCTCCTAAAATGATTACTCTGCAATTATAAGCTGAATAGTACTTTACGTCAATGCGGGGCTCATATCTTGCTGTATTCATTTCTGTTCTGAAACTACTTATCCCAGAGCTTTGATATCTCTCTCCATTCTTCAGCAGTGGTAGGTGCACACTGATTTCTGCAGCCTTCAAATTTAAGATACGGTTCTGTGTACGTGCCCCTGTCTATGAGGCGCTGAATATTCTGTCTGTAAACCTCGTCCACCTCAGAATGTGTCTTAGGCTCACTGTTCAGCCATAAGTTTTTAGGGTGAATCGGCTCATCATACATATGCTTAAACAGTTCTGTCCTGAGATCCTTTGTCCAATTTGAATTGAGGTTCATCGTTCTGAACTGTCTCAGCTGTTCAATATCAATGGTTGCAGCAACAATACTGTTCGTTCCCGATGCGTTGTATGAAATAACATTGCCAAGATAGTCGCAGATATGTGAGCTGCCGCCGCCCACATCAAATGGATGGGACATTTCCGGCGTAACGTATACAGGACCAACGTTAGGACAAATCATGTACAGAGAATTGAACTGTGCATGTCCCTGATTCTGAATCATCCAGCCGCCGCCGCCCGGATAACTGCTTCCTGTCATCGGCATCGCTTCGCTTGGTCTGCACACTACCTCGGCGCCGTTAAATGCCAGCGCTCTCACTGCCTCCGGATATTCTCCGTCGCTGCAGCATATTGTACCTATGTTCCCGATTTCATCCGACTTGTAAACAGGATAGAATGCATCAATTCCATCACCGAACAGTTCAACCCATCGGTCATATACATCGTGTGGCGTACAGGAATGCTCCCTGCACCAGAGATGATTTTTAGCCGCTTTGTGCACAATGGTTCCATCCGGACCGATAATGAACAGTGTATTAAAATACCTGTCTGATATAACCTCCGGCCATCTTGCCTTACATTGAACAACTATGTGAGTCCTGAACTGTTTCGCCAGCTTGCCCAAACGTTCCGTCTCAGGCCCCGGAATATCAATGAACAGCTCCTCTGAACAGAACTTATGAGGCAAATCAAACACTTCGTCAGTAAAGCCTGTCAGAGATCCCTCTGCCAAGACAACCAGTTTAACCGGCATATTGATATCAACTGTTGTAATCGCACCGTTAATCAAATTCTCGATATTATCAAGATTTCTCTGTATATCAGCTCGCTTGCTGATTCCGTAGGATACTGCAGAGATTCCTATAGCCATGTATGGCGCTACAGGTTTCCTTTCATTATTGACACGAAATTCGCTCATTATGTTTTATCTCCTTGTAATTTCATTGTTATATCGATGCTATGCTATCTCAATGCTATCTTTCACTCTTCTCTGCATCTGCTGCTGTTTCAGCTTCTATTTCTTCAGCAGACTCCGATGTGAAGCCGATGATATTTCTCTTGAAGCCTTTGCTCCAGATTGCCAGATATATAATGCCCAGAGCCATCCAGCTGAAACCAACAATCATTGCCATTCTGCTCAGATTCAGCCACAGGAGGATTACGATTATGAATCCGAATCCCGGCATAATCAGATACTTTATAATATTGCCTATTCCCCGACGCTGCTTTTTCCTAATAAAGAAGTAAACAATAACGCTAAGATTAACCATAATAAACGCAAACAGCCCACCGAAGTTTATTATCGGAATCAGATCTCCCAGTGACATGTTTGAGAATACCAGGCATACTGCAGTTATCAGCAGTACATTCCATACCGGAACGCCCTTGGAATTGGCATATCCGAAGAACTTCCTTGGAAGAACCCCGTCACGGCCCATTCCATAAAGAACTCTTGTTGCTCCGGCAATCATGTCAAGTGAGAATGCAAAGGCACACACAACCAGTGCGATGCTTACCAGAGTCAGCAGAGTGCCTCCGCCTGCTGCCTGAGCCACATCAACAAATGCCGAGTCGGGATCTGCATATGAGTTGTAGTCAGGATATACGCACTGTCCGATGAATGATGAAACAACGAATATTGCTGCCATAATCAGACATGAGAGTATGGTTGACCTAGGCAGATTCTTTTCCGGAATCTTAATGTCCTCTGCCAGCGTTGTGATTGTGTCAAATCCCAGGAATGAGAAGCATGCGATCGATGTCCCTGCCAGAATAAGACTGAAGTCAAATGTCTCCGGATTAATGAACCCCTTGCTTGAAAGTCCGATTCCTACACCATCCGAAGCTGCACCGAATGCAGAGAATATAAACCAGAGCATTGCAACAAAGCCAAACAGTGTAATGATATTGTTAACACTGGCAATACTCTTGATACCCATCAGATTTATCACACATATAAGAAGGATTGAACCAACAATGATTACATTGTAGTTCCAGCTCGGGAACAGCTGCTGGGTATAGATTGCCAGCATGATGTAGTTCATAAGCGGGAACAGAATGTAGTCAAGCAAAATCCCCCATCCTGTAATAAATCCTGCATATGGATGAATTCCGCTTCCGGCAAATGTATATGATGATCCGGCTCTAGGGAATGCAGCTCCCATGCTACCGAAGCTCCATGCTGTGAATGTCATAGGGATCACCGCCAGCAAATAGCAAAAGCCCATATGCCCCTGTGACAGCGGCATTATTACTCCCCATACACCTGCCGGTGCAATTGGAAACATTACGCCCAATCCAAATAATACACAGGAAAACAATCCTATTTTTTTCCTGTTTGCACTAACTATTTCTCCCATTTTCGTATCTCCTTTCTATGAACAATATGGATTATATGACTTACATTACCCTGCAAACCAGTCGTTCCTGCCACCCAACGATGACCTGGTGATAGCCTGCCAGCTGCTCATCAAGGGAAGCATCCCCGGTGTCAACCAGCAGAGTCTGCTGCGGAAGGGAATATATCTTTGAAGCCGCAGCCACAATCCAGATATTATCTATGCCGATATTTCTAATTACATCAGGTTTCAGCTGCTGATTTCCTCTGCCAAAAATATGCCCCTGTCCCCCTATTGCTGTTAAAACTAGCCGGCATTTTTCCGACGCGGTGATTTTAACGAGTTCTTCTGCAGTTACGTCCTTTGCAATCAGTTTTCCGTCTTTCAACACATCCAATCCCAGAAGTGTACCGTCAATTCCCAGGAAGCTCTCAACTGCCTGAACAGTACTTCCTGCGCCCATTATGTAGACTGTGTCCCCCGGCTGCTGTGCCATCATGTCCCTGATTTCAGCACATATCCCCTCTAAATCGTTCTCCCCGTTATGAGATGCCGCCTTCGGATTCTGCATGCCGGCTCCGATTGAAGGCACCGGCATATAGCCGTACAGCGTATCTCCTATGCGGCCATTTCTGTACTGTTCTTCGTCAAGATCGATGACTTCTGCCATGCGACATGAAATCTTTGATGCTGTTATGAATGCCTCCAGTACCTTTCCTGCTGCAGAAGGGTTTATCGCGAAAACTCCCGAATGAATTTTGACGCCGGCGGGGATTCCTATTACCGGAACGCTGTCCCCTACAGCATTATAAATATTTCTGGCAGTCCCATCCCCTCCTGCAAAGAGCAGAATATCCACGCTGTCCTTCATCTGTGCAGCTATACGTTCTGTATCTTCGGGAACTGTTATCTCTCCTGTTGTTCCTGCCACACGGTAGCTGAATCCGGAATTCCGGAGGATTTCTTCCCCCATCTCACCCGGGGCACAGAGTATCCGGATATTCTCTGCACACCCTTTGATTTGATTCAGGGCTGTTTCAGCACGTTTGCCTGACTGCCTTACCGCTCCACGCTGCAGGGCTATCTTTTGAATCTGTTCACCGTCGCTGCCTTTTAATCCCGCAGGCCCGCCTATTCCGGCCACAGGATTAATAATCAGACCAACAGTTTTAATCCTCTCCATAAATCTTCTTGTACTGCCTCCAGGAGCAGATAATCTTCTCAGGATCCTCTTCGTAATAGTTTTTTATTCCGTGACAAGGTGCATTGTGAGGTGCAGTTCTCACTATCTCAGGATTCTCATAGCATTCCTCTGCTATCTTCTTCATTACTGCTACGAATTCGTCTATATCATTCTTTGAGAAGCTGTCTGTAGGCTCAAGGGTAAAGGGTTCAGGTACTATGTGAGGGTGATGGCTCTCCCAGTAATGCTCACAGCCGTAGTCAACCATTCTTCTTAATACATCCTCTGTACCAAGTCCGGTGTCCTTCTGCAGCTGTTCCCAGCTGTATCTGCACTGTTCGATTCTCCTCTTGCCCTCGCCGTAATACATTGTTACGCCTTTTATCTTTTCTATCTGTTTAATCATGTACTGATTATTCAGAACCGCACACATTGCCGCTTCACGCACTCCTTCAGGTCCAAGTGATCTGAGCCACATATAGGCTCTCAGAACAACCTGTGCATTGCCGAAGAATGATCTTACCTGTCCGATTGTATGTTCGCTGCCGTTCCAATCCAGGTCAAATGTTCCATCTGCATTTTTCACGATGCGAGGTACAGGCATATAATCTCTGAGTTCTTCTTTCGCGCCTATTGCTCCGCACCCCGGCCCCATTCCGCCATGAGGCGATGAGAAGGTCTTGTGAAGGTTGTAATGGATAAGATCGAAACCGGCTTCTCTGGCTCTGGTAATTCCCATGATTCCATTGACATTAGCCTGGTCGTAAACTGCCAATGCCCCTACAGCATGAGCCGCCTCAACATATTCCTTTATTCTCGGATTGAACAGTCCGGTATCTTCAGGATTTGTGATGAAAATTGCCGCAGTCCTTTCGGACAGTGCCGCCTTGAACGCCTCCAGCGCAGGATATCCCTGAACAGGATCGTTCATCAAATCGATAACCTTGAAGCCTGCTGTAGCCGGGCTGCCTGCATCGCATGGGTGGGAAAAGATTGTTGTTATTATTTCATTCCTATCCTCCCCCCTGTCTCTGAAATACCTTCTTACGATTGAAGCATTTGTGAACACGGCATGAGCTCCGCCACCCGGCTGGAAGCAAAAGCAGTCCATACCTGAAATAGACTTCATGTATCTTTCAACCTCATGGTAAATTTCAAGAATTCCCTGCATCGTTGATGGATCCTGCATAGGGTGTATATCTGTAATCTTATGATTGTGGGCTACTGTATGTTCCTGAATTTTAGGACTGTACTTCATAGTACATGTTCCCTCTCCAATATCTACAGACACATCATCTCCCATGGTTTCCTGGGACAGTCTCATGTAATGCCGGTTAACTCTCATCTGCCCCACTTCAGGAAGATCAGGAGCCTTCTTTCTTCTAAGAACTTTCGGAATCAGATCCTCCGCATACGGAACTTCTTCAACTATCTGCGGATCTGCCGCAGGAGGTATTATTCCTCTTTCACCGGGAGTTGACATTTCATAAATAATCGGCTCGTCCCATTTAGCTTCATGAAAATCACGAAGCAGTGTTTCCTTATTTCTTGCCATTTCTTTACCTCCCTTCCTGTCTGAGAATCTCTGCCAGAGCATCGGCCAGCGTGTCTATTTCCTCTTTACCTGTTACTTCGGTAAAACAGTACAGGGCGCTCTGTCCCAGTTCAGGAAAATCCGATGACAGGTCTAATCCGCCAAATATTCCTTTATCCAGTAATGCTTTATTAATCTCAGCAACGCTTTTGCCGCTTTCATTGAAATCCACTGCTATTTCCTGAAACGCTGCTCCGCTGAAAGTCAGCTTTATTCCCGGAACAGCCGACAGTTTCTTGGCTCCATATGCACTGTGATAAAGTATTGTTCTATCTATTTCTCGGAACCCTTTCGGTCCCATAAGGGCCATATAAACTGCCGCAGAAACCATCCACAGATTTACTCCCGTACCGGAGTATTCTTTGCCTTTGGCTCTCTGTGCATAGTGAGTTCTTTCTATCATGAGATTTCCGAATACATATTCACCCGGAACCTCAGGCTCACAGAATCCGTAAATGAAATCTTTGTATTCGTTCAGGTATTTTGCCTGTCCCAATGTGGAAATAAACCCGGCCTGACCGTTTCCGCATGCCAGATGAAGTCCCAGGCTGTGCAGGTCTCCGCATACGATATCTGCTCCGTAGTTCACCGGCGCCTCAATTAAGCCCAGAGAAATCGGATCAACATATACTATGAATTCTGCTCCGACATCTTTGATAAGCTTGCCGAGTTCTGCAATGTTTGCTTCCATGACTCCCAGAAAACTTACCGGCTCCAGCACTACCGATGACACCCTGTCTGTCAGCTTGGCCTTGAAATCATCTATGTCTATTAATCCCGTTTCACGATCAAAAGCAATATACTCGTAATCAACAACAAGCTCCTTCTGGACGCTGTCCAGATAATTCTCAACGATTTTCTTGTTCTGTGGATTCATTGAGGCAGGTAAAAGAGTTTTCTTTCTCCCATTAATTCTGTTTGCCATACATATTGCTGTTGCCAGTGCCTGACCGCCGTCATACTGCGGAACGCTCATCACCTCTGTTTCCAGCAGTTCAGCCAGCATACTGTTGTATTCAACATATGTCTGATACTTGCCATGATCCGCCCAGCTTTCTGCACCATAGCACGTCAGAAATTCTCCCCGCGTAGTAATTTCGTCCACAACGGCCGGAACATAATGGTTGGCACATCCTGCTCCCAGAAAACTGATATAGTCACTTGCCGAGATGTTCTTGCTCAGCACTCCATTGATATGTTTCTTCATGCTATACTCATCCAAAATTGCAGGAGGTATGTCCAGAGTCCCCCGGAATCTCAGTTCCTCAGGCACCTCTTCATACAGATCCCACAGATTATCAACGCCAACCGCCTCCATCATTTCTTTTTGGACTTCAGGCGCTGAATTCGGAATGTAAGGATAGACAGTCTTTTTTGAATGTTCCATACTTTTCCCTCCCGGTTTAATCAATTAGCTACTTTTGTATGTATTAATTTTAAAGTCTAAACTAGGGTTCCAAGTCAAGCCTTTGGAGTCGAATCGGCGTTTTGTGCTTTATCCCGTTATATAGTTATCTCGTTAAACTGTAATTTTCAATAAAAAACGCACTTCATTGGGAACGTCCATTGAAATGCGCTTCTCTTTCTTATCTGAATTATTCTTTTCTAAACCCTGAACCTCAAGTTTAGAGTTTACTTTACCGGGAAGTAAATTTTGGTTATGAATTCTGCTTCATCACTCTCGGTGCTTACATCCATATAATAGTATTCATAGGAAGGCCCGATTATTTCATAGCCGTGGTTATTAATCCAGTCCACCAGATAATCATATGTCTTTCTCATTGTTCTGTATGATCCCACATGTACGGTTCCCACCGCCAGTTCACCTCCGAATTCCCTTAAGTACCTGCATTGCTGCCCCTCTTCTTTGAACACGGGCACACATACTTCAAGATCACCCTCCTGTTTATTGAACTGCTTTTCATAGCCGTCATGAAATACGGCAATATACGGTCCTGCTGTAAACAGATTGTTTTCATTTCTCAGTCTCTGAAGCTCCATGCATCTGTCTAAAAAAAACACGTCTGCATCCAGCTTGCTCCTCTTTCGTGTTGACAGCACCCATGTTTTTTTGAGAGTAGTTATTTCTATCGGGTGACCATCCCTTCTGTCATCAAGCTCGTTCTGCATAAGTCTGCCCTGCCGCATTCTCTGCACCAGAGCTTCTATTGATTTAACCTGCTTCTGAAGGTCCTCAATCTCCTTCTTCAGCTTGACGACGTTATCCTCCATGGTCTTTTCCATCCAGTCATAGTCGTGGTTGTCCAGGAAGGTTCTTATATCCTCTAAGGTGAACCCGAATGACTGAAGGAACTTGATGCAATGCAATAAATCCAGCTGCTTTGCTGAATAATATCTATATCCGCTCTTTTCGTTTCGCACTGCCGGCGTAAGGATTTTTTCTTTGTCGTAGTATCTGAGTGTAGATATTGAAACGCCTGTCACAACAGACATTTCCCCTATCGAATATCTCTTTTTCGGATTGTCCATAGCTTCTATCTCTTGATTGTTTTCGCTTTCTTCAACGTCTTAGGCCCGACCACGCCATCTGCCGTCAGACCGTATTTTTCTGTACGGTAATGTTATTAGCTTGCCAATTCTATACGATTTAGAATCTTTTACTGCTTTCAGTTTATTGTATGCTTCATTGTTCTTTTCAGTTAGCTTTTTGTTCTTTTCTGCCAGCTTTTTATTTTTTTCGGATAGTTTCTCAATTTTTCTTCTAAGATTATTAACTCTTTCATTGTGCTTTTCGGCACCAAGATCATAATGGTACAAAAGGGTTTCTAAGCCAATGCCAAATTCTCTATTTGAAGTGCCGTTTTTATATGGTTCAAATACGTCTTCGAATATGGCTTTTAGTGCATCTGAAACACTATAATGCAGAAATCCCTCTGCAACTAGTTTTGCTTTATCAGAATATTCACGATGTAATCTATCGTCGCTCATTAATCGAATTATTGCCCCTGCAGCACCTTCTATGTCTCCCTGTTCAATAGGAAAAAATGAATCGCGATTCTTTAACATTTCGAGATATGGCATGTCATAGCACACCAACGGTAATCCTGCAATTCTTGATTCATAAATGACCATTGAGAATGCCTCAAAGCTTGATGTAACTAATTGTATTGATGCGTTTTGATAATACTTTTCCATATTGGGAACAAATCCCATTATTTCAACATTGTCAGCAACACCGAAATCCTCTGCTTTTAATTTGATTTTATCAGTTGACTCATCTCCCCCGCCGACCATCACTAGTTTTACATCAGGAATCTTCTTTTTTACCAGTGCTATAATCTTTAATGCATCAATCGGTCGTTTTTGTCTATCGTCCATGCGCCCGGCCCAAAGTACATACTTACCCTTATGATAATCAAAATTGTAAGCACTCGCTTCTATTGGGTTAGGAGCGTATACAGCTTTTACGCCTAAACTCGCCCAACATAACTTCTCAACATGAGACAATACAATTACTCGATCTGCCAGTAAATATGTCGCCAGCCGATTTCTTGATTTCCTTCTATTGTAAATCATTTGCATAGATAGAACTCCATGAAATTGCATAACAACTGGAATCCCCAATGACTTGATTAATAAAGTATCCCAAAACGAAACCATTACACCAAAAGATTCATACAAGAATAGATCAACGTTATGTTTGGTACATATTTCTTCAAGCGCTCGTCCTCGTTTCTCGTAGGTATCTTTTGACAGTGGCTTTTCGTACGGAATAAATTCCCGAATAACTTGAGGTGATATCTGAAATTCTTTTTCAGGACAATACTCTTCAGTTATTAAGATAACTCTATAACCCATTTCAACTAATAAATTTGCATGTAATGCCGTTACCTTTTCGGTGCCACCTCCATATAGTCTAAAATAGAATACCGCAACAGTACTAATATTACGTTTCTGAGGAATCATAGAATTTGTAAAACAAATTCTATTAGCTAAACCAATCTGATTATCCTTCCACTCTTCAATTAATGATAATAATGTGTTGATTCTTCCATTGCATTCAATTAATCTATCAAAGTTTGTATTGCTAATCATTCCTTAATTCTCTGCTATTGAATTCTTTACTGTAACTTATATATACACATAACAAATCATTCTGTTCAAAAAATGTGTAGCACGAGAGTTCTCCATATCAAAGAAGCTATTCTGTTATACGTTGGAACTCCTGCATCATATTGTATTAATCTATCCACATTTGTTCCCACCATACCGTTCCCCTACTACAAGAGATCAATCCAAGGCTTCTATGTCTGACATCAATGATGCTCATAGGCATGTATTCGAAAGAATATTTGCTTCGATTTGAAACCATCGTTAACTTCTCTACTCTATACTATACGTTATCTTTCCAAGTCTGAGCGTTATTTTATTTATAGCAGTACTTACACAATTTGTCGAAAGTATCAAAACGATTATCCCGCTAATAATTACAGGAATAATAACGGAACAATTACTTGCATATACCTCCTCACTCAAGCACATGTATTTTCGCAAAATTAGATAGAATACAATATGAAGCAAATATACAGCCAAACTATTTCTTCCCCACTTTGTTAAGAAACACTTCTTATTTGTCATAGAAACAAATAATGCTAAACAAATTGTCAAGGACACGAAACAAAGCCCCGCTCTGAATACTATTCCTTCCAAATTGTCAATATTTGATTCTGCATATCCATTCTTCATCCATAAAATACTGTAATTGAATTTACCGATTTTCATAAACAGATACATAAACAATGTTTCAATTGCAACTCCACTCGAAACAATGATTATTTTGATTATTATATTCGTTTTTCTAATTCTATCTATAATATCTTTGTCGACTAGTAAACCAACCGCAAAGTATGGCATCATGCATATCGTTCTTGATAATGAAAATTCACTGCCTATACAACTAGTTAAGCCTAAAATTAAACTCAGAATAAAACACCAAGGGACAACTAGCTTTACTTTTACCAGCCAAGGAGCCAATGTTCGCAGAATGAACAATGTAAATAAATACCACAAAGCTATTGGGGGAGTAAATGGATTTATTATAACCAGTGTCCCAGACATCAATGATTTCGTAACAATAACCAGCAAATACCCAAATAAGTAGTATATTAGCAACATATGGTTCTGTTTATAGTAATTATTAGACGCCAGTTTATCTTTCACTAGATATCCACTCAGAAAAATAAAACAAGGCATATGAAAACTGTATATT
>JAQXIX010000038.1 GCA_029008005.1 Bacillota bacterium | reverse complement strand
TTCCTGCAGCTTCCATGATTTCATAGTTTACAAAGTTCTCTGATGCGATCATCTCGATCTTTGTCTCCTGACGGTTTATCTCTCTCTTTATTGAAGCTGTTACCTCAGGATCTGCTTTTTCCAGATAATTAAAATACATATCCTCGTCTCCTTATCTTGATTTTCCTTTTATCATCTATAAATTATACACAAAAGCTTTTGCCTTATTAACCCCTTGTGCAATATTTATACAACTTTGTTTCGATTCTTCTGCCTAACTTACTGTTCTCTCAAGTCGCTTCAACGCCAGAGCCATAGTCAGTCCCGGAATTACTCTGTTTCCTGTGACCTCAACACCCAGCATCTCATTGATTTTTTTAAGTCTGTACTGAACCGTATTGGCATGAATATCCATGAACTCTGCTGTCTTGCTGCTGTTCATTCCCGCATCGAGTACGAAAGTCTCCAGCGTTTCCAGAAGCTGCCTGCCTTTATTTTCTCCCGCCTTCTTAAACGGTTCCAGCAGTTCCATGTAATTCTTTTTAACGAAACCGCTCTGTATATGTATGTTGATACAATTATTTACGAGAGTCAGTTCATACTTGGTGAATACTCTTTTATACGGAAACACATTCTGCACCAGGCTCCAGCTTTCGCTTATAAGCTTATACGCATCTCCGGCGCCTTCTATTCCGTTTATTCCCGTCACATGGAAAATTCTGGCGCCTTTGCTTTCCTTAAGCTTATTAAACAGAGCTGTACAGTCCTGCTGCTGCTGTGTTGTAGTTTCTCCGTTTTCGAGATTCAGTATCATTCCATACGTCTCGTTGTCCTCAACCAGGCGCATTATTTCCAGTTCGGTTTTTTTCTCAAAATCCGAAAACAGCTGATTCTCTGTTTCTCTAGGCACATCTTTTATGAAAAATGTGCTGACAATATCTTCACCCCTGATTCGTGCCTCATCCTGCAGCGTATATGCCAGGCTCTTGTTCCCGCGTATGAGCGCTTTCATAAACTCGGATTTGGCATCACGCTCCGGTGTATATTTCCACATGCCCATTGCGAGCTCAATTATTTCCGCCAGTTTAGTTATTTCACCTGCGGAATAGGAATCTTCGTTATCCACAATCAGCATGTAGTATTTCTCACCGCCGATGTAAACAAGTCCCCAGTATGTAAGAGCGCCGTCAACGTCAATAAGCGTATACACTTTGTTCGACTCTCTTTCGAGATTTTTTTCTTTTCCCAGTCTGATTGCCTCTGCCAGTGAAACTTCATGTCTTGTTTCAACTGTAAAGAGCGGATTAAAATCCTCGCTCAAAAGAACAATCTGGAAATCATTGTTTATGGCAGCTTCCTTCAGAGCCGACTGGAAATTGCTGTGCTTCTCGAAATTCAGCAAATGAAATACAGTATTGTTAATCAATGTGTTTCTGAAATTCTCGCCATACAGAACTCTGTCAATTACCTGATTGATTACTTGAGAATATCTCGTTCCCTCCGGCATTCTAATCAGCGGCAATCCACAGGATTCCGCTGTACTTATCAGACGCTCATCAATCCGGCCGATACCTTCTTCAATAAAGCACACGACCAGAGCGGCGCAGCCTTTGGACGCCAGTATTTCAACAACGCGACACTGCTTCTCAATATCATCTTTAATGCCGAGAAAGCCTGTCATGAGAATTTCGGTTCTGTCTCCCGAAAAAAGCTTCAAATCCTCTTCTTCGCATGACTCCAGTACCGATATTGCTTTTACTGCATTTCTTGTGGCAAATTTGCCGGCAACAACTTCGGCACCGGCAAAAGCCTCAAGGGTTAAGCAGTCTGCAACTGTAACTTTCATTATTCTTTCCTCCCGGAATCTTCATCATCATTCATATAGTCCGTGTCATAAACAGCCAGTTCCTCTTCTGTCGGAATATCGTCGTCTGCTGCTGACTCAGGATCTTTTTCCGGTTCAGGTTCAGGTGCTTGTGTTTTCTTTACTTCTACCGGTTCAGCCCTGTTCGTAACATCGTTATATGTCATGATTCTTGGCTTGAACTTGGCGTTTTTCCCTTGTTCTTCTATAGTCTTTGTCAGTTCCTCAAGAGCTTCCTGCTTCCTGAGTTCTTCTTTTTCCCGCTCTTCCTGCTCCTGCTTTCTTTTAGCGGCTGCGGCCTTTGCTTCTTCCTTGTCGCGTGCTTTTCTTTCTTCGGCCTGTGCCTTTGTATCTGCTTCAAGCTCTTCAGGTGTCTTATCTCCATTATAAAGCTGCAGGAACTGATCCCCATCAAGGGTTTCAACAGCAAGCAGTCCTTCCGCCACTGCCTTGAGCTGATCCATGTGCTCTTCAAGTATTGTAATTGCCTTGTCGTATGCTTCCTCTATGATTGCCTTTACTTCTTCATCTATTTCGTTGGCTGTTTCTTCTGAGTATGCCTGTTTCGATGTGAAGTCCTTGCCCAGGAACACTTCATCAGATGAGCTGTAGTTTACCGGTCCCAGCTTGTCGCTGAATCCATACTTTGTAACCATCTCTCTGGCTATGTCTGTTGCTCTCTGAATATCGTTGCTTGCTCCGGTGCTTATATCATCAAGAGTCAGTTTCTCCGCAACTCTTCCTCCAAGAAGATGAACAATCTGTTCTCTCATTTCTTCTTTGGTTCCGTAATACTTGTCTTCCTTAGGAAGTATCATGGTAAATCCGCCGGCTCTTCCTCTAGGAATAATTGTAATCTGATGAACAGGATCTGTCTTTGGCAGGCAATGTGCTACAACTGCATGTCCGGCCTCGTGATATGCAGTGAGTTTTCTTTCATCTTCGCTTATTACTCTGCTCTTCTTCTCCGGTCCTGCGATTACCTTCGTTATGGCTTCTTCAATTTCTTCCATTCTTATTACCATGCCGTTTCTTCTGGCTGCCAGAAGCGCTGCTTCATTAAGCATGTTTTCAATATCGGCAGGTGTGAATCCCGGTGTTCTTCTCGCCAGCACTTTCGCATCAACATCCTTGTCAAGAGGCTTGTTTCTTGAGTGCACTTTGAAAATATCTTCTCTACCTGTTATATCCGGAACTCCTATTACAATCTGTCTGTCAAATCTTCCCGGTCTGAGAAGTGCCGGGTCAAGAACATCAGGTCTGTTTGTAGCTGCCAGGATTATTATTCCTGAGTTTTCGCCGAAACCATCCATTTCAACCAGCAGCTGGTTAAGTGTCTGTTCTCTTTCGTCGTGTCCGCCGCCGAGGCCTGCACCTCTCTTACGTCCGACTGCGTCAATTTCATCTATGAACACGATACACGGTGCATTTTTCTTGGCCTGTTCGAAAAGGTCTCTGACTCGCGAAGCACCTACACCAACAAACATTTCCACGAAATCCGAACCGCTTATTGTGAAGAACGGTACGCCGGCTTCCCCTGCTGTTGCCTTGGAAATATATGTCTTACCTGTTCCCGGAGGACCTACAAGGAGAATTCCCTTCGGTATTCTCGCGCCGAGACTGTTGTATTTTCCCGGATGCTTGAGGAAGTCTACGATTTCTTCAAGCTCTTCCTTTTCTTCCTTGAGTCCGGCAACATCCTTAAATGTAATCTTCTTCAAATCTGACTGCTTCTGCAGTTTCGCGCGGCTCTTCCCGAAGGACATGGCTTTGCCGCCTCCTCCCTGCTGCCGCATAATAAATACGAAGAAGAACACCATAAGTCCTACCATAATAATTGTCGGCAGCAATGACATCAGCAGCGACTCTTCTTTCGGCGCATCGCTGTCAAGCTTTAGCGTCTTATCTTCAACCTGCGGCATAATATACTGATTATATATGTATTCCATATCAACAATGCTGTTGACATAAGCATACACAATATCCCCCGATGCCAGAGTTGCCGTCAGTTTAGTCTCTGTAACATTTATGCTTTCAACATCTTTGTCCTTCAGATATGATATCATGGTGGATGTTTTTACTTCCTTCATCGGCGGCTCTTTGTCGCCGCTCAGCATCCAGAACACAAGCAGTGCCACCGATATTATTATCAGATAGACTGTTAAATTTTTACTGAATTTTTTCAAGCTCTATACCCTCCCTGGATTTTGTGTCCAATCAACAAATTTTGCCTTTTATTTTATCATAATTTACAGCTTTATTCAACACCGACCGATGTGTACTTTTCCCTTCGCCACAGTTATTTTATGTCCTCTCGGGAATTCCACCGTCTTCGGCCCCTGTTTCTTCATTATTATCTTGTCCGCCGCTGCCAGCCTCTCGGCTGTAACGTCTCCGATCAGTCCGATTTCCCTGAAAGCTTTCATTATTATTCTGTGTCTTACTGCATCATGCAGCTTTGCCATTTCTTCCCGATTCAGAATCACTTCTTTCTCGCTGCCGCCCATGCGAATTTTTTCCATCGACTCTTCTGCACTTTGCCAGAGATAACTTTTATCTGCTGCGGCAATTTCTCCCAATCGCACGAGGCCCGCCATAATATTGCTGTTATATTCTTTTTCCAGATACGGCAAAAGCTCCAGCCGTATTTTATTTCTGGCGTAAAGTGCTTCTTCGTTCGTGTGGTCTCTTGCCGGATTCAGATTTTTATCTGCGCAGTATTCTTCTATATCCCGGCGCCACACATCAAGCAGAGGTCTTACTACCGCAAAATCTCCTTCCATTCTTTTATACTCTATTCCTGCCAGTCCATCCGTGCCGGTTCCTCGCAAAATCCTGAAGATTATCGTTTCTGCCTGGTCGTTGGCATTATGTGCTACTGCGATTTTTATCTTCTCGTGAGGAATACCTCCATCTGCCAGTTCCCTGCACCTTTCTCTGAATGTATCATATCTCGCCTTTCGTCCTGCCTCTTCAGATGTCATCCCTAACTCTTTCGCCATGGCACTGCAGTCTATCTTGTGGCTTTTGCATGGAAATCCTCTGTCTGAACAGAACTTCTCAGCGTATGCCTGATCTTCCTCTGCCGCTCCCGGTCTGAATCCGTGATTTATGTGAACCGGATAAAGTGTCAGGTCAAGCTCTTCCGCCAGATTCGACAGCACATCGAAAAGACACACTGAATCAGGTCCGCCGGAAATCCCTACCACTACTGCATCCCCCCGGTCAATGAGCCGGTATTTTGTTATTGTTTCTTTTATTATTGTTTTTATTTTATTCTGTATCATTGATGCGTTCCTTCTGCCTCTTTAGATATTTTGATGCTTTCGGCAATCTGGGTATTCTGAATTGTGCATCCGGTATTACAATCAGCTTGGCAACCCACAACAGAATCGCCATTACTATAAACGGTATTACACAGGTTGTAACTATCATTATGGCAACACCCTCTATCATGTTATCAAGGGCTGTTTCAAATTCCTTTGCCTTTTGCTTCGCTGTCGACTTGGCATCAACTGTAACGTTTTTTACCTTTTCATAAATCTTGTCAAAAAGATTACTGCTTTTTTTATTGTTTGCCTTTTTCTCTGCTTCTGCCTCTTTCTCTATCTGCTTGTTTTCTTTATCAACCTGCTCCAGTTTTGTCCGGGCCGTAGTTTCGTATATATCCTGCACCTTTGTCGAAATATACATACTTGCCGGCACAAGCGCCCATAATACAATAAATACTGCCAGAACTCTTAATACTATATATGTCCACCTTGTTTCTGTTTTTCCGGCAATTATCAGTGCACTGACTACTACTGCAGCAAGGGGAATTGCAATCTTAAAAAGCAGAGCTCCTGCCAGTACCATAATATATTTTTCCGTCGTCAGTGCCGCATACACGATTACCATATAACCTGCCACATCAGCCAGTTTATTTGCTACCGGCGTTGTTGCGTCTCCGGGTACTGCTGCCGCTAGTGTTGCTGTTCCCGTCGCTGCCGTTGTTAATCCGATTGCGTTATTTTGCAGTTCTTCAATTTTAGCTGTCGTTCCATTATATGTTTCCGGATTTTCTGCCCACTTGCTTAATCCGAAAAAACTCACTGCGCCAAATATAAGAATTACTGTCGTAATAATTATTCGTTTAATAAGATCCACCTTCTTCTTCCTCCTTTTCTCTAATTATAAAAGCTGCTTAATTATGCATCAAGTAGCTATATATCAGGTCTTCGCTTTTTGTTGTTCTTTACTTGGCACACGAAAAGAGCCGCTACACTAACTGCATAGTGCAACAGCTCCTTTTTTAATCTGTGTTTATTAAGAATTACGCATCTTATCCGAGAATGTCATCAAGGGAATAAAATCCCGGGGTTCTGCTCATTCGGAGAGCTGCCTTCACAGCTCCGACTGCGAATATTCTTCTGCTCTGTGCGTGATGTTCTATTGTGATCTGCTCATTATCTCCGAAAAACGTTACTGTATGTCTGCCGGCTTCCGTTCCTCCTCGAAGTGCATGAACGCCCGAAATTCTGTCCATACCGCCTAATTCTTCGATTAAGGTCTTCGCTGTTCCGCTCGGCGCGTCCAGCTTTTTCTTGTGATGAGCCTCAACAACTTCTGCATCCCAGTCTTCCCGGTCGAGGAGCTTTGCTGCGAGAACCAGCAGTTTTCTGACGGAATATATTCCATAAGAATAATTCGAACTGTATAAAACAGGAATTTTTTCGGCTGCTTCGTGCATTGCACGCATTTGTTCCTCGCTCAGTCCTGTTGTTCCGCAAACAAGAGGAATATTGTTTGCCAAGGCATATTCAAGTGCTCCGTCATGGCTGTCAGCTGTTGCGAATTCCACAAGGATATCAGGTGTTCCCGTCCGTTCTTCGCCCGAAATGTCTATTAACGATACGACATTTGCTCCATCAGTTCCCTCAATTACATTTTCTATTTCATGGCCCATTCTGCCGTATCCGTATATCGCAATATTTAACATTCTATTCCTGCCCTTCTCATGGATTCTCTAAGATGTGCAACATGTTCTGCCGTAGCATTGCAAAGCGGTCTTCTGTATCCGCCGACATTCATTCCCATAATGTTCATAGCTTCCTTAATCATAATTGGATTTACTTCGATAAACAGATCCTTGATGAGCGGCATAAGTCTAAGCTGTTCAGCTGTAGCTGCTGCTGCGTCTCCGTTAAGGTAAGTCATTACCATGTCGTGAGTTTCCTTCGGCAGCATGTTGGCAACAACTGAGATAACTCCACTTCCTCCCATTGAAAGTATAGGCAGAATCATATCATCGTTACCGCTGTATATTGCGAAGTTCTCATTTGCCAGATGTGCTATTTCTGCTACATAGGACATGTTGCCGCTCGCTTCCTTGATACCGATTATTCTGTCATGCTGAGCCAGTTCTTCAATGATACTTGACTTAATATTGATTCCTGTTCTTCCCGGGATGTTATAGATAATTTCCGGAATTTCTATAGCGTCGGCTACATCTGCGAAATGATGGTACATTCCCAGATCATTTGCCTTGTTATAGTATGGTGAAATATTAAGAACCGCATCTGCACCGAGATCCTGGAGCATGAGACTCTTTTCGATTACAGTATCAGTGCTGTTTGATCCGCTGCTGGCGATTACCGGGATCCTTCCGGCTACACGGTCAACAGTAAACTTACAGATTTCGCAGTCTTCTTCATGGGACATTGTCGGTGATTCGCTTGTTGTTCCGAGAATCAGAAGCGCATCGGTTTCATTCTCGAGATGAAAATCTATAAGCTGTGCAAGTACATCGTAATTTACCGATCCATCTTCCTTAAAAGGTGTAATTAATGCTACTATTGATCCTGTTATTCTTTCCATTTTCGTTTTTCCTTTCATTATCTGCTTTTCCATTTGTGATTTTGTAGTATTCTATTTTATTTATTCAACGTCCAGAGCCATCATATCTTCATATGTCTCCCGCCTCAGAACCGTGCGGTAAGTATCTCCCGATGTGAAGACTACAGCCGGGCGTCCCAATCTGTTGTAATTTGATGCCATGCTGTAACCATATGCACCGGTAGCATGAACGAGTATTAAATCTCCCGGGGCCGTTTCCGGAAGGCTTGCTTCTTTAATAAGGATATCTCCCGATTCGCAGCACTTTCCGGCTATTGCATATGTTCTGTCTGCTTCTGCCTCATCCCGCGAAATATTGCGGCATGTGTATACTGCATCGTAAAGTGCCGGTCTGATGTTATCTGCCATACCTCCGTCTATGAATATGTATTCTCTGGAGTCTGTGCTTTTGCGGCATCCTGCAGTATAAAGAGTGTATCCGGCATCGCCGACAACACTTCTTCCCGGTTCTATCATCAGTCGCTTGATAGGCAGCTTTCGCTGCACCACCTCCTCTTCGCAAAGGGCAATTATCCTCGAGCAAACTTCTTCTGTCGAAGGCGGGTTGTCTTCTTCCGTATATCTGATGGCGAAGCCTCCTCCCAGGTCCAGTTCTTCAACAGTTACTCCCCAGCTGTTCGCTACTTTATCAAGGAAGTCGAACATAACCCTGATTTCCATTGCAAAGGCTTCAACCTCGAGAATCTGCGATCCTATATGTGAGTGAAATCCTCCGAAATTAAGATAATCACTTTCCGCTACGGAATTAATCATGTTCCTGATTGTTTCTTCTTTATCTATTGATACTCCGAATTTGGAATCCTTCGTTGCTGTTGCTATGTATTCGTGTGTATGAGCTTCTACACCCGGATTCACTCTTATCAGAATATCCATTTGGCTTTTCACTCTTTCGGCTGTTGCAATTATGAGGTTTAACTCATCTTCATTATCAACAATTATGTGCCCGTGACCCATTCTGAAAAAATCCTCTATTTCCCGTGGTGTTTTGTTGTTTCCATGGAAATGTATTTTTTCCGCCGGTACTCCGGCTTTTGCCAGACAGAATATTTCACCGCCGCTTACTGCATCAAAGTGAAGACCCTCTTCTGCTGCTGCCTTTGCAATTGCCTTGCAGAGAAACGCTTTTGATGCATACAGCACGTTTGTTTCGAACATATCGGATTTGAAGTTCGTGACATATTCTTTCATTGTATTTCTGACTGCGTCTTCGTCATAAATCATAACGGGCGTTCCGCATGTGTCTGCTATCTCTTTTAATACTGACGGATTAGGATATGTTAACGGCATTTTCTTTTCCCTTTCTTGTTAATTAGATCATTGTTTCGAGCAGGCTGCGCGAATCTGTTTCAATCAGATACGACGGAGCAATATCTGCCATTGTTATGCAGCCTGTTCTTCCTTCATTTCTCATTCTGTAAACTGCTCTCGCTGCTGCCACCAGCACACTTCCCGTGAAATACGGATTGGAATCAAGCTTCAGGCTGTATTCGATCACGTTGCTGTATTCCGGTGCTGTTGCGCCCGAATGAAGAACGAATCCTCCGTGGGCTGTACTTCTGTGGTTTCTGTCAAGCTCTTCCTGGGATATGAAGTGAACTGTCGTATCGTATTCGTCGAAATAGTTCGGCATGTTTACAATTGCGTTTCTGATTGCTTCAGTATCGGCGCCTTCTTCTGCAACAACGTAACACTCTCTTGTGTGCTTTTCTCTCGTTGTCAGTTCCGGTGTTTCTCCGGCTCTGATTCTGTCAAGCGCTTCTTCTACAGGAATCGTATACTGTCTGGCATCGGCAACACCTTCTATTCTTCTGATTGCGTCGGAGTGTCCCTGTGAAAGACCTTTGCCCCAGAATGTATAAGTTGTGCCTCCCGGAAGTGCGGATTCTGCATATATTCTGTTTATTGAGAAGAGGCCCGGGTCCCATCCGCATGATATTGCCGCCAGATTACCGTTGTCCTCTGCTGCTCTCTGTGTCTCATCATAATGCTGCAAAATCTTCGCATGTGTGTCAAAGCTGTCAACTACGTTGAAATACTGTGCGAAGTAAGGGGTCTGTTCTCCCAGGTCGTTGGCACTGCCTCCGCAAAGAATCATAACGTCAATCTCGTCTTTATAATTAACGGCTTCTTCTGATTTCAGAACAGGAACTCCTTCTGTTGCAATTGAAACTGTTTCAGGATTTCTTCTTGTGAACACTGCCTTGAGAGTCATGTCACTGTTTCTTCCTATTGCACTTTCTACGCCTCTTGCTAAATTACCGTATCCCATAATTCCTATTCTTACCATCCTTCTGTTTCTCCTTTCTTCTAATAAAAAAAGTCGCTGCATTTTGTCATGCAACGACATAAATCATACTAAGCATTGATTTTCAATCACCGTTACATGAGCATCCAAATTTCATCTCCCCATGAAACGATGTGAATTGTTTCAAAGGCAGATGTCAACGTTTGCTCTGTTTACCGATGTTTACCTTATTGAAAATCTGTGTCATTTGTAAATTAACTCCTCTTTTTTGATTTGCAAATTTATGTTAGCACTCTCTTTTCTCGACGTCAACAGTTTTTTGTTGTTTTTTACAAATTAAATTATGATTGTTTGTGTAGTGTCACAT